>CAYNZV010000039.1:10862-36228 GCA_964401715.1 uncultured Gemmatimonadaceae bacterium | reverse complement strand
CTCAAGGCTCATGGGATTTAATTCTGGAAAAATACGGATCAAGGTGACGCACAGTTCTTGATACTGTTGATACCCTCCAACACGGACTAATTAGGTCGATGAGATATCCGCCATTGCGCGATCGAATCCACTGTCCACCAGCCGCCATAACGGCGTGGCTACGGACAGTGAAATGACAGCGCTGCTGCAAGACCTGTGAAAGCTGGGGGTATGGTTACCTCTTTGTAGTCACGCTCTCTTAGCTGTTCCAGGGGGGGGTCAATGATGTGTGGTTAGTGAAACAGACCAAGATTTATTCGGATCTGATCATTGACGTGCAGAAATGACGGGCGGCCAGTTAGGTACGTGCTTTCTGAAAGCCCAAGCCGGCCACGATCAGGAAGAGACCAAATAAGGTTGATGCGAGGATCTCTTCGCCTAGGATCTTGCTGATGAATACTAGTGAAAGAAACGGCGAAAGGAAAATGAGATTGGCTACTCTTGCCGTATTTTCTGAATGTTTCAGTGCCAAAAGCCAGAGAAAAAAAGTAAGACCCATCTCGAACACACCCACGTAGGTTGCACACAAAATCCCTTCCCATCGGATCGGCCCGAACCCGGTGGTAGCGCCGCAAACAGTGGCACTTACCGGCAGCGAGAAAACAAACCCCAGCAACAGACAAATGACCGGATTCCGATCATCTTTTTTGTTGTATATCCAGTATAGTGACCAAAGAAGGGTGCTACCCAAAGCCAGACCGACGCCAAACGGATCGGCGAACTGCATGCTCAATGGCTCACCGCGGGTGCCGATAATCAGCACGCCAGTGTAACAGATCAGGCCAACAAAGAGAGCTCTGACTCGAGGACGTTGACGCAGCAGCGGAATAGACAACAACACTAGGGTGAACGCCCAGGTATAGTTGAGCGCTTGGGCTTCTTGGGCGGGAAGTCGCTCATAGGCGGCGAACAACACCAGGTAATAGGCGACCGGATTGAGGATGCCAAGAACCAGCGAGCGTAAGTACTGGTTTCTTGAACAACTGAATGCTTGACCGATGTTGCCTTGGGTCCACGCGATGGCACCCAAAGCAAACGCAGAAGCGATACTTGAAAAAAAAAGTAGCAAGGGAACAGACATGTATTGAAGTGATATTTTGAACGCGGTTGCTACGGTCGACCACAGGAAGACGGCGGTGCCTGCAAAGAGATATGCCCGCCGTTGGTTAATCACCGAACAATATCCAGATGTTCCCTCCGTCGAATCGCGACCATCTACTTAGGTTGTCGTCGACGCATCGAGAGGGTTGGTGGTGCCGAAGGCCATGTTGGACAGACGCGCGTTGGTCCGGCGCAGAATTTTGGAGCCAATACATAGAGAATCGTCTCTATGCCTGTGTAAAGTCGGCTCATGAGATCAGACACAAACTTATCGGTGGCGTGCCTTGATAGCTCTCGTGCTTGTGCATGACCTAACGGGCAGGTAGCGCCTCGTCTGTTCTTGGTGATCGTCGCGCGGACCAGGTTATTCTTGCGTCTGGAGAGGGACCTATTCCCGGGCTGAGAGGTCGATTCCTTACACGGGTTGGCCGTTATCGTCGTAAAGAAGGCCCGGTGCCGGAAAAGTATCGCAGACGGCTTTGACTTCAGCCGCTGTTTGCCGGTAAACCTCCTTGCGTCCTTCTAGATCCAGCGATTCGTTGGCTCTGACTTTGGCGATACGTTCTATCCATCCTGCAAGCTGCTCCAAATTTTCAGCACCGAAGCCCCTACTCGTAATCGCCGGCGTACCCAAACGTATACCGCTCGGATTGCGGGGTGGTTTGGGATCAAAAGGCACTGTGTTGAAATTGCACACAATACCCGAAGGATCCAGTGCCTTGGACATCTGTTTACCCGTGATACCGTTATTGGTCATGTCGATCAACAGCAAATGGTTTTCCGTGCCGCCGGTAATTAGATCGAATCCGCGTTTCTTCAACGCGTTCGCCAAGACTTTAGCGTTTTCCACAATTTTCACCGCATAGGACCGAAATTCATCCGTTCCTGCTTCCTTCAAAGCCACCGCCAATCCCGCGGTGGTATGATTGTGCGGGCCTCCTTGCAAACCGGGGAAGACCGCCTTGTCGATCGCATCCGCATGTTCCTGCTTGCACATGATCATGCCGCCCCGTGGTCCCCTTAGAGTTTTGTGGGTCGTCGATGTGACGATGTCTACGTGGGGGAGCGGGCTAGGATGGACGCCGGCTGCTACTAGTCCAGAAATGTGGGCGATATCGGCCACCACCAGCGCGCCCACGCTGTGTCCTATGGAAGCGAAAAGTTCGAAATCAATGATCCGAGGGTACGCCGTGGCACCACAAAAGATGAGGCGTGGTGTGTGCTCACGTGCCAGGGACTCTACCTGATCGTAATCCAAGGTGCCGGTTTCTTTGTTGATTCCGTATTGAATCGACTTGTGGTGGATGCCGGACACACTGACCAGCGCACCGTGGGTTAGGTGGCCACCGTGATCGAGGGCTTGTCCCATGATCGTATCGCCCGGTTTGGCCATGGCTACACAGACCGCTTGGTTGGCCGGAGAACCGGAATACGGTTGTACGTTGACGTGTTCTGCGCCGAACAGTTCGCGCGCACGCTCGGCACACAATTCTTCAAGGCGGTCGATCTGCTGCTGACCTTCGTAGTACCGTTTGCCGGCGTAACCCTCCGAATATTTGTTCGTCAACACGGAACCAGTTGCTTCCAATACGGCTTGACTGGCGTAGTTTTCTGACGGAATCAAACGGATCTTGTTGTGTTGTCTCCTGTTCTCAGCGTCAATTATATTGGCGACCTCGGGATCGGTGTTCCTCAGAGCTTCCATTGTACTCCGCGGCGTTGTTTTGATGGCAAATAGTGATTTTCGTAGTCTATTTGATATAAAATTAACAACTTACGAAAGTGGTTTTTAATGGGCAAATTTCTGGGAATTGACGCCAGCACGCAGTCGATGACAGCTATGGTTATCGATGCAGAGAAAGGAGAAATAGAGCTCGAAGAATCTGTGAGCTTCGACGATCATTTCTCGGCAGTGTACGGGGTCGAGCACGGTGTGGTCGATCGTGGAGAAGGAGTGGTGCACAGCTTCCCGCTCATGTGGGCGGAGGCGCTTGATCTGCTCTTCCAGACCCTGCGCGCTGATGGATTTGATTTTTCCTCGATCCACGCCCTCGCCGGCAGTGGCCAGCAACACGGAACGGTGTACCTCACCGAGAAAGCGTCACGGGTGCTAGGTAGACTGGACTCCGGTCAACCACTGGTAAGCCAAATCGCGGATATTTTTTCCCGCGCCAGTTCCCCCATTTGGATGGATACTTCTACCACCGCGCAATGCCAGGAGATCGAACAGACCTTGGGAGGAGCGGAAAAGTTGCAGGATCTGACAGGAAACACTGCGTTCGAGCGATTCAGTGGACCCCAGATCCGCAGGTTTTTTCAAACCGAACCAGAGGGCTATAGAGAAACTGCCTACATCGGTTTGGTGAGTTCCTACGTAGCTAGCTTGTTGGCCGGGCGCTTGGTGCCGGTGGATCCAGGTGACGGCAGTGGCACAAACCTGATGGATATCACCGAACGACAGTGGAGCTCGACCGCAATGGATGCCGCAGCGCCCTCCCTAGCGGAGAAAATGCCCCCCATCGTTTGCTCCAACGAGATGGTCGGCAACATCTGTTCTTACTTTGCAGAGCGCTACGGGTTCTCGTCTCAGTGCAAGGTTTTTCCCTTCTCTGGGGACAATCCCTGCAGCTTGATGGGGATGGGTCTGGTAGAGCCAGGAAGGGTGGCGTTAAGCTTGGGGACCAGCGACACGCTTTTCGCCTGCATGAGCGCACCGCGCACGTCTTCGCAGGGCGAGGGTTGTTTGTTCGCCTCTCCGGACGGACACAACTACATGGCGCTGATTTGTTTCATGAATGGCAGCTTAGCGCGGGAAGCTGTGCGCGATCAATACGGCCTCACATGGGAAGGGTTCGAGGAGATGCTGCGCGTTAGCAAACCCGGCAACGACGGCGGTTTAATGTTGCCTTTCTTCGGTCCCGAAATCGTTCCCAGAGTGGATGCGCCAATGGTAATAAGAGCAGACCTCGACCTCGATGACGTGCCGAGAAACGTGCGTGCGGTTGTCGAAGCACAGGCTATGGCTTCGGTCATACACTCCAGGTGGATGGGAGTTCCAATCAGGTCACTATATGTCACCGGCGGTGCTTCGCAGAGCACGGGCATCCTGCAGATATTCGCTGACGTGCACTCCTGTCCGGTGCACCGCTACGAGACTACGAACTCCGCGGCTCTTGGCGCGGCTCTGAGGGCCAATTACGCCTTCGCGAAACAACGAGGCTCTGAGACAGACTGGCCCACGATCGTGGCACCGTTTACGCGCCCGATTCCCAATTCTACCATCTATCCGCAGGGGGATTCGAGAACTGTGTACGGCCCGCTGCTCGATTCTTATCGGCAACTAGAGTCGACCCATACCGGAACGGCTTGACCATCCGTGATCAAATCTTACCCAACGCTTGGTCGATATCAGCGACGAGGTCTTCGCAATCCTCGATGCCGGCTGCGTAGCGCACGAGCTCGTCGCTGATACCTATGGCAAGCCGTTCCTCGCGACTAAGGTCGTAGTATGATACGGTCGCTGGATGGGAGACCAGCGTCTCGACCCCACCGAGACTGGGGGCGAGGTAAGGTAGTTGCAGCTCGTGAATAAAACGCTGAGCGCAATCTAATCCCCCTTCGATTTCGAAGCTGACCAAACCGCCAAAGCCGCTCATTTGCTCAACGGCCACCTGATGGTCGGGGTGGCTTTCCAGTCCCGGATAAAAAACGCGTTTGACCTTGCCGTGGGACTCCAGGTGCCGGGCAATGTGCAGGGCGGTCTCGTTTTGCCGCTGCATTCGCACGGCCAGGGTCTTCAAACCGCGAATGAGCAGATACGAGGAATTGGGATCGGGAGTTGTTCCGATCACTTTACAATATTCGCGAATCGCTTCCACGATAGGACTTGCGCCGCATACCGAGCCGAGCAGAAGATCGTTGTGGCCGCCGAGATATTTGGTTGCGCTGTGAAGAATCAAATCGACTCCGAAGTCAAGAGGTCGTTGGTTGATCGGGGTGGCCAGAGTACTGTCTATGAGGACCTTCAGGCGACGCTCTTTGGCGAATGGTACCAGTTTGTTCAAGTCCAGCACGTTCAAGTGCGGATTCGTCGGCGACTCGGCGAGGATCACCCTGGTGGTTGGTTGTACCGCAGCGGCCAACGCGGCGTAGTCCCCAGGTTTCACAAAGGTCGAATCGATACCGAACTTTTTGATGATCGAGCAGAACTTGGCGGTCATCCGGTAGCAGTCTTCCACAACGATCATGTGTTGACCACTTCGAAGCATCGCCATCAATACGCTTGTCACGGCGCTCATTCCAGATGGGAAGAGCAATGCGTCCTCGGCGTTGTCCAAGGCAGCAAGTTTTCGTTCCGCCGCCAGTTGCGTCGGATTGCCGTAGCGCCCGTATTCGAAGTTGTGACGCTCTCCGGCTTTGAACTGTTCAAACTCCTGTAGGGTGTCGAACACAAAGGTCGCCGTCTGTGCGATCGGCGTGGTGAGCGATTTCTCCGGCTTTTCACGAGCCTCTCCCGCGTGCACCGAGCGGGTGGAGCTACCTAAGTCTTGTGAGTCCATTTATCAACAGTTTCCTAAAAAAAACCAACGCTAAAATAGCGTTGGGTGGAAACCAAAACCCAGGCCACAAGCCTGGACTATCTGATTATGGTTAAACCTTTGCGCTGGCTTTTAGCGAATTTTTACAGTGGCTGCAAGCTGCCTTCAAATCGCCACTTCGTTTAGTACGGTAAATATATAGGATTGTATATAAGGTGCAAACTATAGACAGGGTCCTCGCTCTTTGATGATTCGCAGTGCCAGCTCGGGATCGATCTGAACGATCATTTCCGGCTCGATCATGCAATGACCAGGAAGATCGAACCCTCCGACGGCGCTGCGCGCATGCCAGCCCGACAACGAGCTGTCGGAGCCGCTCTTGGCAAATTCCGATAATGGCCCCCCAAAGACATCGTGAAACACCTTGCTGTAACCGTTAACCACCTCCGGTGATTTGGAGAATGAGGCGCCACCGTGCGAATTGACCATGCCGATGCATTTAACACAGTACCAGACATCGTTCAGGGTGCCGTAGGAATCAAGTGCCCAGTGCAATGCGGCGATGTGCTTTATGCCAGCTTCTCGGCCTGCAGCGTTGCCGGTCTTGACGTCGTCGTCATCGTTGGTAACTGCACCGGTTCCGCCTCCTGTCCCCGACATGAACACGAGTCCTGACGGCGTGAATGTAGCTCCGCAGATGGGAAACCCGGACGGAGGCAAAGCTGAATCTTTCGCCCCCAAGTCAATATTGAGTTCCTTGATCCGGTCATAAACATCAAAGTCGCGCTTCCATGCCTTGTGAATGTCAACCATTTTCTTCTCCCGGTTTTGTACTTTTCGGCGCAAGCGACTGCGCATCGAGTAAGTATATTGTTTGTTCGATTCGGCAGCAATCTGGTATTTTAGGAGTTCGCCTCTTGCGCCACTAGTCTCTGAACGGGTCGTAATCATCCTCTCCGGCCATGGCGACACCAATCGGCGTGAGAGTGTGGAGGACCTTTATCGACTGGTCGTGATATTTCAGCACCTCGGGTAGTCGCTTGTAACAGTGGGGAGACTCGTCGGTGCCAGCCCCACGTAACTCCACGCCCGCTTCGAGAACCCAGTCAAGCATCATCCTTCGGCTGATGATGCCCGGTTTCTTGGTTTTGGATTTGCCACGCCGCCAGCTTTTTTTTCCCGCAGCCTGGGTGCGGGACAAAACTCGTCCGGCGCCATGAACCGTCGAATAGAGCGCCACCTTGCTCTCTTCGCATTCCGCACCCTCGACGATCACCGAAATGTCGCCCATGGTGCCGCCAACGAAACCTCGCTGACCGGGCCATGCGGGGGTAGCACCTTTACGCACGACCCAGAGATCTCGTCCGAAGTGGGTTTCACGCCAGGCAAAGTTGTGATGGTTGTGGACTTCTTGGAGGATATCGCTTCCCAGAATTGTAGCCACCTTTTTGCAGACCCAGTCTCTGCCGGTATAGGCGTAACGACCTGCCATGGTCATGCAGGCGATGTATTCTTGCCCAAGCTCGGAATCGACGTCAATCACGACGGGATCCACATGCATGCCGTCGCGGCCGCCGCCCTCTTTGATGAAATGAGCCGCGAGTTTGTAGCCCAAACCCCGCGATCCGAAGTGAACGCCACACCACACCCGTTCTTGTTCGTCCACAAACAGATCGACGAAGTGGTTGCCCGAGCCGATTGTGCCTAGTTGAGTTCGCGCCAGGTCCTTTAGCTGGGCGGCGACCTTTATCTTCCACGCCGGGTCGTCGTAAAACAGATCGTGATCTACCGGTTCCCGGTTCTTGCGACCAATGCCAAACGACAACGCCTTCCAGATCGCGTCCATATACTGAGAAATGTGACTGCGAATCTCAGTGGCATCGGCGTCCAGAAGCACAGCTTTGTTGCCGCACGAAATGTCGTAGCCAACGCCCGATGGGCTTATTTGGTCCTCATAAGCCACGACCCCACCGATGGGCACGGCGTAACCGAGATGATGGTCCGCCATGAGGGCGCAGTATTCCGCACCGCGGGCGCAGTTCTCAATCTGATCGACTGCGTTTTGCTGTGGGTCGCCCCAAACGGGGACTTCGCGTAGCCGCTGGTAGGCCATAGTGCGCCGTCATCAGAGCTGCCGATATACCAAGCCGTTCTTGACCACTGTTCGTGGCTCTAGGCAATGACTGCCGGTGCGGATGGCACCGTAGGCATCTTCCAATCGGAAACTGCCTTGGCGCAGCTCAAAGACTACTGCGTCTCCGCGAGCCCTTGGCTTGAGCGTGCCGATCTGATCCTCCAACCGAAGAAAACGCGCTGGAACCGAGGTAACCTTTGCAAACGCTTCGTCCAGACCGATACCCAACTGAAGAAATTTACTCACCACATTTCCTAGGTCGTGTACCGGGCCTTCAATGTTCAAGGTGTGCAGGTCGGTGGAGATCGTGTGCGGTTGCAGGCCATTCGCCAAGGCCGTTTCCGCAATCTCCCATCCGAACGAGCCGCGTCCGTGCCCGACATCCAGGAGCACCCCGCGTGCGATAGCGTCGTTAACGGAATCGCGGACTTTCCCCTCTGCGTCGAGGATGCCACAGCCCTCCTTAGCATGGAAGCAATGAGTCAACACATCGTCCTTGCCCATCACGGCAAGAATGTCGTCCAACGAATCGCAGAACGCGTCTTGCGGATGGACCATTATCGGAAGACCGGCGGCGTCAGCTGCTTCGCGGGCGCGGTGTAGGGGCGTCAGACCTGCTTGCTCGCTGACTATGAGGTCCCTGGTGAGGCGTACCTTGACGCCGAGGATGCGGTCGCGGTGCCGCTCGATCGTTTTGCACGCCTTATCGACGTTGGCGTGGTTCAGATCCATCAGTTCGCCCACTTCGGGGCTGAGCATGCCAGTGGAAGCGATGTTGAGATAGGCGAGGATATCAGTGGCACTGACATCGATTATCCAGTGACGAAAGGCATCGAAAGTATCCGCACCGGCACTGCCGGCGTCGACCACCGTGGTCGCACCTCTGGCGAGACAGGTGCTGTCCGGATCGAGACCGAGGTAACTCACCTTGGGAAAGACGTGCACGTGAAGATCGATCATTCCAGGAGTCACCAGCAGTCCCGTAGCGTCCAAGGTCGTGCGTGCCTGCCTCGCATCAAGATCTGATCCGGTTTCTGCCACTCGGCCCGCGCTGAAAGCCACGTCCTCTTGCTTTCTCACCCTGCGGGCGGGATCTAGCAGTTCCCCTCCTTTAATGAGCAGGTCCCATTTCACGACAGATTTCCCCCCATTTCTGTGCGCAGCTTCTCAACCTCAGCTTCGACATGGCACACTTCCGACCACTCGTAGTCCGCGAGCTGCTTCTGCCGCTCCGCGAGCGACAATCTGGTGAACGGCCAATGGTCGTCGTTGGCGATCCGCCAGATCAGCTGCGCTGCAAGAAACGCCGCCTCTCTCATATCGATCACGCGTATTTTATCTACCGTATCATGGGCGGTATGGTAGAAGCCAGTTGAGATGCTGAGCCCCGGGTCGCGCATAAATCCCGCGGGTACACCGGCGGCCATGAACGGATAATGATCGGCGGAAATATGCTCCGGTTCCCGCATTGGCGAAACGTCCATATCTACGATGAATTCATCGTCGAATTGGTCTGCTATAGCGCGAAAATACCCCCGCGTGTCCTGCCCATACAGGAAGAGCGCCTTTTCTGTAGGTCCGCCGGCGCCGTCGAGGTTGAGCAAGAAGCGGGTGCGATCCAGGTCCGCTTGGTGAGTGTCGACATAAGCTTGCGCGCCGATCAATCCGAGCTCTTCGACGCCAA
Organism: uncultured Gemmatimonadaceae bacterium; assembly: GCA_964401715.1. Classification (GTDB taxonomy): domain Bacteria; phylum Latescibacterota; class UBA2968; order UBA8231; family UBA8231; genus CAYNZV01. Next base: position 26,732 of record CAYNZV010000039.1, on the reverse strand, counting down.
AGAGGATCACACGAAGGGGACGTTTCAACTGCTCTTTGTGCAGGGAGAGCGCACGGGTCGCCTCCAAACATGCCACTAAGCCCGACGTAGGGTCATGGGCGCCCTGAGCTAGGTCGTGAGCATCGTAATGCGAGCCGAACGCGACCATTTCAGCCGTGTCCCCACCGCCAGTTGATGCTATATCCCCGATTACATTCCAAGAGGTCTTGGAAACCTGCTGGTCGGTGGTTTCTAATTGGATTTGCAGGTCGCCACGCCGTAGCAATCGCTTTAACTGCAAACCGGTTTCTCGAGAAACGGCGATCCCGGGGATCAGGCCCCAACGATTGAAACCAAGGGCGCCGGTAACCGCTCCGTAACCTTCTTCGTTTCCCATAAAAATGAAGGCACTTGCCCCCGCCAGAACAGAGCGGTTGTATTTCTCTATACGTTGAATCCAACGTCCAGAGGAAACCGGATTGGCGATATTCACCAGCGCGATGTTTCCGCGCAATATTTCTGTTTGGCGCTCGAAGTCCTCTGGAGCGCCGCGGTCGAGATCGATTACGGCACCCTGGACTTTTCCAGGTGGTGACATGGGAAGCGACAGACATTTCAGCTCGCGGCTCCAGGGTTTGACAACCGTCAGGCGAGCGTCTCCACGGGTCCATCCGTTGTACGCGAACGGCTCGCTGTGGACTGCGCTAAGGCCGTACTGAATGAGCTTTTCTTTTAGAAACACGGCTGCCCGCGTTTCTTCTTCGGTCCCAGCGAAGCGACTACCGAGGTCGTCGCAAAGAATTTCGAAGTTACTGCGAACTTCGGAGGACGTAAAAATCAGGCCAGCCAGTTGCTGATCTATTGGGTCAATCATTCTGATCGTATCCTGTGGACAATGGATGCAAGTTGTCGCTTCGACATCGAATCGTTCATTGCAGCATTCCTCGTCCTATCACGGGCCAAATGGTTTCGACCATACCATCTCGAATCCCATACATCTCGTTGTGCATGAGAACGGTGGTGTCCGAGTAGCCGACGACGAACTCTACTTTGTCGCCCACCTTCGGGCGATCATTCGGCGCTTCCAGTTCGATGGTGCAATGTTCCGCCGAGAACCCCATCGACTTCATGGGCACGCCTAGAAGTTTGGGAACAGAGGCGTCATTGCTCATGGTTTTCCTGCCGGCGTCGCAAACGGCTCGAAAGGATGTGGAACGGCTGGTAATCGTCGAGAGGACCTTCAGTGCCGCCACGTGGTCGACGTGAAAGTCCTTAACGTAGCGTATGTCGCCGTAGATTCCTCCGCCTGCCTCGACCTCGGTGATGCCAGGGTGAAACGCGCTGATCCAATACGTTCCCGTTCCGCCGCAGCTGAGAATCTCAATATCGATTCCAGAATCGCGGCAAAGGTTGGCGGAACCAACGAACTTGTCCAAGGCCTCGGTGACTACTTTACGCTTTTCCTCTTCTGGCTCGACCATAACTGCCTGGGCTTCCCATGTTTGCAGTCCGGCCAGGCGCAACCCCTTGCGCGGGGCAATATTTCGCGCCAAATCTAGGGTAGGTTCCCCTGGCTCTACACCAGCTCTGTTCATCCCCACGTTGACTTCGATCAACACTCTCAGCTTTACACCTTTGTCTCGAGCTGCGCGATCGAGCTCTTCGACATTCTCGACACAATCAACAATCACTATGACGTCGGCATGGCGACGAAGATTAACCAGTCTTCTAATCTTGGTTGCCCCAACGATCTCGTTGGCGATGAGGATGTCGCGAATACCTCCCGCCGCCATTACCTCCGCTTCGCCCAGCTTGGCGCAGGTAATGCCGTGGGCACCGGCATTCTGCAGCATGTGAGCCAGAGCCGGAATTTTCATGGCTTTGGTATGGGGGCGCCAACCAACACTCGCTTCTTTGGTGATGATCCGCGCCATGCGCTCGATGTTCTCTTCGAGCTTGTCTAGATCCACCATCAATACAGGTGTGTCGAGGTCGGCCACGGCCATGCCAACTAAACCGGATTGCGGCATTTTCTGCTTCCTTTTTACCTAGTTACGTTCTGATCCCGGGTTGTCTTCGAACGATTCTGCCAGCGTCATTACGCACATAATCTGAAACTTGCTATGGTATCCACACGACACACCGATCTGCCGGAACAGGCTGTTGAAAATATTCTTGCGGTGACCGCGTCCTTCCATGCCGTCGTCGATAATCAAACCTATCACCACCTCGCGGGCGGCGTGAGGACCGTAGGCAATGTTCTCGCCAATGTGACCCCGGGAACGACCGTAAATTTCGATGCGATGCCCTGGAAGTGAGCTATCAGAACCGCCGTGACCCACAATACCTTTGGGACCCTGATCATCCACGTGTTTCAGCGCGGCCAGCGAGAGTCCCTTGGACGGCGATACCGGAGCTATGGGCCGCGCCTTGCGCAGAAAACGGACAGCTTCGTCTAAGGCCTCTACACCCTCCACGGTAACCACCGGGCCATAACCGGGGCGTGTCATCACATTTCCATCAAAGTACGGTCGCACGCGAGACACGAAGAAGGCGTAGCGCCGTGGGTTGGTGCGGGCAAGATTGTATTCGCGCACGATCGAATTCTCCAGCGGCAAGAGGTAATCGACATCGCCGGGAATCTCGCGGATGCTTGGCTTCAGACCGCTTTCAACATCAAAGTCGGGAGCAGGCGCCCGGGCGCAGGAACTCAATACCAACCCGCAAAAAAGCAGGATAGACTTGTACAATCGGAAGGTAACCGTGTCCAGTCGGCGTCGAGCCCATATGTAGATTCTGACGACATACGCCGGCGAACCAGCAAAAACGGAGAACCAAGAGATCATGGGTCAAATTGCAGATGATGCTGACTCGTTGAACCAGTAGGAGTACAATCGGGTATTCGCGGACCGAAATTCCAGATGGACAGCTTCTCCGCGATGTTTGGCGATTTCTCCACTCTTCCACGCTACGGTTTTGCCTACCTGATCCTCGCGGATGCCTTCTGATTGCGCAAGCTCGCGGCGGTTGCTGTCTAACAGGAGGACACGTAGTTCTCCGCGGGAGGCATCGACATTCACACTCAGAGAGTCGCCCTCCAATCGGAAGAGATCGGTGCGTACAGAGCCCTCCTGATCTCCAGAATCCAGTGATACGAACCCGTCACGCCGCAGAACAGCGAGACAGATTGCGCCGCAGTCAGCCCGGTAGTCGTCGTATCCTGGAACGCCGCCAGAGGTAATGAAAGCGTAGTTCTTGATTCCCGTGTAATAGAACCAGAGTTCATCACCGCGAACGATCGCGTTGGACGGTCCGATGATCGTTTGCAGATCATAAGCTCCACTGTATAGAGGCGATGATTCGATGAAGGGCCTGCGTTCGGCCACTCTGTTCCAATCCTTGAGATTGCGACTGCTGACTAACTGGACGTGGTAGAAACCCGTGTAGTCACCATGCTTCTCGACGCATTCACGGATATATGGGGACAGATTCATCGTTTTGAACCCCTCCCACTCCGGGGAGACCTTGCCAGTGTGATGGTAGACTGACGGCATCCCGATATACAGGCTTTCGTATCTGAACACGCCCATGTTGTAGATTTCGATACTGTAATGCTCGGGGTTGTTGAATTCGGTTTGTTGCAGGAGCGGATTGGAGCGCCTGGCTTCAATGACTTCGTGGCCAATCTCTTGATCCTTTTCGTCGGTGCTAAACACTACCCCCAAGTCGTCCCAGTTTTCGAAGTCTGTGCTCGTTGCGATAGCGACGGAACGTCCGAATTCGGTCCCCCGTTTCACCGTGTGGATGAATAGCCCCTCGGCCTCGTTGTAGCTGAAGTTACCCTCGTCTTGGCTTTGGACTACAGGAGTATCCAGCTTGGTCCAGTGGATTCCATCGCAAGAAACCGCGAATCCCGTGTCGAGCAATGCGGCCTTGTATCGTCGGCTGGGGTCGTTGTCCCGTCCATCGCGCACAACCATACTTACCCCGGTGAGTTCGCCAGCCGGTCCGGGCGCAGTAGTCCAATGCAGACCGTCGGGGCTTTGCCAGGTATTGTCCTTAACGCCTATTGTTCGCAGGAAGAATGCTTCCTGGTCTGGATCCCAATAAGGCGCGTTGCGGGTCTGGACGGTCGCGTCGGGATCGGGGTTCCGAATTACGGCACCTTTCTTTATCGGCTGATGCAGGGAGCGCCTGAGATTGCTGAGCTGCTCGATGTCGAAGTCGTCTAGAAACAACTGGCGTTTTCCGACCGCTACAGAGAATCCAGTTGAGTCACTCATGTGCCGTGCCTTTCTTAACGTAGGTTACTTATTCTGCGGGGAGTTAGATATTACCACACAGCTTTGCGTACGGCAAGACAACCACATGGACACCGCATGGAGGCGCAAATATATTTAAATTTGCGTCACTATCGGTGCGTTTTTTCTTCCTTGGCAAAGCGAAGGGTTTACTTCATGTCGAACAAGATCCGCGTCGGCGTGCTTTTTGGTGGCAGGTCTTGCGAGCACGAGGTTTCCGTAACCTCGGCTCGTTCGGTATTGGAGGCGATCGACGTGGAAAAATACGACGTCACCATGATCGGCATATCCAAGGAGGGGGGCTGGCTGTTGGCAGACGACGCCCGAAAGGTGCTGTCAGCTGGAACGGTTCAGGGCGACGACCTTGTGCCGGTTCTGTTGGACTATCCAGGTAGCAGCGACCTGATTCCGTCCAACGGTAACACCCTCGAGAGTGTGGACCATCGATCGGTCGATGTGGTGTTTCCGATTCTTCACGGTCCTTACGGAGAGGATGGAACCGTGCAGGGTTTGCTGGAACTGGCGGGGATTGCATACGTCGGTGCGGGGGTTGGCGGCTCGGCCGTCTCCATGGACAAGGAATTAATGAAGCGGGTTTTCCATGCCGAGGGTTTGGAACAGCTACCCTATCTAGTGTTCCGGCGTCGTCGGTGGCAAAGAGAACCGATGCAGGTTCAAAGCGAGGTCGAAGAGGAGTTGATCTATCCTGTATTCGTCAAACCGGCTAACCTCGGGTCTAGTGTGGGCATAACAAAAGTGCATGATGCCTCTGAGTTGAAGGACGGTATGAACGAAGCCGCCAGATATGATGGCAAGATTTTGGTGGAAGCGGATGCCGGTGACTGCCGCGAGATCGAATGTGCGGTACTGGGGAATGATGACCCGAAAGCCTCCGTACTGGGTGAAATAGTTCCGGGGAACGAATTCTACGACTACAACGCAAAATACATCGACGATAACTCAGATTTTGTGATCCCGGCGCGGCTATCTGAACACACCACCGAACACGTCCGCTGCTTAGCGTTACAAGCATTCGGCGCGGTGGATGCGTCAGGTATGGCGCGCGTCGATTTTTTTGTGACGCCGGACGAGTCGAAAGTGTACCTCAATGAGATCAATACTATCCCAGGTTTCACGCCGATAAGCATGTATCCCAAACTTTGGCAAGCCAGTGGCCTGGATTACGGTGAGCTGATCGACCGATTGATTGAGCTGGCGCTGGAGCGCCGGGATGACCGGAAGCAGAATCTTTCTTCGCTATAGATCCTCTCGCCATACTTCTACCAAGAATGCACAGTCAACCCCGTAGATTTATCGAGAAAGGTCGGGTTTCCAACTGGATTTCCGCATCCGTCCTCATTGCAGGTTTGACCATTTCGCGTCATTACCTGTGGGCAGAATGGTTGACGGCCGCTGGACTCTTCGGTTTCGCCGGAGGGCTAACCAATTGGTTAGCCGTGAAGATGCTGTTCGACCGTATACCCCTGCTTTACGGCTCCGGAGTGATACCAAGTCGTTTTCGCGAAATTCGCACGACGGTAAAAGACTTGATTATGGTTCATTTCTTCGACGAAGATTACCTGTCGCGTTTCTTTGCGGAACGACTCGACACCATCTCGAACGACGCCGACATCGGTTCCAAACTGGTAGCGATTCTCGAGTCCGAGGAAGTGGATGCGATCATAGAGCGCAAGCTGGAGGAAATGCAACAAACGCCGACCGGTATGATACTAAAGATGGTGGGCACCCAGACTGTGAAACCTTTGGTTAAACGATTCCTGATTGGCATGGGTGAAGACGTCGCGCCCTTGGTGGCAACCGAGTTTGCCAAACCGGGGGTAGAGGCTGGAGCATTGCGCGAGCAAGTTAATCAGCTGTTGGAGGCGAAGCTGCAGGAGTTGACACCGGAAGCGGTAAAACGAATGATGGAGGATGTGATGCGTCAGCACCTGGGCTGGTTGATCGTCTGGGGCAACGTGTTCGGAGGGTGTATAGGATTGTTATCCCACGGACTTGGTTACTAAACGATACGGATAGATTATGGCTATGTTCGACCTAAGCAAAGAGGTAGCAGTTGTTTTCGGCGGTACGGGAGCTCTGGGCGGTGCTATGGCACAAGGTCTAGCGGAAGCGGGAGCGCGGGTGGTGGTGTTAGGGCGCAGCGAGGAACGAGGCGCCGCCAGGGTTTCAGCGATTCAGGATGCGGGGCGTGATGCTTTCTTCTTGTTCTGTGACGCCACGGATCGCGGCTCCGTATCTGCCGCCAACAATGAGGTGCGAGATCGATTCGGGACTGCGACGGTCCTCGTCAATGCCACCGGTGGTAACGAACCTGGCGTGACGGTCACACCGGAACTTCCTTTCGAAAAACTCGACCTCGAAGCATGGCGCCGGAACTTCGATTTGAACCTCGTCGGCGGCGTTTTGCTGCCGTGTCAGGTATTCGGTCCGCCGATGGTAGCGGCAAGAAAGGGATCCATCATCAACATCGCTTCGGTATCTTCTTACGAACCGTTGTCGCGTGTGGTGGCTTACTCTGCAGCGAAAGCGGGCGTTCTCAGCCTCACTAAATTTCTTTCTCGTGAATGGGGTGGGAGTGGCGTCCGGGTGAACGCCATCGTTCCCGGTTTTTTCCCAGGAGAGCAGAACCGTCGCTTGCTCTTCAATAAAGACGGAACGCCCACTGAGAGAGGTGAGCAGATCATGAAACGCACGCCGATGGCGAGATTCGGTGAGCCCAGCGAACTAGTTGGAGCTGCGGTGTTTCTGGCTTGCCAAGAAGCGAGCGGATTTGTTACCGGCGCTGACTTTAAGGTAGATGGCGGTTTTCTGGCGATGGCGTTATAGGCGGGCAATCAACGCAACAAAAGGCTGAGATAGAACTTCGGACCGGTCAATGCCTTCTTTGGCACCGAGTTGGCCATCATGCCACCAATGAGATCGCCAACGGCCGGGTTCTTTGCCGCTTTGCGGATTACAAAATTCAGCAACGGTCGTATGCGCCCAAGCTGTTGCATCCGGGTGCTAACGAGGAGTTCGTCTCCTAACGCCTCCCACAAACGGTCTTCGTAGCGCTTAAGGAATCGGGCGCTGTAATCCCCTTCTTGGAGCGCCTCTGCGGCGGTTTCTACAGCGAGGCGCGCGGAATACAGCGCGTTGCCAATGCCTTCGCCGGTGAATGGATCGATGAGAGACGCGGCGTCACCCAACAACATGACGTTGCAGTCGTGAATTTTGCGTCTTTTGCTGCCCACCGGGAGGTTCCATCCCACAGGTTTTTCCAATCGTCGCGCATCCGCGAAGCGAGCGCGAAATGCTGGGCTCTCGATGGTCGCGGCCAGCGCTTCTTTCAGATTTATGCCTTGCCGCTTCACTGTTTTATGGACGCTACCTATGCCGACATTCGCGCATCCGTTTTCCAGGGGAAAAATCCAGAAATAGCCGGGGCGAACGGCGTCGATGAAATGCAGTTCGATTTGGTCGGTCAGATCCTTGACGTTTTCGAAATAACAGCGCAACGCTACAACCCAGTGACGGCTTTCATGTTTATATAACCCGCAATGTCTGGCGACAACCGAGTTGAATCCGTCACACCCTAGTACAATGCGACCTCGAAGCTCGGTGAGCTTGCCGGAATCTTGCTTGCGCCCTCGGACCAAACGCAAATCCGAGTCCGCGTCGTAGTCCAACTGCTCGACGGCGAATCCCTCGATGCATCGATCGACACGCGTCCGAGCCTGCTGGAAAAGAAAGTTGTCGAAGATCTGCCTGCGGATGACGCAACCTTGTCCGATCAGCTCGCTCCCGGTCAGGAGGTCGCGATGGCTGTGACGCTCGAGATCGATTTCTGATTTCCGGTGTTCCGGGCTTCCGAACACCACATATCGTATCGAAGCACCCGGTAGCCTCTTCACCTCTTCGAGAAGCTGAAGCTCGTGAAGAATAGCAATCGCTTTACCTGAGAGCGCATCGCCGCAAATCTTATCGCGGGGAAAGCGCTCTTTGTCCAACAGCAGCGTCCTCAAGCCGCGTCTTTCGGCGTAAATGGCTGCCACCGCACCAGCGGGACCACCGCCAACGATTATCAGGTCGTAAACGTCGTCGGGCATAGGTGGACAAGATACGGTCAGGGGTATATCAGACAACCCACACTTGCCTACAATCAGGGCTTTCGTACATTGTTAACTCACTAAGAGACAAAAAGTTATGCAAATATAAGTGGAGAGGTCGAGGGAGCTATACACCTATGTCGGATGATAACGATAAAATGGGAGAAGAGGCCGAAGAGCGCACTTTTCAGACCGAGGTACAGCAATTGCTGCAGATCCTCATCCATTCCCTTTACACCCATTCCGAGGTGTTTCTCAGGGAACTCATTTCCAATGCCTCCGACGCCTTGGATAAGGTTCATTTCCGCTCGTTGACGGATCGCGACATCACTGATCCCGATGCGTCGCTGGAAATCGAGATCGAGGTTAACAAGAGTTCTAAAACGCTGACCATAAGAGACACGGGAATCGGCATGACGCGAGAGGAGGTAAACGAAAACATTGGTACCATCGCACACTCCGGTTCCGCCGAGTTTCTAAAAGAGATCGCCCAACTCAAAGACGAAGACGAGTCAAAGAAACTGCAGTTGATAGGCCAGTTCGGCGTCGGCTTCTACGCCGTATTCATGATTGCGGAACGAGTCGTGGTGAACACGCGTAGTGCCGATGACGACGCGGAAGCGGTGCAGTGGGAATCCACTGGAGCAGGGACTTACAACATATCGAAGACGGACAAGTCTGACAGAGGCACCGAGATCAAGATTTATGTGCGCAGCGACTGTGAGGAGTACCTCGATGCCCATCGTCTCGAAGATATCATCAAAAGACATTCGGGCTTCGTAGCGTATCCAATCAAAGTTGCCGGCAAGCAAGCTAACGATACAGCGGCGATATGGACTCGCCTCCGGACGGAGATCACCGACGCACAGTACGAGGAGTTTTTCACCCATCTCACCGGTGATCCCGACAAACCGATGGCTTACGAACACATCGTCGTGGATGTTCCAATCCAGTTCTACAGTATCATCTACATCCCGAAACAGGCCCCGATGAACTTCCTGTTCAACCCGGAGCCAAAAGTGTCGTTAAATCTCTACGTTCGGCGGGTTTTTATTCAGGACGACTGCAAGGAACTACTACCGCTGTACCTGCGCTTTGTACGCGGCACCGTGGACTGCGACGATCTGCCTTTGAACGTTTCGCGGGAGACGCTGCAGCACAATCCGGTAATGGCGAAAATCCGCAATACTCTCGTTCGACGCATCTTGGGAATGTTGGAAGACATAATGAAGAATCGTCCCGACGAGTATGAGAAGTTCTGGAAAGCTTACGGCATGGTCTTGAAGGAAGGGATGGCTATGGACTTCGAGAACAAGGATAAAGTGGCGTCCTTGTTGCGATTTCCGTCCTCTTTGAGTGACAACGTGGAGGATACTATTTCCTTGCAAGAGTACGTAGATCGCATGCAGAGCGAGCAGGAGGAGATCTTCTATCTAACCGGTGAAAACGCTGAAGCCGTAGCGCAGAGCCCGCTGTTAGAGGCGTTCCGCGAACGCAGTATAGAGGTTCTATACCTCGGAGATCCGGTTGACGAATGGGTGGTGAATGCGCTACAGGAATTCGACAACAAGAAGCTCAAGGCGATCGACGACGAAGATCTCGATCTCGGGGACAACAAGGTCAAGCTAGAGGGAGTGGAAGAGAATAGGGAACGGACCATCGAGTTGATCGATTTTCTCAAGAAGGAACTTACTGAGCAAGTTTCTGACGTGAAGGAGTCTACTCGCCTCACCGGCAGCCCCTGCGTTCTAGTGACTCCAAAGGGGGGCATGGGCCGTAATATGGAGCGTCTTATGCAGGCGGCAGACCGCGAATTCGCGCCAACCAAACGTTTGCTGGAGATCAATCCGTCACATGCGATCATCCGCAATATGGGAGAGATACTCACCAGGAACCGAGACTCGGAGGAGTTGAAGGAGTGGGCGCATCTGCTCGTGGACTACGTGTTGATCGGTGAGGGCACCGTATCAGATCCGCAAAAGGTAACGAGGACTCTATCCAAGGTGCTAAGCTCCGCGACCGAGCTGCGGGTCAAAGAGTTGTAATATGGCAGTATCGGTTGGGGAACTGGCTGCCGGTGCGAGAAACGCGGGACGGGTGTTGGCGTCAGCCACGGAAACGGAGCGGAACCAGGCGCTATATCGTCTCGCAGAGGCGATTGACCGCAATCGCGAGGCCATCTTAGCGGCCAACGCGAAAGACCTGGAAGTAGCTGGAAAGATGGTTGCCGCTGGCGAGCTGAGCGAGCCGGTGTTGAAACGGTTGAGTCTCCAAGGGGCAAAATTCGAGACGCTGTGTCACATGGTTCAAGGCGTGCAACGTCAGTGCGATCCCTTGGGCGTGCAGCAGAGATCGACCGAACTTTCGGAAGGCTTGGAGCTATACCGAATCAGCGTTCCCATTGGCGTGCTAGGGGTCATTTTCGAATCGCGCCCCGACGCCCTCGTGCAGATAGCTTCTCTTTGTTTGAAGTCGGGTAACGCAGTGCTCTTGAAGGGTGGCAGGGAGGCAGCGTTATCCAATGCAGTGCTTGCCGAACTGGTAAAAGAGGCGACACGTGGTGAAGGGATCCCGGATGGCTGGTTGAATCTACTCGAAACCCGCGAAGACGTGCGTTCTCTACTTCAGCAAGTCGACAAGGTCGATTTGATCATCCCCCGCGGTTCAAACGAATTCGTCCAGTATATTATGGAGAACACACGCATTCCCGTTCTGGGGCACGCGGACGGCATATGCCACGTTTATATCGACGACGACGCTGACTTGAGCAAAGCCATTCCGATCGTGGTCGATTCGAAGACCCAGTACGTAGCGGTATGTAACGCCGCGGAGACCTTGCTGGTCCATCGATCCATTGCGTGCGAGTTTCTTGCCGAAGCAGTCCCACGACTGAAAGAAGCGGGGGTCGAGCTTCGAGGCGACCAAGCGACTATGGAAATAGCCCATGCAAACGGCGCAATTCGACCAGTTGCCGAAGAGGATTGGTCCAGCGAGTACTTGGATTACATAATTTCCATAAAGGTGGTAGAGGATTTGGACGACGGCATAGATCACATTAACAAATACGGAAGCCAACACACCGACGCTATCGTCACCGAAAATGATCAAACGGCAAAAGTCTTCTTCTCCCGGGTGGATTCGGCATCGGTGATTCAAAATGCCTCTACCCGGTTCGCCGACGGGTTTCGCTATGGTCTTGGTGCCGAGGTGGGTATCAGCACCAATCGAATCCACAGTCGTGGTCCTGTCGGACTGGAGGGGTTGACCATCTATAAATACATCGTGCGAGGACATGGTGAGGTGGTAGCGGACTTCGAAGGTGAGGGCTCGAACAAGAAGTACACCCATCGCGATCTGGGCGCAGACACGCGCACAACCTGAGAAAGCTACCTATGCCAGACAACACGCCCGAATACACCATCAAGAGACACGTCTTCCTCTGTGCCACGCCAACGAAACCAAAGTGTCACTCAGGTGACACTGGCGCCCGATGCTGGGATTACCTCAAGAGCCGCCTCCGAGAGCTAGGTTACGGTGATCCGCGAAAAGGGGGAATCCATCGTACCAAAGCCGATTGCCTCCGCGTGTGCGAGAGTGGCCCGACTATGGTCGTTTATCCGGACGGGGTTTGGTATCATTCCATGACGGAAGAACGAGTAGAGAGGGTCATTCAGGAGCACCTAATCGGCGGTAATGTCGTAGAGGAATTCGTACACAAAGCTCCCTTCAAGAACCTCGACTGAAAGTTCTCAGCGTTCATTCACTAAAAGTCGTTCCGAAAATTAGACAGTTTTTTTGTTTGATTGACAGGGGAACCTCTCTTGGGTATATGAAAACTTTCATTTCAGTTGACATCTGCAACATGACATCACAAACCGCGTGACGGTTAGCTATGACTCGATCAGAAATCGTTGAGTACTTCCTGCGAGTCCGGAAGGTCACTAATCAGATTTGTGAACCTTTGGAACCCGAGGATTGTGTGCCACAACCGATTGCCGACGTAAGCCCTCCCAAGTGGCATTTGGGCCACACCAGCTGGTTTTTCGAGGCTGTTTTTTTAGAAAAACATATTCCCGGATATAAGCCGTTCCATCCCGACTTTGCATTTATTTTCAACTCATACTACGAATCATTCGGGCGCCGAGTCGAGCGTCCGCTCCGCGGTACTTTTTCGCGGCCCACGATGAGTGAGATCGAGAAATACCGCGAGTATACCAACTGTCGGATGTGCGAGCTGATCGACAGCGTCGACGCATCGGAATGGTCGGAGTTTGAGCATCTGGTAGTGCTTGCGTTGAATCACGAACAGCAACACCAGGAGCTTTTGGTAACCGACTTGAAGTTCATTCTTTCTTGTAATCCAACACTGCCTCCGTACTCCCTCGACTTAGCGTTCCAATCGATTTCGGGAACCCCGCCAAAGATGTCTTTCGTGCCGTTCCCTGGTGGCTTACACGAGATCGGTCACTCGGGCGAAGGATTTGCATACGACAACGAGACACCTTCGCACTCCGTTTTCCTACCTCCGTTCCAATTGGGCAGCCGACTCGTTACAAACGGCGAATATCTGGAATTTGTGGAACAGGGCGGTTATCGGGATTTCAGATACTGGCTGTCGGATGCTTGGCTTACGGTGCAGGAAGAAGAATGGGAGGGGGCGTTGTATTGGGAGAAGCACGACGACGAATGGTACGAGTACACACTGAGTGGCCTGCAACCGTTGAATGTCGACGTACCCGTATGCCATGTGAGCTACTACGAAGCGGACGCCTATGCCATGTGGTCCGGAAAACGGTTGCCAACCGAAGCAGAATGGGAGGTAGCGGCTAACAGTGTTGAAGTGGATGACGGCAACTTCTTCGATGTTGGCGTACTCCATCCCATGATTGCTCGACAGACCGAGTCAACGCCGTTGTGTCAGCTTGTGGGTGATGCGTGGGAATGGACCGCCAGTGCCTACCTTCCTTATCCGGGATACCGTCGTTTCTACGGACCGCTCGGCGAGTACAATGGGAAGTTCATGGTCAACCAAATGGTACTCAGAGGAGGATCGTGTGTCACCTCAAAGGAGCACATCCGTCGAACGTATCGAAATTTTTTTAAACCCGACAAACGCTGGCAGTTTCAGGGCATTCGGTTGGCGGACGATGCCTAGGCCGACAATGAGTTTCTCCTATCTTGGCCGCCACAGAGCCTCAGGTCCACATGTCTAGCGACGATACCGCCGAAGTGATCGCAGCTGCACCGGGACTCAACGGTTTTGCCGCCGATGTCAAAACTGGACTGGCAGGTGCTACCAAACGTTTGTCTTGTCGGTTTTTTTACGATGGTCACGGGTCGAAGATATTCGAGGAGATCTGTGCGTTGCCCGAGTATTATCTTGCTCGGGCCGAACAAGAGATCCTCGAAGACTATGCTTGCGATATAGTAGGGAGATTTTCTATCGGTCTCACATTGCTCGAGCTGGGTAGCGGAAGTGCGACCAAAACCAGAGTGCTGATTGAAGCATTACTCGCGCATCAAGGTCACCTGCAGTTTGTTCCCATCGACATTTCCCCGACGATTCTACGACAAAGCTCGGACGATCTTCGGGATCGCTATCCCAAACTCGAAATTCATCCGGTCGCTGCGGAGTACCGAGAAGGGCTTGCCCGCGCTCATCAAATGGTGTCCGGGCCGTTATTGATCCTTTGGCTCGGGTCCAATATCGGGAACTTCGAGCGCGAGGAAGCAGCAAACTTCCTGCGAGCGCTCTGCCAGTGCATGTCAAAGGATGATCGACTACTGATAGGCATCGATCTTCGCAAAGACAAAACCGTGCTCGAAGCAGCCTACGACGATGCCGACGGCGTCACCGCACGGTTCAATCTAAACATATTGAACAGGATCAACCGCGATTTGGGCGGAACATTCAACGCCAAAAGTTTCCGACACGAGGCTATCTACAACGAAGAGTTGGGACGGGTGGAGATGTATCTGGTAAGTGACGCCGACCAGAATGTGCACATTTCAGATTTAGGTTGCACCGTGAGTTTTGAACAGGAAGAAGAAATCCACACCGAGAACTCGTACAAGTATTCGCTGGCTGAGATCGACCAACTGGCCCAATGCGGCGGTTTGTGTATCGAAGACCAATGGCTCGATCGGCGTTACCGATTCAGCCTCAATCTGTTCGCTACTGCAGATTGATCCCTACTCCATTACACAAAAGCTAGGTAATACGGTTCGTCGTAGGGGATCGCCTTTCCTATGGTCGTCGCCTCGACGCCTGCGTCGCGAAGCTTTGCCAGGGCAGGGGCTTCGTCGTTGGCAGCCACGGCGAAGAGTAGCCCGCCGCTTGTTTGAGGATCGACGGTCACTTCTTCGTGCCATGCTGGTAGGTTGTGGTCGAAGCGTGTCACGTTCTGTATAAGTTCTCGGTTGGTCCTGTTGATCCCCGTGGTTACACCTCTACGATACATCTTCAGTGCTTCGTCCAGCAATGGTACATCTTCAATGTTTATCTCCAGCTGAACTCCGGAAGCTCTCGCCATTTCCAATGCGTGCCCGGCGAGGCCAAAACCGCTAATGTCGGTAGCGGCATGTATATCCAGGTCCGTCACCGATTCAGCGGATGTCCTGTTGAGGGTGTTAACGACCGATAGACAGCGCCCCAAAGCACCCTCTGACACCCAACCTTTGAGATTGGCATTAAAGAGAACGCCGCTGCCAATCGGTTTGGTAAGGATCAGCAGATCGCCTGACATCGCTCCCGAATTGCGCCAAATCCGTTGGGGATGAACCACACCGGTTACGGACAATCCAAATTTCGGTTCCTCGTCCTCTGTCGTGTGTCCACCAACGAGAACAGCTCCGGACTCGGTGATCTTTTCCACCGCGCCTGCCGTGATGCCTTGCAGTATATCTGGCTCCAAAACCTGCGACGGGAAACCAACTAGGCTAAGACAGGTCAATGGACGTCCTCCCATCGCGTACACGTCACTCAGTGAGTTCGCTGCGCTGATCTGCCCGAAGACGTACGGATCGTCTACTGGCGGTGTTATGATATCCGCTGTTAATACCAGAGCTGTGGCCTCATCCAACTGGTAAACGCCAGCATCATCCGAGGTTTGAAACCCCACCAGAGCATTCGGATCAGCGGTTTGAGGTATGGTTGCGAGTAGCTTTTCCAGTCCGACCGGACTGATTTTCGCTGCTCAGCCGCAGGTTTTTGCCAGACCCGTCAGGGTCTTCTTCTTACCGAACAAATCTACCTCTCACAAATTTAGGTAAGGAATTGAGTATATAAATATACTCACCAATCCTGCCTGATGCGCAAATACAAGGGGCCAACGTCACGAAGGTCGAGGATTGAAGCCCGTCGCACGGATCGGGATCAACGTTTAGATTTAAAGTCCACAGCGGCATGAAAACGGGATCTCATGTTACGACTGGAAGACGTCTCCAAGAGGTATGACACATCTACCGCTCTACACTTGACC
>CAYNZV010000039.1:1735-10762 GCA_964401715.1 uncultured Gemmatimonadaceae bacterium | reverse complement strand
TCTCAAAAAGACGGTTGTACTGGTGACTCACGATATCCACGAGGCTGGGTTTTTCGGCGATACCATTGTGTTGTTGAGAGAAGGTAGAATCGTGCAGCAAGGAAGCATGGCCGAGTTGCTCGACGCGCCCGCAGATCCGTTTGTGACCAGGTTCATAAAGGCTCAGCACGGTTTCTCGGGAGACCGATAGCGATGGCCGTCTTCTTATCTGCGCTGATTCTGTTGGCAGGTTTTGTCGGTTTCGCAAAGGCAGCCGCGCCGCATGTGACCGTCGGTTCGAAAGCTTTCACGGAATCGGTGATTCTCGGAGAAATGGTGGTCCATCTAGCAGATCTTGCTGGCGCGGAAACCGTATACAAGAGGGAGTTAGGGGGCACGCGGGTCCTGTGGAATGCGCTGCTTCGCGGCGATATCGATGTGTATCCAGAATATACTGGAACCATAATTCAAGAGATTCTGCAGGGAGCCGGTGACATCGAAGCGGCGCTCGCAGAAAGAGGGATTGAGGTCAGTGACCCACTGGGATTCAACAACACCTATGCATTGGGGATGCGAAAGGATACGGCAGCCAGGTTTGGCGTAGAGACGATCTCCGACCTTCGAAGACTTGAGGACTTTAGGTTCGGCTTCAGCAACGAGTTTATGGCCCGCGGCGATGGTTGGCCCAGCCTGAGAGAGCACTACCGGTTCACCCATGAAGACGTTCGCGGTTTGAATCACGACTTGGCGTACAGGGGTCTTGCTTCGGGCACCATCGACATCACAGATCTCTATTCCACGGATGCGGAGATCCACTATTACGACCTATGCGTGCTACGCGATGATCTTGATCATTTCCCAGCCTACAACGCTGTCCTGCTATACCGCCGCGATCTCGCCGAGCGCGGGCCGCTGGTAGTCGAGTCGATACTCAAGCTGGAGGGGCTCGTTGGTGAAAGGCTCATGGTCGAGATGAATGCAAAAGCCAAGCTTGACAAGATACCGGAAAACCTAGTGGCCGCAGAATTCTTAAATAAGCATATAGACACGTCAGTCACCGCGGTCGCTGTGTCTCCGGTGCGAAATCTACTTAACAGGATCCAGGAGCATCTCGTCCTCGTCTCTATCTCCCTATTGTCCGCAATCGTCATATCCCTTCCGATGGGCATTCTGGCTGCCAAAAAGCCAGCGGCCGGTCAGGTGATACTGGCGGTAGTAGGGATTGTGCAGACCATTCCGGCACTGGCACTCCTCGTCCTCATGATACCATTACTTGGTATCGGCGGTCCCCCAGCACTTGCGGCTCTGTTCCTTTATAGCTTGCTACCAATAGTTCGAAACACGGCGACTGGTTTGGCCGACATCTCGCAGCAGATTCGCGAGTCCGCCGAAGCACTCGGTTTGTCTCCCGGAACAAGATTACGGCGAATAGAACTACCATTAGCATCCCGGTCCATACTAGCGGGAATCAAAACCTCTGCTGTGATAAACGTTGGATTCGCAACCTTGGGAGCTCTAATTGGTGCCGGCGGATTGGGACAGCCGATTCTGACCGGAATCCGGTTGGACGACGTAGGTTTGATCTTACAGGGGGCTATCCCTGCCGCATTACTG
This sequence comes from uncultured Gemmatimonadaceae bacterium, assembly GCA_964401715.1. GTDB lineage: Bacteria > Latescibacterota > UBA2968 > UBA8231 > UBA8231 > CAYNZV01. The sequence continues at coordinate 9,169 of CAYNZV010000039.1, read as the reverse complement.
GCATTATTGGTACAGGGTTTGTTCGAATTTGGTGAGCGGATTCTCGTGCCAAAGGGTTTACGCCTCTCCTCCTGACGAATTGCTGCTGGCGGCTTACGTGCCCGCTACCTTGCTCCGCGTGATCAGCCTATTGAAGCCAGGCGAGCAGGAAGCCGCGGTATCAGTCTGTCGCAAGTTTCAACGCGTCAACGATTAGGAGCCCGGACTGGTATTGTAATGACCAATGGGATCGAGAAACAATGTGGTTTGCCCGAACGATTTATCGAACGGTTAAGGGCGATCTTGCCGGACGAATGCTTTCGGAGCCACTTAGAAAACATGTCAAACGAGGCTCCCACAACGTTCAGGGCCAACGGACTCAAAACAAAACCAAACGACCTCGCTCGTCGGCTTCAACTCCACGGATTACAGGTAAAACCGTTGGGCTGGTGCAAAGACGGCTTTGCCATACCCCCAAGTGACCGGCGTCGGTTGACCGAATCGGAGGAGCACCGGGACGGGCTGCTCTACGTCCAAAACGCCTCTAGCATGATCCCGCCTATGTTGTTGGCGCCTTGCGAAAAGGACTGGGTCCTCGATTTGTGTGCCGCTCCAGGGGGGAAAACCGTCCACCTGGCTGGGCTAATGAGCAATCGAGGCAGGATATCCGCGGTAGACTCCGCCCGCCCAAGGTTCTTCAAGTTGATCCGGAATCTCGAAATTTTCGGTGTAACTAACGTGCGAGCGTATATGAAGGACGGAACAGATCTATGGCGCAAGTGCGAAGCACGGTTCGACAAGATACTGCTCGATGCGCCCTGCTCAGCTGAAGCGCGCATTCGTGCTGCAGAACCTTTAAGCTATCGATATTGGAGCGTACGTAAGATCGCCGAAATGGGACGCAAGCAGACGCGCCTATTGCACTCCGCGCTGCAATGTCTGAAGCCTGGTGGTAGACTCGTCTACGTCACCTGTTCCTTTGCTCCCGAGGAAAACGAAGCGGTGATAAGTCGGGCTCTGGACAAATTCGACGGGGCGATAGAGGCCGAGACGGTGGGTGCGCCGATCGAGAACTGGCAGCCTGGATTTAGCGAGTGGAACGGAAGGAAGTACCGCCGAGAGGTGCGAAGGTCGATACGAATTCTACCCGATGTCGACATGCAAGGGTTCTTTATCTGTGTTCTGCAGAAAAGGTTATTCGGGAGAGTTTGAGATGTTGCCAATTGAATCGCGCCGTGAACATTCGGCCACGAACTACCATGGCGCTTTACTTACCATGATTGTCGCCATTATGGTGCTACCAGTAGCATTGTTTTTCTGCGGATTTGCAGACAGCGGTACCGGGGCAAAGGCGGGTTCACTTCGTTCGGAGGTGGAATACGTGGCTGAGAGTGGTCTGCTGACGGCTGTTAAGGTCGACAGCGTGTTCTGGGTACCGGTTTTTTCCCCAGTCAAATTCGGTGGTGGTCAGGAGATTACCGGCCTTTATACAATTCATTTCCGCAATGTCACCAACTCTCGACTGGAAGTTCGCTACGAACTGAGATTCCAGGATAGAGACGGTTTTGTTATAGACGTTTTCAACCCTTTCAATCAACCGGTCCGTCTCTCGGCAGGGGAGGTGGAGGAGGTCAACGGCGAGTTTCGTATCCGGATTCAGCGTGCCGAAGATGTGGAGTTGCTCCACACTCTTTTGGTGGTTCTCCATATTGTGCGGCCCGGTTAGAGAGTTGCTGGTTCGTTCATCGCCAGCGTTGGCAATGGGCTCTTGCCCAAACATGTCGTCGGTTGTTTATTTTGTATTTTGCTGCATCGCCGAAGTGCCCATAGCTCAGCTGGATAGAGCAGCTGCCTTCTAAGCAGCCGGTCGCAGGTTCGAATCCTGCTGGGCACGCCATGACGCAGATCCAGTTTCACTAAGCCCATCCGGGCCCAAAAAGTGTGGTGGGTGTAGCTCAGTTGGTTAGAGCACCTGGTTGTGGCCCAGGAGGCCGCGGGTTCAAATCCCGTCACTCACCCCAATATATTCCTCGTGGCCTTCCACGGTTAATGTGTTTCATGGAAGGCCACAGTTGTGTTGTATAGAACCTTTAGTGCTTAAAACTGCATTTTGGGAATTGGAATGAGGTGTAATGGGCAATAGGGAAAACGAAATCGAACTGATTGACGTTGTAGAGGCCGTAGTTAAATGGAAGTGGCTGATTTTGGTAGTGACTTGTGCTGGTGTTGGATGCGGATGGTTTTTGTCGAGTCCCGGTGGACCCGACAAATTTGAAGCAAGTGTTTTGATGTTGTTGAGGCAGAGAGTGATAGTCGACACCAAGATGCAGCCGAAAGCAGCTGAAGGTCACGTGCAAGAGGTTAAGGTGTCGACTCCATCCTACTCAGAAAAATTTTATGAATCGTTAGCATTGGCCGATGACTTGAAGCAGGCCCTGATCGACTCGCTTCGACTAAGCGGAAGGGTGTCATCGCTCGACGGGGTGCTTCAAGTTGAGCACGTTGACGAAACAGGGATGCGACTGAAGGTTGAGTCGAGTCAGCGCGAATTGGCCATAAGGACAGTGAACGCGTGGGCGGAGCTCTTTCTTCGTCGCAACCAGGGACTGAGCGCTGAAGAAGTTGAGAGCTTCTTCGATTATGTATCAAACCAGTACAATCGGAGCCGTCAATTGCTGGAGGCGGCTGAAGATTCACTTCAGATTTTTGAGGCAAGTAATCAGGTAGCCGAGCTACAACGCCGGGTTTCGATACTTGATACTACTAGTCGTGTTATGCATGACACACTGATGCTCCTTCAACTGAAGAAAGAGGAACTACAGGCGGAGTTGCAAAGTGCAGAGCAGGAAGTTGTAGCGCTTGAAATCGAAGGGGTTCCATTGTCGTTAGCCAACGTGGCGGCTCTGAAAGATACGTCGTTGTGGCCTGAAATTCCACATACCCGCTCGGTGATTGTTCTCATGTTGAAATTGGATGGCTATCAGAGCGAGCTTCGCAAGCTTGACCGAGAATCTGAGATGTGGTTGGCAGAATTCGATGCGAAGTATGAAAAGGCGATTAAGCCCGACTCTTTTTCTGGTTCCGTGCATGGCCTAGAGGATCAAAAAAGGCGGGTGCGGGAGTTACAGAAAATTTTTCATAGTCTTGGGGATGATAGACTTGATGTTGAAGTGAAGTTGAGGATATTGAAAGAGATAAGGCAGGAAACTGTGCTGCAACCATCCTATAAGTCACCAGTGACCACGGAAGATGATATAAGTGTCGGGGAAAGATTACAATTGATGAGGAAGCGCGGTGACTATATGGAGCAGTATACGATGGAAAAGGAGGAGCTAATCCGACTAATAGAAAGCTTGCGCAGAGCTTACGATGTGCATTTGGGTAACCGATTGACTGGACAGGTCGAGGTTGCCGCCTTAAGGCCACAACTGCAAAACATACAAATCCAAATTATAAGAACTAGTAAACTTTTGAATCAAATTCAAAACCAACTCCAAGATGACGAAGAAAAACTTTCTTTGTTATTGAGCCGGCGTCAAAGGCTGACGCGTAGCCAAGCAACCTACGAAGGTACTTTTCTGCGTTTTTCCGCCATTTTGGAAGAAACCAGAGTAGCGCGCGAAAAAGCGGCTGGTGATATACAGATCCTCACGCGTGCCATTGAAGCGCGCCCTGTTGGACCAGACGAGCCCCGACAGATGGCGGTAATCGGTGGGGCTTTGGGGTTGATCATTTCCATGTTCCTCTTATTCTTGTTGGAATACGTCCACAAGGCACGCAACGTGCGCTCCGAACTGGGCACCTGACAATGTCAACATCGAGCGACAAGATCGTGCTCTTCGAGCCGCTCGAGCAGCTTCGCAAACATTGGCGGCAACAAGGAAAGGTCGTCGTGTTTACTAATGGCTGCTTCGACCTATTGCACCGCGGCCATGTAGAATATTTGCGCGAAGCCAAGGACTTGGGTGACCTCCTGATCGTTGGGCTCAACAGCGACGCCAGCGTTTGCGACTTGAAGGGACCAGGACGACCCCTGTTACCTCAAGACGATAGGGCCCACCTTCTGGCTGCGCTGGCCGCGGTCGACTACGTCGTCATGTTCGACGATCCCAGCGTCGAGGCCACAGTGGCCCGCATTCTTCCGGACATACTGGCAAAAGGCGGAGACTATCGTCCCGATCAGATCGTCGGCGCCGGAATCGTCGAAAGGAACGGCGGTCAAGTGATGTCCCTTTCGCTATGGAAGGCGAGTTCAACTACTCGGCTAATCGCCAAGGCGAAGGCGTCGAAGCTCTGAGCAAACTAGGCACCTCCTCGGCAGACGAAATCGAGCAGCTTTTCGCACCCGGCGACGACGAGCGCGAATGGTTTGTCTTCCATTCCCGTCCCAGGTGTGAGAAAAAAGCGGCCGGTACTTGTCTCGATATCGGTTTACGGCATTACCTTCCTCTGCGCAAAAGCATCGGACAATCAGGGAAACGGAATTACAGCTTTGATGTGCCGTTGCTTCCTGGCTACCTCTTTGGGTGCTGTGACCGGGACGAACGCTTGCGTCTCCTGCGCAGCGGATACCTGGTTCGAACAATAGACGTTGTCGACCAGGAGCGGCTCTTGGAAGAACTCGCGAACATCCATCGGGCTGCTGCCATCGGCGTCGATTTGGTCCTGTATCCCATGCTCAAAAGGGGCCAATACGTACGTATCGTTCGTGGTCCGTTGAGCGGCGTAACCGGAAGGGTGTCCAAACGGAAAGAGTCATTTCGCATCGTACTGAATGTGACAATCCTGAATACTGCCGTGGCTGCGGAGCTGGATATGGGGGACGTTGAATTGCTCTGAGAATTCGTGATGGGTGCGGCCATAAATCATTCTTGGCTTATGAATCCCACCTTGCTATACTTGGAACGGCAAGAGAAGAGCCTCCCCGCTTTGCGCCCAAGTAAGTGCCACGTTCGTTTTTCCTAAAAAATACCCAGTGCCTGTTTTTCTTCGTTTGTTAGCCGTTGGTTTGTTGATATACGTGGCTCCGGTTGGTGCTCAGAACCTCGAAGCCACGCCACAGTCGCTTCCCGGAGTGTGGGCAGGTCAAGCTGCTTGGGCGGATTACGACAACGATGGCGACCCGGATCTGGCGGTAATCGGAGAAATTGTCGGTCAGGACGGTGAGTGCGAACGTATCGCCCGCATCTATCGCAATGACGAAACTTTGCTCAATCAGGACCCAGCCCAAGTCCAGCTTGTTGGCGTTTATCACGGCGATGTAGCCTGGGGAGATTACGATAGCGACGGCGACCGAGATCTGGCTATCGCTGGCTGGGACGTTCAAGGCGAAAGCTTACGGCTCTATCTGAACGAAACCGGCAGTCTCGGAGAACGGATTTTCGGCGTTGACCGCAAGCAGATAGACGCCGCGGGTGCATCCACCCTCCAAGGCGTACGGTATGCCGCCTTCGATTGGGGCGATTACGACAATGACGGCGACCTTGATCTGGTGGTTCTGGGTATGGAGATCAACGGGACGTCCCTGACTAGACTGTATGCTAATAATGAAGGTTTCCTCGAACAAGACCAGGAGAGCTCAGAAAAACTAATTAGCGTCCACAACGGCGATTCCGATTGGGGAGACTACGACAATGACGGTGATTTGGACCTGGTAATTTCCGGCGACAATGTGACTACCTCGGTGGGACTGGGCCCAATCACGGAGTTCTATAAAAATGAACCGACAGGCTACTTCAACCTCGATGCGACGACCACAGTTGCGAATCCTGTAAAGGGTGGGTCGGTTGCGTGGGGTGACTACGATGCCGATGGCAATGCCGATCTGGCCTTGGCCGGGCGCGATAAAAAATGGCGCACCGTGTTGCAAGTATACAGGAACCGGCCGACCGGGGTTCTGCGCCTCGACGATTCCTTTACTGTGGGATCTGATCGCAGGATCGCTGATCAGCTTGCGTGGATCGACTACGACAATGACGGTGATTTGGACCTGGCTGCCTCAGGCGCCTCGATTCTCTCGGATTATCAGGCCTTTGTATTCCGGAATGCCGACGGTCAACTGACGGGAGCCTCGGAAGAAACCAACCTGGCGGGGCTCGTCGGTGGTGCTGCTGCCTGGGCAGATTACGACGGTGATGGCAAGTCGGATCTTCTCCTAAGTGGTGTCGAAGCAGGAGGTGAACGAAGCGCCACATTGTATTTTAACGGTGGCACTACGATTGCCAATCAAGCGCCATCTGTGCCTCAACAACTGAATTCCACCACCGTTACCAGTAAAAGTGTCCTATTCAGCTGGGACCCGGGAAGTGACGCTGAGAGCTCTACGTTGACCTATAACCTTCGAGTTGGAACTGTTTCGGGTGGGAACGATATAGTTTCTGGTGAAATGCCGTTGGGGATTGGAAATGCCGGGTTTAGAACAACCAAGATGCTACTTAGATCGTTGGCGCAGGATGCCTATTTCTGGAGTGTGCAAACCATAGATGGGGCATTGGTGCGCTCGGAATGGTCGCAAGAGGAAATCCTCAATGTCCAGCAGTTTGTTTCTTCCAATCAGATTGTCCGCGCACTACGAGAGAGCGCCATGGATTGGGGAGACTACGACGATGACGGTGATCCGGATCTGGTTATCACCGGCCAAAATCGCAGTGGCGAAGCCCAATCTCTTGTGTACGAAAATTCCTCCGGTAATCTCGTGATCAACGCAGCAGCTGACATTCAGGCTCTGCAGAATGGCGACGTGGCATGGGGCGACGCGAACAATGACGGATACTTGGACCTTGTCGTTTTGGGTGAAGACGGCTTCGGCAATCGCGGCTCCGCTCTCTATCTGGCTACCTCTGAAATCGGCGGTGTGGGTTTCAGCCTTGTTTCTGAGCTAAAGAAGCTGTCGTCCAGTTCAGCAGCGTGGGGTGATGTGGACAATGACGGAGACCTGGACCTTTCCGTCATGGGTCAGAGTGACGACGAGATCGATGGACTGAGGCAGTCACGCACGATGCTGCTGACAAACGACGGAACCGGAAGCCTGGAAGACGGAGGTTTCGAACTCGAGGGCCTGAAGGATGGTGATCTGTCGTTCGCAGACATGGATGGCGATGGTGACCTCGATTTGGCCGCTACCGGAAACAACACCAACGGCGAACAACGCTTCAACCTGTTTCGAAACGACGCCGGCACGCTGACCGCTGTTGAACACTTGATCACGCCGATGGAATCCAGCGCCTTGGCTTGGGGTGACGTGGACGGTGACGGAGATGCCGACTTTGCTGCCGGCGGCATCGCCGACGCGGTTCCTACCGCCGCCATTTATGTAAACGACGGCAACGGAAGTTTCGAAATTCTCTCCGAACCACAGTTGACCGGAATGAAGGGAGGCGACTTGGCGTGGGGAGACTACGATAACGACCAAGACATAGACTTGGTACAGTCAGGAAATGACGGGCAACGGCCTTT
>CAYNZV010000039.1:0-1635 GCA_964401715.1 uncultured Gemmatimonadaceae bacterium | reverse complement strand
TGGCCTGGCGGCAAGCCAGCGACGATTTCGAATCCACGCCGCAAAGTATTACATACAACGTTCGGGTCGGAACTGCTTCTGGTTCAAACGACGTGGTCTCCGGGAATCGGGCAGTTGGGCCAGGTTCGACGGGCAGCAACCTTTTTCTCGAACTGAAGAACCTCGAAAGCAGAACCTATTACTGGTCGGTGCAAGCCGTGGATGATGGATGGGCGCGTTCGAAGTGGAGCGACCCGACCAGTTTCATCATCGACACCGTAGCTCCCACCATCAAAGGCGTCACGCTGAGCAAAAACCAGGTCGGCATTGGACAGACCCTGACCTTGGCCTTGCAGATCGAGGATGAACATTCGGGGATAGACCTCTCGGTTCCACTGACGGTGAATGCTGCTATCGGCGACAGTATCTTCAAGTTTGAGAAACTGCAGTTCACGAAAGACAGCTGGACTGGCGAGCTCACAATCAGCAGCCATTTTCCTTCTGGAAACGCAAGACTTTCAGTAAGCGATGCACGTGACAGGCGACAGAACCTGTTGAAAAAGTTCGATTCCACGGACGTGTTCTTGGTCGACACTAAAATACCCAGCTTGGTGGCGACGGTACCCGAGGGTGGGGCGACGGGGATCGCCACCAACACAAGCCAGGTACAGCTAATCTTTTCTGAGCCGCTGGATCCGCTTGCGGTTAACAGCGACAACTTTGTAATCCGTGTGGGGGTCTCACTAGTCGACCAGCTCACGGACCCGTCGTACGACGACGAATCGCGTACGGTTACGCTGCTGCCGGAAGGCGATCTCTTGCCAGGGTCCACTTATGAAGTGGAAGTTTCGGCGGCGATAGCAGACTTGGTGGGAAACCGTCCAAACCATACCAGCGTGGTGAGGTTCAGGACGCGGGTTCCTGAGCTTCTGACCACGGTTCCCCCTGCCGGTGACGTGCCTACTACCCTCGCGGACGGACGACTGACTGCTACCTTCGATGCCCCGATATTCACAGGGCTTCTAGCGTCAGACCCGGACGCTGTCCAGGTGCTTGCCGAAGAAGAATCGCAGGTGTTGCTGGCAACTCCGGTATTTGATGCGGAAAGCAACACCCTGAGCTTTGCCCTCGCGGAGGGATTCATGCCGGGCACTCGGTACGAGGTCGTTCTGGCGAGTCTTCTGGGCGGGACGTTGAGGCTGGAGCAGGGTGACTACAACTGGACGTTCCAAACCCCGGTGCCCAATCTGGTTAGCTCGGTGCCGGCTGCCGGGGATACGACAGTGGCTTCCACTACCAATGCGATTCTGCTGCAGTTCGACAATCCTGTCGACGGCAGCGCGCTGACCTCCGACCTCGTCTCAGTGTCGGAGGGTGGTGAGCCGCGCGCAATCGGGTCGATCGAATACAACCCCGAAGCTCTAATCGTGCGAATAGAGGTTCCGGGAGGGCTCAAGGCGGGAAGCAGCTACCTGGTCAGGCTTCTCCGAGAGGCGGGAGGCCCTCAACGGGACGGACCGTATTCACTGCGGTTTCGCACGTTGGTTCCACGTGTGGTTTCCCTGGCTCCTGAAAATGGCAGCCAAGGGATTTCGGTAGCGCTGGAGGAAGCCTCCATAGAGTTCAGCGTTCCGATCGATGCGGACAAGCTCACCG
>CAYNZV010000038.1:34586-36477 GCA_964401715.1 uncultured Gemmatimonadaceae bacterium | reverse complement strand
CCGCATCCTGTGTTGTTAGTCCAGCCCCCGAGGAGTAGAGCCGTATTCGACGGTCACCTTGCGGGCCGGCCGCGCCGGCTACTCTGTCCAGAGCGACTTGGCCGCTGTTGCGTCAGGCGAAATTTCTATATCCTCTGAGTTATGGCCGTCGAAGAAACCAAGTTGGGGATGCCAATGTTGCTCGTGCCGCTCGTGATCCTGGCACTCACCGCGTGCGAGGCTTCCCACCGAAGCGAGTCGGAGATGCAACTCGCCGGTCGCGTCGGCACGGACCATATCACGTTGGCAGAAGTGGATGCCCGCGTGCAGGTCGATGACCCGGAGGCGTGGCTGACGCTCTACCAGGCGCGGAACCGGGCGTTGGAAGCGATCGTCGAGAAACGGCTGCTCGCAATGGAAGCAGAGCGTGAGGGGGTCGAGATCGGTGCCTTATTGGCGCGTGAGATCGCCGCGAGGGTCATGCCGGTCGACGACGGGGATGTGGCGGCCTTTTACGAGAAGAACCGGGAACAGATCGGCGGCCACACACTTGAGGACGTGCGGGGTCAGTTGCGAGACTATCTCATCGCCAGCGCTGCTCGCCAGGCGCGGGCTAGCTACGTAGCCGATTTGTCTGCACTCGCCGGCGTGGAAGTCCTCATCGAGTTGCCGCGCCATCAACTCGTCGTCGGCGCGGACGAGCCGGCGAAAGGCCCGGTCGACGCCCCCGTCGTGATCGTCGAATACTCCGATTTCCAGTGCCCTTTCTGCCGGCGGACGCAGACCACCCTCGCGCAGATCGCCGAGACCTATGGCGACCAGGTACGCCACGTCTTCCGCGACTTTCCACTCGCCATGCACAAAGATGCCCATCGCGCGGCCCAGGCAGCCCAGTGCGCCCACGAGCAGGGCGCCTTCTGGACCTACGGCGAGATCCTGTTCGAGAACATGCGGTTGCTCGGCGACGAGCATCTCCAGCGTTACGCAGAGAAGATTGGTCTGGACACGCTGGCCTTCGGTGAATGCCTGACAACGGACCGCTACGTCGAAGCCATCGATGCCGACATGGCCAGCGGCCAGGCATACGGCGTCACTGGCACGCCGGCTTTTCTCATCAACGGCCGGTTTCTGTCAGGAGCCCAACCCCTGGCCGCTTTTCGCGATATCATCGATGACGAACTGAGACGGCTGGGCTTGGGGCCACCTTGAGCTCTCAGTGTCGCGGCCGCGACACTGTTGTGACGAGCGGCAGGGCGTCTGTCGGTCGAGACGGACTGACAGTTGGAGCAGTAGCGAGAGGGCAGATATGCCGTAGTCGAATCCCCCTTCCGGGAGATCCTCATCAAGGAGTGCCTGGCGGCGAAGGGCCTTTTGAAAAGTCGATACCTGAGTTCATCAAGTCTGAGCATCAGGAGGGTGAAGCGGCTATACAACAAGGCCAAGAAGAGGGACGAAGAGGCCCTGAGCGCGCTCGAGAAGGCTTCACCGTGGCTTCAAAGTACATTGGAACAAAATGGCAATCTCGGCAGCTTATTGCGCAACTACTTGGGCGGTCGTCAGGTTGTCGAGGGCGATGTATTATAGAGAGGCATCGAGCTACGTGCAGACCAAGAAACACCTCGACAAAGCGCCCAGGGCTAACGATATTGCTACCTATGCTCCCTACGGGGAATTTGCCAGGCGTTAACGAAGAACCAGAAAATAAAGGACTATGTTATGGCAACATATGAGTGTCCAAAATGTGGGATGAGCGTGAAAACAACCTGCGGGAAGTGTGAGGCGGATCTTGTTGACGATAGCCTGAAACTTGATGATGGCTCGAGTGTACAGATCGCGCAGTGCCCGAACGGTCACGGCAAGATCAAGTCTCCGCTGTGTTGCGGCGAGGATATGAGCTGCTCGGTCTAAGTGA
>CAYNZV010000038.1:2525-34486 GCA_964401715.1 uncultured Gemmatimonadaceae bacterium | reverse complement strand
CTAAGTCTTTGTACTGCTTAGGCTTGCAATTTGGTGCTCCCACGGAGACTCGAACTCCGGTTACAGGATTGAAAATCCTGGGTCCTAACCGCTGGACGATGGGAGCAAAAGAAAGTGAGTCAAGGAGGTTGGTTCAGGCGCCTGAAATATAGCGGGCACGAATTATCCGAGCAACCCTGCCCGCCGCCCGAAGCTATTCGAACGCGGTCAAATCCGGTCGCTGTATGTGCCAGGCGCCCGCCTGTTCGAAGGCGTGTGCCAACAGCAGAATCCGACGTTCTTCAAACGGGCGCCCAATGAGCTGCAACCCTATTGGTAAACCGTCGCTGGTGAACCCGCAGGGCAAGGTTATGGCGCACAAACCGAGCAGGTTGGCGGGGACCGTGTTTTGCATGCAGCGCCGGTTCAGGGTCGGGAAACGGTCGCTGTCTACGTCTGCAACCGGCAGCGCTGGAAACGGGGTGGTTGGGGTGATGAGGGCGTCCACGTTTGCCAGGGTCTCGATCACCTGTTGGCGCAAGCGGGCGTAACCCGTACGGATCTCCAGGTAATCCACCGCCGACACGTCCTTACCAGCTAGGATACGCGGCCCCACAGCTGGATCGAAGATCTCCGGTTGACGGTGCAATTGTTCGCGCAGACGCATGTAAAGCTCGATAGCGGAGATGTTGCAGCGACCAAACAGGGAGGCCATCTCGTTCACTTCCGGGATTGAAATCTCGTCGACCTCCACGTCCAAATCCGCAAAGACGCGCGCGCTGGCACGCACCGCTGCCTCCACTTCATCGTCTGTGTCCTGCCAGAAGTATTCACGCGGAAAGCAGACGCGCATGCCGCTCAGATCCGCTTCCAGCTCATCGAACCGGTCACACGGTCGGTGCCAGGTGTTGGGGTCGGCCGGATCCGGTCCCGCCATTGCCTGCAGGAAAAGCGCCGCATCTTCAACCGAACGGACCATCGGGCCTGGGGAATCGAGTTCCGGGTTCAACGGTTCGATGCCAACAGTACTTACGCGCCCGTATGTCGGCTTTAACCCGACCAACCCGTTGAACGTTGCCGGCAGCCTTACCGAACCACCGGTATCGGTGCCCAAAGCAGCGGGCACCAGGTCGGCGGCTACGCTGACACCCGAGCCGCTGCTGGATCCACCCGGAATCCGCTGCACCTTACCATCCCAAGGATTCCAGGGGGTGCCGTAATGATGGTTGATGCCGGTGCCACCAAAGGCGAACTCCACCTGATGAGTCTTGCCAATGGGCACGATTCCCGCCTGCATCAGTCTCTTGAAGACGGTAGCGTCGCTGTTGGCAATGCGGTCTTTGAACAGGACCGAACCGTTGGTTGTTGGCAAGCCGGCGACGTTGACCAGGTCCTTCACGGCAAACGGAATGCCATGCAACGGACCCAGGTAATTGCCACCGGCGATAGCCACTTCCGCCGCCTTGGCCGCGGCCCGGGCGCGCTCGTTGGTAACTAGGATGAACGCGTTCAGCTTTCCATCTAACCGTTCGATGCGATCGAGGTAGTAGTCAGTCAGCTCGACGGGAGAAAGGGTGCCCTTTTCGATGTCTGTTGCCAGCTGCCTTACCGTTGCGTATTCCAGAGAATTGTCCATGAGCCTCAGTCCATCAGAGTGAACCCGGTGTAGCCCAGGCGGTCTTCGACCCCTTCCACACCTCCGTGGGGGAAGTAATTCGTCCACCTGTTGCTTACTTTGCGAGCCGTGGTTTCGTCGGTCATCAGTTCATCGGGGTATCCCGGCTTCTTACGACAGTCCAACACCACCGGAGGTGTATAGCTGGCGTGGTGTCTCACCAGGCGGGTATCGGCGGCGTAGAGGTCACCGGCCGGTTCGAAACGGGTGAAACTGCTCCACAAGAAGGTCACGTTGCGATCCACGACACTGGTATCATCCACCAGGAACACCAGTGGCCAAGCAGCTATGACTGGGTCGCGGGCAAGGGTCCGGGCAAAATCGGCATCGTCGGCATAGGTTGGACCGGTCGCCACAAGACAACCGCGACAGTAGGTCGATACCGCCTTGGCCCCTGCTGGCAATCCCCCTTCGAAGGTATCCGGCAGTGCTCTCTTGGGTTCGCCCACCCCGATGAGGATCGCCTTGCTTCCGCGGTTGATTTGTGGACCTGTGTAATCGAGGCTGTCCATGGCAAGATTTGCGATCACAAAAAGGTCGGTCTCCAACTGCGTTCGTTCTAAGGCGTACTCCAGAACCTGCCTGAAATCCGCAAGCTCGACGTGCCCGTCGATTACCACCAGCACCTTCGTGAGAGTCAGCTGACCACCGTCCTCTCCGAGAATGCGAAAAGCAAATTTCATCGCCTCGCGAGGGTAACGTTCGGTGACAACGATGGCCGATAGACTGTGGTAACCGGTCTCGCCATAGCTCCAGATCTTTTTTATCGAGGGCATTACCAGCTGACTTAGGGGAGCCATCAGCTCTTGGATGTAGTTTCCCAAGAGCAAATCTTCCTGCGGTGGTTTGCCGACTACTGTAGCCGGAAAAACGGCGTCGCGGCGATGGTAAACCTGGTCTACGTGCAACACCGGGTAATCGTGTTTCAGTGAGTAGTAACCATAGTGGTCGCCGAAAGGGCCTTCCAAGCGGCGCTTGTGGGGGGAAACCGTACCGACGATGGCGAAATCGGCCTCCGAGATTAGAGGCAGACCGCCGCCCGGGTTTTTCACGCGGTGCAACCGTTCACCTTGTAGAAGGGACGCCAGCAATAGTTCGGGAAGGTCTTCCGGTAGCGGGGCGATCGCCGACAGAATGAGGGCCGGTGGCCCCCCTACGAAGATGACCAGAGGCAGTGGTTGATTGCGCTGTTCGGCGACGTGGTAGTGAAAACCACCCCCCTTTTGGATCTGCCAGTGCACACCCGTCGTGCGCGTATCGTAACGTTGGATGCGGTACATGCCCAGATTGTGCTTGCCGTTTTCCGGGTGCTCAGTGTAGACCAACGGCAAAGTAATGAAGCTGCCGCCATCTTCCGGCCAGGTCTTCAGCAGTGGCAGGCGCTCAAGATCGGGCGGCGACTGACGACATTCCGAAATGGGACCGCGGCTGTCGGTTTTCATCCCTACCTTGCGCAGTTGTCCGGCCAGCGAGCGATGTCCCCACAATTTGCGAGGCGAAAGTGACGAAAGCTCATGAGCCAGCTCTACCAACTGCGCGAGGAATTGCTGCGGCCGCGGACCGAACGCCAGATCGACCCTCTTTCTAGTTCCAAAGAGGTTAGTTACGCACGGGAAGTCGGCGCCGATTACGTTGGTGAACAGCAAGGCTGGTCCACCACTGGCGAGAACGCGCCGGTGGATCTCGGCAATCTCCAGCTCTGCATCCACCGCTGCGTCAACGATGACAAGGTCTCCTTCTCGTCGCAGGAGATCGAGGAATTCCCGTAGGTTTTTCATGTTCGTTTGAGATCGGCCCTGATCGGTGATACCTTTCGACGCGAATGCGATCGGAGGATAGTACGCAAAAACTCCGGTGGCAAAAACACGGAGCTCTTGAATGACCGTCGAACTAACCCTCCTTGGCACCGGAACCCCGACGCCGCTAAACCACCGAGCTGGCTCGGGGTATCTGCTGACCCTGGACGACGAAAAGATCCTCATCGACTGCGGGCCCGGCATCGTGCGGCGTCTCTTGCAGAAAGGAGAGGATCTGACCCGGATCAATACCCTGCTGCTGACGCACATCCATTACGACCACTGTGTCGACTACGCCTATTTCACCTTGACGCGCTGGGATCAGGGAGCCGGTAAGGCACCAGAGCTGGCAGTGATCGGAGCGCCCGGAACGCGGGCCATGACGGATCGGCTGTTCGGTCCCGAAGGCGCCTTTTCAGCCGATCTGATCGCCCGAACCGAACACCCCGGAAGCCAGTATATCTATGAAGCACGTGGCGGGGTGCTGCCCCGGCTGAAACCCGTACCGGTCGTAGAAGAGGTGACCCATGGTGATGAGTTGGACCGTGGAGACTGGACCATGAACGTTGCTGAGGTAGCGCACGTTCAACCACAGCTGACCTGTTTGGCCTACCGAGTGGAAATCCAAGGTACCACCGTCGTTTTCGGTGGTGATACGGCACCAACCGAGTCGTTGGTTGAGCTGGCGCAAGGCGCCAACGTCCTGATTCACATGTGTCACTTCATGAACGGTGTGGTCACCGATGCGCGCATGACCAGTTTCTGCTCAGGCCATCTGGATGCGGCCCGGTCCGCCAAGGAAGCTGGAGTGGACACCCTGGTGCTGGTGCACCTTACAGAGCAAATGGAAGGTGCCGGTGTGCGCGAGCGGATTGTCGCCGAAGCCAGCAGGTTGTTTGACGGCCACGTCGTCTACGGTGAAGACCTGTTGCAGGTGCCGCTCGGCGGCGTCAAACTGGCAAAACTAACCTGACGCCAGCTCACTGTTGCCCCCAGCTACGGCATCAATTACTTGACTTCCGCAGGGGCAAAAGTACCTTCTTTAGCTCCTCAAAACTGAGGTAGGTCGTTCCCGCATAAACAATTAGCATTACCCCGGCGCGGCGGCTGCCCAATGATTTGGGGCCGCTATGCAAAAACGGAGAGTAGCATGACCACAGACAATGACAGGTTCGGGGCCCGTTCAACGCTCGAAACCAGCGACGGCACTGGATCCATATACCGCATTCAAAAACTGGAGGAAGACGGTATCGCAGCCGTCAGCCGCCTGCCCTTCTCGATCAAAGTCCTGCTGGAAGCGGCGCTCAGACAGTGCGATGGTTTCGAGATTACCGAAGACGATGTTGCCGGCATTGCAAAATGGAGTCCAGAAACTGCCGGCAAGGCAGAGATCCCCTTTAAACCGGGCCGCGTGGTTATGCAGGATTTTACTGGCGTGCCGGCGGTGGTGGATCTGGCGACCATGCGCGATGCCATGGCCGACCTTGGCGGCGATCCGAAGCGCGTCAATCCGCTCATCCCGGTTGATCTGGTGATCGATCACTCGGTCCAGGTGGACCACTATGGGCAGTCGCAATCATTGCAGCTGAATGCCGAGCGTGAATTTGCTCGCAACAAGGAACGTTATGAGTTCCTGCGGTGGGGTCAGGAAGCGTTCGACAATTTCAGCGTCGTGCCGCCCGCCACCGGCATAGTGCACCAGGTTAACTTGGAATACCTGGCATCGGTGGTCCAGTCGCAGGAAGACGGCATTGGACAAACGATCTTTTTTCCCGACAGTCTGGTTGGCACCGATAGCCACACTACAATGATCAACGGTCTAGGTGTGGTCGGCTGGGGCGTGGGCGGCATCGAAGCAGAGGCGGTGATGTTGGGGCAGCCGATCTACATGCTCATGCCGCAGGTGGTCGGCTTCAAGCTGGAAGGCGAGTTGCCGGCGGGTACGACCGCCACCGATCTGGTATTGACCGTGACACAGATGCTACGCGCGCATGGGGTTGTGGGTAAGTTCGTGGAATTCTACGGACCCGGTCTGCACCGTCTCAGTCTGGCCGACCGTGCCACCATCGCCAACATGGCGCCGGAATACGGCGCCACTGTGGGTCTTTTTCCGGTGGATGATGAAACCCTGGTCTACCTGGAGCAGACGGGTCGCAAAAGGGCGGTCATCGATCGTGTACGCGCCTACAACGAGGCCCAGGGAACCTTCTACACCAGCTCCTCTGTCGAACCCCACTACAGTGAGCAGCTGAACTTGGATATGGGCTCGGTAGAGCCGAGCTTGGCTGGTCCCACGCGACCACAAGACCGCGTGCCACTGCCAGCGATGAGAGCCTCATTTATCAGTCTGTTAGGCGACAAGTACGAGCGCAAGGCAGACGAAAAACGTGTCTCTATCGAGGTGGACGGGGTATCTACGGTGCTGTTTGACGGAGCGGTGGTTATAGCGGCCATCACCTCCTGCACCAATACCAGCAATCCGAGTGTGATGATTGGAGCCGGGCTGTTAGCTCGTAAGGCGGTCCAACGTGGGCTTCAGGTATCGCCTTACGTGAAAACGAGTCTGGCCCCCGGCTCACGGGTGGTCACTCGCTATTTGGAGGCTTCCAATCTTACTGACGATTTGGCTGCACTTGGTTTCCATACCGTCGGGTATGGGTGCACCACCTGCATAGGCAACTCGGGCCCTCTGCGTCCCGAAATCGAAGCTGCCATCGATAACAACGATTTGGTGGTCTGCAGTGTGCTCAGCGGCAATCGCAATTTCGAAGGCCGGGTGCACCCGCTGGCACGGGCGAATTTTCTGGCATCACCGCCGCTGGTAGTAGCCTACGCCCTAGTCGGTCGCGCTGATATCGATCTGAGCATTGATCCCTTGGGAACCGACGGTGCAGGTGAGCAAGTGATGTTGGCAGACGTGTGGCCCACATCTGAGGAGATTCGCAACGAAATAGCGCGCGCCGTGCAGCCTAAGATGTTCGAGGAAGAGTACGCCGACGTTTTCAGTAGCAACCAGACCTGGAACGCTATCAGCGTCGCCACCGGCGAACGCTACGCCTGGGACGAGTCCAGCACCTACATCCGGCGCCCCACCTTTTTTTCCGGCCTGACGCCCGAAGTGGACCCGATTCAACCGATCGTTGGCGCCCGAGTTCTTGCGCGCCTCGCCGACAGCGTTACAACCGATCATATATCGCCGGCCGGAGCGATCGCACCGGAGGGTCCTGCGGCCCGCTATTTGGAGCAAAGAGGTGTCGAGCGGATCGATTGGAACAGCTACGGATCGCGACGAGGCAACCACGAAGTGATGATGCGCGGTACTTTTGCTAATATCCGCATCCTTAACGAAATGGTCCCCGGCATTGAAGGTGGATATACCCGTTTCCCCGACGGTGATGAGCCGATGGCGATTTACGATGCGGCGGACAAACACCAGGAGCAAGGCACCCCGTTGATGGTGCTAGCGGGGAAAGAGTACGGCACCGGGTCGAGTCGGGACTGGGCCGCGAAAGGTCCCTTTCTGCAGGGAGTCAAGGTAGTAATTGCCGAGAGTTACGAACGCATCCACCGTTCCAATCTGATCGGAATGGGTATTCTGCCGCTGCAATTCGTTGAAGGCGAAAACCGCGACACCCTCTGTCTCAGCGGCGAAGAGCTCTTCGACTTCAACGGTCTCAACGACGATCTACAGGCTGGACAGCTTCTCGAAGTGTCGGCGAAGTTAGGCGAGGAAGAGAAGAGCTTCTCGACCATATGCCGCATCGACACTCCGGTGGAAATCAACTACTACCGGAACGGCGGCATTTTGCACACCGTTCTGCGGCGCATGGCAGCGTCCTGACCAACTCTCTGCAGTTGTTTCAACGCTGGCACATTTGCAGTTCGGCGGACTGTCTGAGGTGTGTCCTGTCGGTGGTCTTATACTTTCTAGGATTATCTCGTAATCGCTGCCTGCTCCGCTACTGTTCTAACCGTTGACGCGACGGAGGCAACCTCATGTCAATTCCAACAATCTACCACAACCCCCGTTGTTCAAAGAGCCGCCAGACTCTCGAACTGATAACGGAGAATGGTCACGAGCCGGAAGTGATCGAGTATCTGAAAACGCCTCCGGATGCCAAGACCATCAAGGAACTGCTGAAGCAGCTGGGCATAACACCGAGGAAACTTATACGGACCAAGGAAGCAGTTTTCGACGAGTTGAAGCTGGGTGGTGCCGAGCTTACCGACGAACAGCTGATCAATGCGATGGTCGAAAACCCGATCCTGATCGAGCGTCCGATTGTCGTGCGCGGCAACAAGGCTCGGATGGGGCGTCCGCCCGAGCAGGTGTTGGAAATTCTGTGAGATAGTTTGCCATGGTGGTTTTTCGGTGTAGGTACCAGTTCCCCGTCCTTGGGAGCATACCCTCATACCCCGTATTATGACCGCCAAACTGCGGCTGGGACTTCTCGCCTCTCATGGCGGCACCAACCTTCAGGCTATTCTCGATGCCTGCGCATGCGCCACCCTGCAAGCCGAACCTCGAGTGGTGTTAAGCAACAACTCCTCCTCGGGCGCCCTGCTCCGGGCGCGCGGAGCAGGAATACCGGCGTTCCACTTGAGCAGCTGGACAGATCCGCAACCCGGCCGCCTCGACCAGAAGATCTGTGCGACCCTGACCGCCTACGGTGTCGAGGTCGTCTGTATGTGCGGCTATATGAAGCGCTTGGGACCGCAAATCCTGGACGCTTTCGACGGTCGCATCCTCAACATCCATCCTGCGTTGCTGCCCAAGTTCGGCGGCAAAGGGTACTACGGTGATGTGGTTCACGAGGCGGTTCTGGCGGCGGGCGAATCTGAAAGTGGCGCCACTGTTCACCTCGTAGACGCGGAGTATGACACCGGCCCCATTCTGAGTCAGCGTTCTGTTCCGGTGCATGAAGACGACACCAGCGAGACGTTGGCGGCACGGGTCTTGAAGGTGGAGCATCAACTCTATGCCGAGACCCTGCAGCAGATCGCCAGTGGACGGATAAAGCTGGACGGACTAGATCGTTGACCGGAGGGTTGTCTATGCGGGTCGCTTGGCGTCAAGGCGGTGACGACGGGGATCTCCCAAGCGTTTGACCAGCTCCGCCGGTTCAACAGAGGTGTGGTCCAACGCCCAATCGACCTCGCTTGCTAGTGTGATGTCGAACAGACCGGGGTCGTCAGCACCGATGACCACTTGAACGCCGGCGTCGACGAAGCGAGTTAACGGGTGAGCTTGCGGAGCGGGCAAGCTGGCTATCCGCAGGTTCGACGTCGGACAGGATTCCACCACCGTTCCCAATTCCTCCAGTCGCCGCAACACCATGTTCTGCCGGTGGCGCACTTCTTCCAGGCGCTCGAAGGAATAACTACGCGATATTGAGGTCGCCGGATCGACATGGCAAAGCTCCTCGAGCTCCGCCTGAAGATTTTTCACGTCCACTTCCACACCAGTCGCTTCGAGCAAGGTTTTGTTTTCGAGATCGTAATTGATCTGATCGACCCGTTCGCTCGCCGGTTCCGACTCGTGCGCACCCGGCAACCGCGACACGGCCACTTCTGGATCCATGCCCAGCGCAAGCGCGTGACCTAGACGTCGGGCTCCTAGCTCGGCCGCTTCGTGCACCCAACGGACGGCACTCTCCAACGATTTGTCGAAAAAGACCTCACCGACATGATAGGTCACATCCAATGCCCTTTCTGGATGGCGGGCGTTAAACGCCTTTAGGTGCTCAAAGAACGGGCGGGTCGTTTTGGGTGGATACCCTTCTTCGAAGTGGCAAAAGTCAACGCCGACGATGGTGGGAACGAGTTCGGGAGAATCTTGCAGTAGCTTTTCTACAACCTTCAATGCCTCGATCGGTTCCCAGCGTGGGAGACTGACAATGTAACGGCCTTCGAAGCCGCGTCCCGAGCATTCGCGAATAATCTTGGCGTTGGTTTGATGGAAATCGAGAAATTCGATCGGATCACCAGTGGCGGAGCCGGTCATGGCACGTACCTCGACGTATTCCAAATCCTGTGTGCGCAAGCGCTCGATCAGCCTGCGCACCATCTCGTCTTCCCGTCCGAGTCGATGCCAGTGCCGGTAGACGCAAATGGCGAGGTTGAACTTTGCCTGGAAGCGAGCAAAATCGCCACCATCCTCTGGACCCACCACGTAATGCCGACGGAATCGATCGTACCCTTCAGCCCCCTCGAGGGCCGCAGCGATCAGCGCGGGCGGATCTGGCTGTTTACCGTAGGCCTGCTCGTAAGAGTCGGCGTAAAGCGTCCAATCGATTTTCTCAGCTTGGTCGGAACACAGATCCAACAGGTCGTCGGCATAGAGACAGCCACCAAGGTGCACGTGGAGTTCGCAACTCTTGAGGACCCGGTCCTGGACGACCACGTGACGACCTACGATTGAGTCTGGTAGTACTCCATGAGGATCTCGGCGACTTCAGGACGGGCAAACTCGACGGGTAAAGTTTCACCCGCGGCCAGCAATTCCCTCACCTTGGTGCCGGAAAGCATGAGATAATCGTCCGAGCCGTGAGGGCAGTCCCGCATCATCACCACTTTGTCGCAAGCGTTGCACCAAACCGTGTGGTCGCCGCGGAATATCTCGATCTTCAGAGCACCGTCGGCAATTTCGTCGAAGATCGTCTGGGCGTCGAACGGTCCATAGTAGTCGCCGACACCGGCGTGATCGCGACCGACGATCAGGTGACTGCATCCAGCGTTCTGCCGAAAGATTGCGTGTAGTACCGCCTCTCGAGGTCCGGCGTATAACATATCGAAACCGTAACCTGCGATCATCACCGAGTTCGAAGGAAAATAGAGATCCACCATTTTGCGAATCGAAGCATCGCGGACCGGAGCCGGAATGTCTCCCGCCTTGAGTTTGCCCAGCAGCATGTGGATCAGGATACCATCTGCATCTACCGCTTCCTGGGCCATGCGACAAAGCTCTTCGTGGGCGCGGTGCATCGGATTGCGGGTCTGAAATGCAACCACCGAATTCCAACCTCTGCTGGCGAACTCCTCTCTGATTTCGCCGGCTGTGCGGAAGGTATCGGGAAAGTCATCGCGAAAATAAGAATAATTCATTACTTCGATCGGACCGGAAAGCGCTAGATCGCCCATGGAGTTGAACGCCGCCACGCCTGGGTGCGTCGGGTCATCCGTGCGGAACGTGTTGGCGATGATGCTCTGCCG
Organism: uncultured Gemmatimonadaceae bacterium; assembly: GCA_964401715.1. GTDB lineage: Bacteria > Latescibacterota > UBA2968 > UBA8231 > UBA8231 > CAYNZV01. The sequence goes on along the minus strand of CAYNZV010000038.1, from coordinate 23,824 downwards.
GTCGTCGCTTGAGAGACTCTCGATTGCCTCGATAGTTTGAATCGCCAACAGGGGTTGCCCCTCCACGTTCGGATCGAGCAGCGCCACGCGCGATCCCACGTCGATGCCTGCGGGTAGGTCGGAGGCGGTGACGAGGTTGAGCACCGGCACTGGCCACAACAGGCCATCATCGAGCTTCAGCTCCGCCGCGACCGATCGTGCTGTCTCGAGGTTCATGTAACCGGTCAAAGGCGTGAAATAACCGCATGCCAGCATAACTGCCGACGCGGCGGCTCCAGAAGCGACGACGATGGCGGGCAGGTCGGTTGCTTCGTCGATTAACGATTGCCGTCGGGTGTCGTCGCTCACATACAACGGTTTCAGTTCTTTTGCTCCATGGGGATCGATCATAGCTCTCCTCAGTAAATTTCGATGTTTGCCTGTTCCGCGATGCGATGCACATTGGCGCTGGCACGGGGATACAACTCATCGGGCAGGTGTTCGAGTAACATGTATCCGTCCGGGCGCAACTCGTGCCAGCAGCGCAATGCGGTCTCCAGATCCAACACGCCGTCACCGGGCACTTCCTCATCAATGTGGATCACGAGACCGTCGCCGAACCTGATATCCTTGCAATGACCGACCGGTGCAATGGGACCCATAAGCGCAAAGATATGTTTGAGCCGTTCCGTGCTTTCGTAGACCTGCTCCAAAGATTGAAAATGATTCACGTAATCCATCACCACACCCATCGAGCTCGATCCGACTCGTTCGAGGAACTCACAGTTGGTTTCCGGCGAATCCATCAATGTAACCGCGTGTGTTTCGACGACGACGCGAGCGCCCTCAGTCTCCGCTTTGCGTGCCACCTTGCCGAGAGTGTCCACAAGACGATCCGGGCATCCTGGTTTCCTATTTTCGAGCGAAATGGCGTACGGACTCGCTCCCATGCTGCCGGGACGAATGAGACATACGTGCGCCCCCATCTCTTTGCTTACTTCGATGCCGCGCTCGATGGTTTCGAGCGCCCGGTTTCGGATCTCCTGCTGGGGATGAAAAAGACATTCACCAAATCCCACATTGAACTGCACCAAATCCATGCCGAAGTCGGAAACGAGTGATCTCAATCGTTTACACGCCGCATCATCGGTGCTGAAGAGCTGCTCGCGACCTTGACCGATGCTGATTCCGGTTAAGTCGAGCTCGCGCACTGCCTCAAGATGCTTGGTACTGACTTCTTCCACGTCGGAAGGCATCATTCCGACAATTCCTAAGCGCATGGGTTCACCTCCGGACGGGGAGCAAAAATAGAGCATCCACTTTGTTTGGCAAGAAACGGCGGCGTTAGGTTTGTGAGTTTGCCGGCAAACAGCAAAGCGAGTAATATTGTCGCTTCAACATACCCACGGGGAGAGAAGTATACTGTCATCAACCCCGTTGGGCGCCCTCCCTCGGCCGATTCGCAACCATGAATTTTCCACTGACGCTGGCAGTCACAATCATTTCGGGCTTGTACACCTCACTTTGGGGCGCTTTCAAAGACTCTCCTTACGAGCGTTTCAAACCCGGAACGTTTCCTCGTAGCATCTACTTCAACGTCGCCATCCTGATCGCCCTCTATTTCATTCCCTACTTTGGCGAGCACCTGCGGCAGCTTGGTGTTGTGCAAGTCTTTTTCCTGATCATGGGCATCGAGCGTTTTATCGCCGAGCTCTACAAAGGGTTTTTTCGCACCGAGGACCAGAGCAAGTATTTCGTTCCCTCGCGGATAACCTTCTTCGGACGTCACGTGGACAGCGATGCCCTGCGCTATGCTGCAGGTGTCCTTATCGTCGCTGCTGTATTCAGTCTTTTGCTCATAGAAGTCGAGGTGGACAGCTTCTTTGGCTACCTGATCATCGCCTATCTCACCGGATCGTTGGTTGCTTTAGGAGGAGCTTATAAAGACGCCCCTTTCGAAGGGTTCAAGTGGCTGAAGTTCCAACGCTCAGGCGCAGTTCTTGCCCTGTTGTCACCCCTACTCTACCTTCTCACCGATCCCCTCGATCCGCTACATGTCGGTTTCCTGATCTATATGAACGGCGGCCTGGAACGGTTTGCCATCGAGTACTACAAAACCTTCATTCAGCGCAATATGTCGGGGAAGTTTCGACCCGATCTGCAACGAATTCAAGAGTTCGTCGACAGCCGCGAGAAGTACCACTACATGGCATTGGCGATTATGGCGGTGTTGGTCATTGTCTATCTAAATGAAATCGGATTATTATGATGCTGTCGTTGTCGGATCCGGATTTGGCGGATCGCTGACGGCTTATATACTCGCAAAGGCTGGTTTGCAGACGGTCCTTGTCGAACGCGGTGGATGGGCGCAACGGGATGAACTCGATTGGAACCAACGCGAGATCCTACTCAAGCAACGTTACCGAAGCAAAGCACCCCTCTTGGTCAAGCAGTACGGTGCCGTCGATTATGAACCGCTATTCTCCAACGAGGTAGTAGGCGGGCTTTCCGTGTTTTACGGAGGGGCGTCATTGCGCCTGCGTAAAACCGATTTTGCTGCTTGGCCGATCGATTACGAAGAGCTCGAGCCCTTTTACAGCCAGGCAGAGCAATTGCTGATGGTCCACGGCGAATCAGGCGCCGACCTCGACGGACCGCCACGTTCTCAACCTTACCCAAAACCGAGCCCACTACTTTCTCCGCCCGCAGAGCGGATCTACAAGGCGGCGAAGCGGCTGGGCTACGCCCCATTTAAAATTCCGCTGGCAATCAATTTCACCGACCCGGGACGAAGACTGTGTATCAAGTGCAATACCTGCGACGGATTTCCCTGTCGTATCGAAGCAAAAAACGACCTGTCCGTCACCGTTCTCAAGCGGGCCCAGGAGTTCGGATTGGAGATCGTAGCTGGGGCCATCGTCGCTGAATTGCAGGCAGACCGGGGCAAGGTCGACAGGGTTGTTTTCGTCGGCAAGGAGAGCAAGGAACGTTTTTCGGTTGGCGCTGGTATCGTGCTTGTCGGTGCCGGTGCATTGCACAGTCCTGGTTTGCTGCAGCGATCTGGGTTGGGCAGTGATCATAGATTTTTCGGTCGGTGTCTGATGCGTCATTGCAACGCCGTCGCCAGTTATCTGTTCCCTCGAGCAACCAATCCCGATAACCTGTTTCATAAGCAACTCTGTTTCACCGATTTCTACGAAGATCTGCGCCCAGCTCACGGCACCGCCGTTGGAGTGATTCAAGACATTTACACACCATCGCCCGATGTGTTGTATCACTATGCACCCAGTGGGTTGAAACGACTGGCGTCCCTGGCATCTCGTCGCATCCAAAACCTGCTTTGCATCGCCGAAGACGAACCGCAGCTGAACAATCGCGTTTCGCTGGCTTCGGAGCGGGACGAGTACGGCCTCCAAATCGTCAAGGCCGATCATGCCTATTCGGTCCGCGACATGGAACGGCGAGACTACCTTGTGCGTCGAGCGAAACGGGTGTTACGAGCGGCCGGAGGATTGGTGTCGTTTACCCACGACATCGACACTTTCTCCCACGCCGTGGGCACCCTGCGCTTCGGCAATGACAAAGACGAGAGCGTGCTTGATAGCAATTGTCGGTTGCGCGGCACCGACAACGTGTTTGTGGTTGACGGCAGCTTCATGCCGACCTCCGGTGGTGTGAATCCAAGCATTACCATCGCCGCCAATGCGCTGCGCGTGGCCAGCCTTATTACCGCCACCGAAGCCTGAATGACATGAAAAACATCTGTATCACTGGCTGTGGTCGGATCGGCCAGATGCACGCGAAGAACCTACAGGGGGCAGCGAAGCTCTACTTTCACAACAGGTCTAAAGTATCGGCCGAAAACCTCAACCGTCGTATGGGAGGGGTTGGAGTGATCGAACAATTTGACGAGGTATTGAGAAACGACAGAATCGATGCTCTGATTCTGGCTACTCCGCCCGAGTTCCACTGTACTCAAACGGTTGCGGCGCTGCGGGCAGGAAAGTCAGTTTTGGTAGAAAAGCCGCTTTGCATTTCAGCGCCGGAGCTGGCGGAGATAGAGGCCGTAGCCAATAGCCAGATGTCCCAAAGCTTCCTGATGATAGCCGAGAACTATTACTATAAACCGTCACTACGGAAGGTCAAGAATTTGTTGGCCGCTGACCTTGTCGGTGCCGTCGAGCGAGTAGATGTGAAGAAGCTGTTTAAACAAACTTCGACTGGCTGGCGTACGAATCACGGTTCGCTGCTCGAGGGAGGGATTCACTTTGTGGCGTTGATAGGGGATATCGTAGACGATCACTTAACATCCCTCACCGCCGACTTTCCTGACCAGATTGATGAAAACGAGCCGGAACGACATTGTGAGCTGCAGTTGACCTATGCCAATGGGGTAGAGGCTTCCTTGAAGTACGCTTGGAACGTTCCCAGTCTGACCAAAGGCTTGCTGCAACACTCCAGAATCGAGGGCACCAACGGCCGCGTCGCGTTCGAAAGCAACGGACTTTACACCGTGGTTCGCGGTAAACACACGGCGATGTATCCGCCTAACCTGAGCGATTTAATGGGTTTTCGGGCTATGACCCGGGAGTTTGTGCACTGCCTCGAAGATCCGTCGTCGCGACCATACTCAAACCTTGCGCGAGCGAAGAGGGATCTGGAAATCGTGTTCAGAGCTTACGATTCCAATGCCGGCATCGGTACCCCAAAACGGAGAAGCCATGAGTGACGCACCAGATAAAGTGATCTATTCGATGATTGGCGTCGGTAAGAACCACAACAAGAATCCGGTGCTGAAAGGGATCTATCTGTCCTATTTCTACGGTGCCAAGATCGGTGTCCTGGGGCTCAACGGATCGGGCAAGAGCTCCTTGTTGAAGATCATGGCTGGCGTGGACACCGAGTTTGAAGGGGAGACCGTACTGGCCCCAGGATACACCGTCGGGTTCTTGGAACAGGAACCCCAGCTCGAAGCCGGGCGCACAGTCCGCGAGATCGTTGAAGAAGGGGTGCAGGAAACGGTGGATTTGGTGAAGGAGTTCGATCAGATTAACAACCAGTTTTCAGAGCCCATGTCCGATGAGGAAATGAACGCTCTCATCGAACGCCAAGCCGCCGTACAAGAGAAGCTGGACGTCCTCAATGCTTGGGATTTGGACAGCCGTTTGGAAATGGCGATGGATGCGTTGCGGTGCCCGCCAGAAAACGTCAAGGTCGACGTAATCTCTGGCGGAGAGCGGCGGCGGGTTGCTCTGTGTCGGTTGTTGTTGCTCAACCCGGACATCCTACTGCTGGACGAGCCCACCAATCATCTAGATGCGGAGTCAGTAGCTTGGTTAGAGCGCCATCTACAGCAATATCAGGGAACCGTGATCGCCGTTACCCACGATCGTTATTTCCTCGACAATGTCGCGGGTTGGATTCTCGAGCTGGATCGGGGAGAGGGCATTCCGTGGAAGGGGAATTACTCTTCTTGGCTGGAGCAAAAGCGGGCACGCCTGCAACAGGAAGAAAAGGTAGAAAGTGAACGGCAGAAGACGCTCGAGCGCGAACTGGAGTGGATTCGCATGGCACCCAAAGCGCGCCAAACGAAGAGCAAAGCACGTATCCGTGCCTATGAAGATCTGCTGAATCAAGAATTGGAAAAGCGCGCCACCGACTTAGAGATCTACATCCCGCCGGGTCCGCGCCTAGGAAACTTGGTGATCGAAGCCAATAATCTGGGGAAAAACTACAGCGAACGAATCATCTTCGAGGGAATGTCGTTCGCGCTGCCACCAGGTGGTATCGTCGGTGTAATCGGTCCCAATGGCGCGGGAAAGACGACCCTCTTCAGATTAATCACCGGACAGGAAATCGCCGACAGCGGCTCGCTGCGATTGGGAGATACGGTGGAGCTCGCATATGTGGATCAAAGCCGCGACAGTCTGGTGGGAGAGAACACGGTATGGGAGGAGATCTCCGGAGGCGAGGACGAGATCTATCTGGGCGACGGCAAGGTCAACTCCAGGGCCTACGTCGGGCACTTCAATTTCACCGGAGGAGATCAGCAGAAGAAAGTGGGCACCTTGTCCGGTGGCGAACGCAATCGGGTACACCTGGCCAAAATGCTCAGGCAAGGTGCCAACGTCTTGCTTCTGGACGAACCCACCAACGATCTGGATGTGAACACCATGCGGGCGTTGGAAGAAGGGTTGGAGAACTTCGCTGGGTGCGCGGTCATAATCAGCCACGACCGATGGTTTCTCGACCGCATCGCCACCCATATTCTCGCGTTCGAGGGAGACAGCCGGGTCAAATGGTTTGAGGGAAACTATTCGGAATACGAGGATTGGCAGCGCAAAAACTTAGGGGATGATGTCGCCACACCCCAACGGATCAAATACCGCCAGCTGACTCGAAATTGAGTTTTCCTGACGATTGTGGCCTGTAAACTTTGTTCTCGATATCTGCTAACGCATGCAATTCCTAGAGCCCATGTGGCGCCAGCGCCTGGCATCGACCAATGCAACGCTGCTCGAAGAGTGCAACCGTCAAAAGTTGCCCGAAGGGTACGTACTTGCTGTCCGCGAACAAACCTCGGGCCGAGGTCGCTTCGACCGTCGTTGGATAAGCGAGACCGGTCGCGATCTAGCGTTTTCGTCGGTGATCAATTACCGCAACCGCTTCGATCTGACCAGCCTTCCGATGGCTGCGGCGCTGGCTGTCGCGGAGTTGTTGAGGGACTTCAAACTGGAAGCGCAAACCAAATGGCCCAATGACGTGTTGGTGGGTGGTCGCAAGATCTGTGGTATTCTGGCCGAGATGCCTCACGGTAATGAGGGCTCGGATTCGAGTCGACCCGAAAACGTTACACCAAACGGTCCTCCTGTAGTGCTCGGGATCGGGTTGAATGTCAATATGGGTGACAAGGTGGCTGCGGTAATCGATCGGCCGACGACCTCCATGCTTTTGGAAACCGGGCACACGCATTCAGTAGATGAGGTTCTGCAAAACTTGCTGGGGTCACTCGCGAACTGGTGCGGACGGTGGAAGCACGGTGGTTTTGCTGCCATAGAAACAGCGTGGCGCGAACGTTGTTACGGCCTCGGCACCGAAGCGGAGATTGGCGATGGCGACAACTCCGTGCGGGGGATTATCGAGGGTTTCGGCGAGCGCGGTCAGATGCTATTGCGACGCGTGGACGGCAAACTGTCGGAAGTTTGGTCAGGAGACGTAGAGCTTGTTCGGGACAGCTAACCGGATCAACCTATTGACGCTAGAAGCTGTCCAGTAGCGACCTGTTCGCCACTTTGCACCGAAATGTTGATTACTGTTCCACCAATCGGGGTGTTGATCGGCATTTCCATCTTCATAGCTTCCACGATCATCAATGCCTGACCGGACTCTACGCGGTTGCCGATGGCCACGTTCAGACGGATCACCTTGCCGGGCATCTGGGCGTTGACCGGAGTTCCCTCAGTCGCTGCTGATGGCGCGGTAGGCATCGGAGCTGCCACCTCTTCGCTTTGAAGATGGACATCGAACTCCTTCCCATCGACCACAACCCGATTCTCGTCTACCACCAGGGCATACTTTTTGCCATTCACTGACAGGGTATACGACGATGGGCCTTCCGGTTTGGCAGCGGCCGCTGTGCTCGGTGTTTCCGTGGATTGTTTTCCCGCCGCCTGTTTTGGGGTTGAAGTGACTACCTGAGTTGCCGGCTGCTGCGATTCTTTGCGCACCCCAATCTCGCCCTCGTCCTTGAGGAATGTGATCCCTTTCTCGCCACAGGCAGCAGCGATGAAAATATTCTCGTCGGTGTCCGGTATCGTTTCCTCTTGCAATCGTTTACGCGCAGCTTCGATCCCTTTGTTCGGATCCTCGTCGTCAATATCTCGAGGAGAACGTTCCGTCGGTTTCAGGCCGAGGGCGTCGGCGGCGAGATTGACGATCTCTGGATCCGGCGACACCGGGGTTTTGCCAAAATAGCCAAGCACCATCTTGCCGTACCCCTCGGCAATACGCTCCCACGGTCCGAACATCACATTGTTGAATGCCTGTTGGAAGTAGAACTGGGAGACCGGAGTGACAGAGGTTCCGAATCCGCCCCGCATGACCACTTCGCTCATTGCCTTGATCATGTCTGAATAACGATCGAGGATGTTGTTGTCGCGCAGCATCTGCGTGTTTGCCGTCAAAGCTCCACCTGGCATCGGACTCCAGACGATGCGGGGATCCACAGCAAGCGCTTCCGGAGGAAGTTGGTAGTCGCTCATGCAGTCCTGGTAGACTTGCTCGACCTCTCGCACCTTGTCGATGTCAATGTCCAGTTCGTGTTGGGATTCACGCAGAGCATGGCACATAACAACGACGTCCGGTTGGCAGGTGCCTCCCGAACAAGGTGCCAGCGATAGGTCGATGGCATTGGCGCCGGCATCCAATGCGGCCATATTAGCGGCAATGCTTATGCCTGCGGTCTCGTGGGTATGGAAGTGGATAATAGTTTCACCAGGAACGATCTTGCGCACTTGTTGAATAGTCTCGTGCACCTTGAGTGGTACCGCCGTGCCGGACGCATCCTTGAAACAAATGGAGTCGAACGGCACGCCCGAATCGAGGATCTTGCGCACGGTGCCAACATAGAACTCGGGGTCGTGCGCCCCTTCGCAGCCAGGGGGAAGCTCCATCATGGTAACGCACACCTGATGTTTCAGTCCGGCGTCGACGATGCACTGGCCGCTGTAGACTAGGTTTTCCACGTCGTTGAGGGCATCGAAGTTTCGAATCGTGTCGATACCGTGTTTCTTGAACAGCTGTGCGTGCATCTGTATGATGTCGCTGGGTTGGGAATCGAGACAGACGACATTGACTCCCCGTGCCAGTGTCTGCAGCTCGGCATCGGGTCCGGCAGCGACGCGAAAAGAGTCCATGGTTTCGAACGAGTTTTCTCGACAGTAAAAAATCGGCGACTGAAACAGCGCCCCGCCACCTGCCTCGAAGTAATTGATGCCGGCGTCACGGGCCGCTTCCACCGCAGGCAGGTAATCCTCGCGGAAGGCACGACCCCCGTAGGTAGATTGCAGGCCGTCGCGAAACGCCGTACACATGAAACGTACCTTTTTACTCACGTCGCTCTCTCTTTTCCAGAAAAATTCATTGACATCGCGTTGTTCTCACTTCACCAGCACCGACCACAAGACCCCAGCGCCGATGGCCGATCCGATGACTCCGGCTACGTTGGGCGCCATCGCATGCATGAGCAGGAAGTTGTGTGGATCTTCCTGCTGGCCAACCATCTGTACCACACGAGCTGAATCGGGCACCGCTGAAACGCCAGCAGCGCCGATCAGTGGATTGATCTTTTCCTTGAGAAACAGATTCATGAATTTCGCGAAGAGCACTCCGCCGGCAGTAGCAATGGCAAAAGACAAAGCACCGAGTCCGAAGATCAGCACGGACTGCGTATTCAAGAAGGTCTGCGCTTGGGTGCTGGCACCGACCGAAAAACCCAATAGTATAGTGACGATGTCGACCATCGCAGTACGCGCCGTGGCAGCGAGACGTTCAGTAACCCCACTCTCCTTCAATAAATTGCCGAAGAAGAGCATGCCAACCAAAGCGATCGACCCAGGTGCGATCAGAGCGGCGATCAGGAAAGCAACGATCGGAAAGATGATCTTCTCCCGTTTGTTTGCCCGCCTTGGCGCTTGCATTTGAATGAGCCGTTCGTTTCGCGTTGTCAGAAGCTTCATGATTGGAGGTTGAATCACCGGCACCAAAGCCATGTAGGAGTAGGCGGCAATGGCGATGGCACCCAGTAGGTGCGGCGCGAGCTTAGCGGACAGAAATATTGCCGTGGGCCCATCAGCGCCACCGATGATGCCGATCGCTCCCGATTCAGCCGGAGTGAACCCGAGATACAAAGCGCCGATCAGCGTCAGAAAAATGCCGATCTGAGCTGCCGCTCCCAAGAGCACGAGCTTGGGATTGGCGAGCATGGTGGAAAAATCGGTCATGGCACCAATGCCGAGAAAGATCAACGGCGGGAAAATACCCTGCGACACGCCAAAGTAGATGTAGTGCAGTACGCTACCTTGATCGTACACGCCCAGTGCCATACTGGGAATCGAGGTGATGTTGCCCACTACCATGCCAAAACCGATCGGCAACAAAAGCAAGGGTTCATAATCCTTGATGATTGCCAGACTAACGAACACGATGCCAATTACAATCATCAACAGATTGCCCGAGGTCATGGTGGCAAATCCGGTGGTGCCGAGAAAATCTAGAAGAATGTTCAAGACTGAGTACCCTTGTGTAGTGCAAAACCAATGGCAGCAATAAGCTCAGGTCTGTCTTCGGGAACCGGGTTCGCCACGGTGGAGTGTGCTTCCTCCGCGGAGGGAAACAAATGGCCAGCCAATTCCAAAGCTCGCGGCAACCCGCGGATAAACAGGCTGATCAACATCAGGGTGACAAATACGATCGCCATGCCGGTAACGGCGAGGTGGTATCCATGGCCGGCAGCGATGTTCTCCAGATTGAAGGTAAGTTCATTCATCGCATCAATTATAGCACGTGAAAGGGATCGGTGCTCGGGCACAACAGGCGGTAAATATGAATTGGCTGCAAGGCTCCCGCAAGGAATTGACGGTTTCTGTAGCATTGCTAGAGGGAGGCTAATCCCTATATTTATTCTCGTTTTAAGCTAGGTGCACCAGTCGGATGGCAACTCGACGGACTCCGCGCGAACACCTTCGATGGTCCTAGGCTAATGGCAATACCGCAGGCTCATAGATCACTAGTCTTGGCGTTGCGATTGACGCAATTCTCCCATCGATGACCGCAGAAGTGCACGCCCCTTCCTCTGGAAAGCTACTAGATAACTTCGGTCGGTCGCTCAACAGCTTGCGGGTCTCGGTTATCGATCGCTGCGATCTGCGCTGTTCCTACTGCATGCCGGAGCCGGAATATACTTGGTTACCCTCGTCTGACATCCTCACCTTCGACGAGATAACGACGTTGGTGGATAGCTTTGCCGGACTGGGTGTTAGCCGTGTCCGCCTCACCGGTGGCGAACCGCTGCTGAGAGCCGACATCGACCAATTGATCGTTCGATTGCGATGTATCCCCGCTATCGAAGAGATCGCCTTGACTACCAACGGCACCCAGTTGCACCGCTGGGCGGAACGTCTGCGAACCGCCGGTCTTGATCGCGTCACCGTCAGTCTCGACTCTTTGCGCCCCGATAGGTTTGAGCAACTCACGCGTCGAAATGATCTGCGGAAGATACTGGACGGCATCGAACAAGCCGCAGCCGTCGGTTTTGACGGGCTGAAAATAAACGTGGTGGTAATGCGAGGTTTCAACGATGACGAACTGGCAGAATTGTTGCAGTTCGGCAAGTGTGTCGGTGCTGAGATACGGTTCATCGAGTACATGGATGTGGGTGGTGCCACCCGTTGGAGCCAAGAGCAAGTGGTTAGCGGTGCGGAGATCTTGAAAAAGCTTGAGGATCGCCACGGCCCGATCGAAGTCGTCGACGACCGAGGGCCTGCGCCCGCCCGCCGTTTCGCGCTTGCTGATGGCCAGCATTTCGGCATCATTTCGTCGGTTACGGATCCCTTCTGTCGCAGCTGTAATCGCAGTCGTCTGACTGCCGATGGCATGTGGTATTTGTGCCTCTACGCACAGAATGGATTCAACTTGCGCGAGGTGCTTCGCGACGGAGCCACCGCCTCCGGTCTGGAAGAATTGATTCGCAATGCTTGGTGCCAGCGCCAGGATCGCGGTGCCGAGTTGCGACGTACAACTGCCCAGCGCGGGGCGCTGTATCAGATCGATCAGCTACGTAAAGATCCGCATCGCGAGATGCATACTCGCGGTGGCTAAAGCGATCGGTTTACGGTCATGGATTACTTCCACAGCAAGAGATACCTAGACACCTTGCCCGACTGGGAGACTGGGAGACCGTACTTGGGTCCCATGGAGGGGTATTTGCCTCGCATGCGGCAGCTGCTTAAACGGCTCGGTGATCCACAAGAGAGTTTTCACTCGGTGATCGTCGGCGGGTCAAACGGAAAAGGGACGGTGGCCAGTCTTATTGCCGCTATCTTCAAGGCTTCGGGATTCGAAGTTGGCCTCTACACCCAACCGCATTTACACACGCTGCGCGAGCGCATCCAAGTACAGGGAGCGTTGATCGATCGCGACGGGTGGTCGGAGGCGACCAGTTTCTTTTACGATCAAACCCGTGAGTTCGAAAAGGACGGACACGGTGTCTTCAGCAAGTTCGAGGCGGTTACCGCCTTGGCAGCCCATTTCTTCCGCTCAGCAGGCGTGCAGTATGGCGTCTTCGAGGTAGGTCTCGGGGGCCGCTACGATGCCACCAACGCTTGGGATTCGGAGTTGGCGGTTGTCACCCCCATTGTCCTCGATCATGTTGAAGTCCTCGGCAACGACCTTCTGAAGATTGCAGCGGAGAAAGTGTGCGTTTCTCGGGCTGGCAAAACTTTGTTGACAACGCCACTACAGGATCCTTCGGTGTTGGCATTCTTGCGCTCGTACTGCGATCGGGAAGGGGTCACCCTGAGGCTTTCCGATAGTGATGAAGTCGGTGTAACCGACGTCAATTCGAGGGTAGCCGACCAGCGCCGACCACGTTTCTTTTTGGAAAACGCCAATCTGGCTTTGAACGCAACACGAATATTGTTGGGTGGCCGGCTGGACTACCAAGTCGCTCACCCCGCCATCAGAAGCCACTACTGGCCGGGTCGCTTCGAGGAGGCAAAAAAGAAACCCTACGTCCTCCTAGATGGTGCTCACAATCCTGCCGCGGCGAATACGCTCGCTGCCGACCTTCGCCAAATCGCTCCAAATTGGACGTTTGTCGTGGGGGTCAACCACGGACACGACGCCGGTGGCATTTTGTCGGCGTTGGAACCATTGGCTGAGCGCATCATTCTGACCTCCTCTGACCATCCCAAGGCGCTCAATCTAGAAACTCTCGAACGAGGTGTGCCGGCGACGCTGGACTACGTAAAAATAAACTCTTGGACGCAAGCGTTCAGGCAAGCGATCGATAGTCTCGATAGGGAGAAGTTTCTGTGCATAACTGGCTCGCTGCACTTGGTCGCTCGCGCTCGAGAGTACTTCAACCTGCCGCTGGAGCGGGAAGGCATTAGTGAAGAGGTGCCGTTGGAGAGCCTCACCTGCATCGCCATGGCCAGCCAGCGCTGCGGCTACGAATGCGAACGGGCCACCGACAACGACAACGTGTTCGTGGTGCGGACGCCACGACGACCGCTCTATTTCCTGCGCAACAAACACCCATTCAACGACTACGTCAGTGCCCGTCTTGCTGAGGATAAAGGGTATCAGTACGAGTTGTTCAGGCTTTCGGGATTACCCACTCCGTCTACTGCGCAAATCTTCAATCCGTTTGCCGACGATCGTTTCAATCGCTACAAGAATCATCAATCCATAGACGAGGCGGTCGACGATATCGAGTTGCGATTCTCTTACCCGGTTTTGGTGAAACGGCACCGCAGTTCGGTATCGCAAGGGGTGTTCTTAGAGCACGACCGGAAGTCAATGCGTGCCAGGATGCAAATATTGTTCGAAAACAGCGGGCAGCTCGACAACATCCTGTTGATCCAGTCCTATATTCGCGGACCCGAGTTCCGATTGGTGGCCAGTCAAGGCGAGTTACTGTTGGCGTACGAGAAACAGTGCGAAGAAGATCTTTCGAAAGGTGACCTCAACCCGCTGCACCAATCTTCAGGAAGCGCCGTCAAGGTGATCGATACGCGGCGACTGCGGGACATGGAAGAATTGACCCGACGTGTGTCAGAAGTGATCGATCTTGGGTTTTACGCCATCGATCTAATCGACGGACCCGATGGGTACAGCATCCTAGAACTGAATCCGAATCCGTTCTGCTATTTCTACAACCGGGATAACGGCCGCGAAGATTTTGTTTCTATATATGCGTTTCTGTTCGAGAAATACGTCGCGATCTGCGGAACCGCGGTGTGATCCGTTGCCCGCTTGGGGCTCAAGACGGGCTAGTCCCATCGCGTAGTTCGTCCTTCTGACAAATTTCCTCAACGTTTAACCGCCCGTGCCGATCATAATTATGTGGGCCAGGTATTGGTCCTAAGTCTCCTAAGTCCTCCTTGGGGATAGGTGTCCCCTGCCGGGATCGACTCGGCAGGGGTATTTTTATGTCATGACTGGGGCAGTGGTCTTGGGGCGTCTGGGTAACCACAAGGCGAGGACGGCGGTTGGGAGGGTGAACAACGACAGGTACCTGAGGGTCTCCGCAACCCCGATTTGATCGGCTACATACCCTATGAAAGGCAACGCGAGGCTAGCCACACCCCAGCTGAAGCCCAGTGGCAGACTGGAGGCCAAACCCGAGTTTTTTGGCGCGAGTTCCTGGGCCACCGCGACGAGTACCGAGTTTGAAGACCCGATTAAACCGCCGCCGATAAACAAAAGTAAGTAACTGAATAAACTAGTGGAACCAACGAAATAGTACAAGGCTGGCGAGGCCAGGAAGAGCGCCCCCCAAACCAGCGGTTTGGGCTCTATGCGGTCTGCGAGATAACCTACCCCCAAGCTACCCACGACGCCCGAAACATTGTAGATCGCCAGCAGAATACCCCCTTGCAACAGCGAAAGCCCGCGTTCTTTGGCCAATACTGTCAGATAAAATCCGAACCCAATGCCGGTCACCGAGCGGGCGATGACGACCAAGGTAATGAGCAATAGGGGTAAGGCCTGTGGTCCAAGGTTGTCCCAAAGTCTTGAGCCCTTGTTCTCGTTTACGGTCGGATTCTGCAACGGAACAAAACGAAATACCAGAAGGGCGATCACGATACCCGGCAGGCTTAGCCAGGGCAATTGTTCCAAACCGAAAACGGTGGCGTAATACGGTACCCACAACGGGCTGATTCCTAGCGCCAGGGTGCCCCCGAAGATGAACAGCGATAACCCAAACGAGCGTTGATTACCGCTGAGATCTCCGGCCAGCGAAAACGACTGTGGATGAAAGGCGGCAACTCCCACCCCGCCCAACGCCATTACGATGATCAGGACTGTGTAATTCGGGGCGACGCCGAGCAGCGGGCTGAAGACGGCGCACAGCAAAGCGCCGCCCACTACCAGGTACCGGCGCGACATGCGGTCCGCCCAAAATCCCATCAACGGTTGGCTGAGGTTACACAACGACACGATCATGCCGAGTACGCCGGCGTAGGCTAAGCTCAAACCCATGCGTTCGTTGATCAGCGGCAGGATGGGTGCCAACAGGGTGGCGTAACTGTCGACGCAAAAGTGACAGAGTGCGGTCAGGAAGAGGCGACGTTTCTGCAAAGTTGCTACCTAGAAAAAGCGGGAGGAGCCATGCCGACTCTCTCCCGCCCAGGGATTTTACACGCAGTACATGTTCGGAACCCGACGGCTCCCTTGCTACGGTACAGCCGTTTTGGCCCGGCTATTTTTTGCTTTTTGCGACCTTATTGCGCAGAATGCCGATCTTGGAGATCTCGATCTCCACCGTATGACCCGGTTTCATGAATTCGCCCGTTGTTGCGCCGACACCTGAGATGGTGCCCGTGCTGATGAGGTCGCCCGGCTCTAGGGTGATTATTGCGGAGATGTATTCGATGATCATGTCGACCGGATACAACATCTGGCCCGTGTTGTTGTGCTGCCGACGTTCGCCATTGATATAGGTGCTGATGTCGAGCGTTTGCGGATTCCGGATGTCGTCTCGGGTGGTGATCCATGGTCCCTGAGGTGCAAAGGTATCCAGCCATTTTCCGTTGAGCCAATCGAACCACTTGTCCTGGGGCCGGCTTTCGGTGCGATTGCGGATCAGCAGGTCCCGCTCGGAAACGTCGTTCATTACGGTGTAGCCCGCGACGTACTTGAGCGCATCCTTGGCTTTCACGCTCTTGGCTTTGCGGCCCATCACAACACACAGTTCCCCTTCCCAGTCGATGGACCGCGCCACCGGCGGGATGAGAATACTGTCGCCGGGATTGATGACCGTGGTGGTCGGCGGTTTCATGAACACACGGGGCGTCTCCTTGTCTTGGATCGCCATCTTGCCTCCGCCCTCTTCGATGTGGTCTTGGTAGTTACCCGCCAAGCAAAAGATCTTTCGTGGGTTGGGGACAGGAGCGCGCAGCTTCACGCGGCTCGTGTTGTGGCTTGTCTTTCCGTCCGCTTTTGCCGGCGAACCGAGTTTCTCAGTTGCCAGCTGGGCAGCTTTCTTTGCCGCGCTCAAACCCTTGTTGCCCGCTTCGAGCAGGCTCAGCATGTCAGTGAAGAACGGATGCAGCTTGCGCTTTTCTTTGCGCGCCAACGCCCGATCGGCCGCGGCTAGATCAACGACGATCTTGTCGTCGGCGACCACCGCTCCGACGGATTCGGTCTTGTTAGCGTAGAACGTTGCAAGTTTCATGGAATCCCTCCTGAAAGGTGGTCCGGCGTTGTGGCGTATTCAAAACAGTGCGATAGTCTACGACCAGCCCAAGGGGATGTCAATCAAGCCTCAGTAGTGGCTCGTTCGTTGGCTCGGGCGTATATTCGCAAAGCCTCGATCACCGCATCCATGACGAATAACTCCGAATACTTTGCGCACGAGAGTAGTTGTATCGATCAACCGTGCGAGATTGGCAAAGACACGCGGATCTGGCATTTCTGTCATGTCATGGCGGGCTCACGCATAGGCACGAACTGCATTCTGGGTCAGAACGTTTACGTAGATCGAGACGTTGTCATCGGCAATGACTGCAAGATCCAGAACAACGTATCGTTATACAGTGGCGTCATGATAGGCGATGGCGTATTCTGTGGTCCTTCCGTGGTTTTCACAAACGTCATCAATCCACGCGCTCGCATCGAACGCAAGGACGAGTTCAAGTCGACCGTTGTGAGCGAAGGCGCGAGCTTGGGTGCCAACGCCACCATCGTATGCGGAATAACCATAGGGGAGTATGCGTTCGTTGGGGCGGGAGCTGTCGTTACCCGCGATGTTGTGTCGCATGCGGTAGTCTACGGAGTACCAGCGCAGCAACGAAGTTGGGTATGTCAGTGTGGCGTGCAGCTTCCGGCTGCCGACGCGGCCTTGAGGCTGGCGTGCCGTTCATGCGCAAAGGAGTACCGTCAGGAAGAGCGACGGATCTACCTAGAGAGTGGATGAAGCTCAAGGCAAACCCAGAGCCTTATGAATGCGGCAGGACAATCGCCAGTGTGGATGTCTTTTGAGGATGTCCAACGTCTTCTGCACATACTCGGGCTTCGATGATTCGGGTTGCAGGTATACGCGTCTGGACAGATGCTCTTCCACTCGATCCTCTTTGAACGAGCGACCGACGACGTATTTGAGTTCATCGATTCGTTGAAACCCGTCCACCACTGGATAACACTTTGGCGACACCGTCCAGTGATCTATGCATTCGAACAGATTGCGATCCGGTCTGATGGTTCCGTTGGTTTCTATGTGAATCCGATATCCCTTGCTTCCCAGTGCAGTGCAAAGCGGTTCGATGTTCTGGCCCAACGGTTCTCCGCCTGTTAAGCAGACCCATGGCGCCGGATGTGTCTCGACTCCGGCTACGATCTGATCGATGTTCATTTCATCAAACCGGTCGAACTCGGTGTCGCAAAATCGGCACCGGAGATTGCACCGCGCTAAGCGCACGAAAGTCGTAGGTTGCCCGACGCGCATCCCCTCTCCCTCGATCGAGTAGAAAATCTCGTTGATTTCTAGTGCTTTCCCAGAGTCACTCCAGTGCGGCAGCCGATCGGGTGAAGCCGGGGGAATTTCCTCTAGCACGCTCATGAAGCCCAGTCGACCTCGATCTCATACTCCAGTGGATCCGGTGAGCGGTTTTTTTTGAACGCCCTGATGCGTTCGACACAAGCGTCGCAAATGCCACAGGCCGGCCGTTTTCCTTCGTAGCAGGTGTGAGTAAGCTCATAGGGCACACCAAGGGAAAGACCGATCTCCACCACCTCGATCTTCCATTTGTCAACAAAGGGGGTGTGCAGCCTAACCAAACGATCTTTCGTGGATCCTAGATTCAGACTGCCTTCTAGGGAGTCGTAAAACTCCCGGCGGCAATCGCGATAACTCTCGTAGTCGTCGCGCACCGGGGCCACAAAGATCTCGTCTATCCCGAGGGTCTCCGCGTAGGCGGCTGCGAGGGTGACAAACAGCATGTTGCGCAACGGAACGACAGTACGGGCTTGAAGCTTTGCGCTTGCCGCCGGTGTCTTTACCGTGTCGTCTACGAGAGGGCTGTTGCTAACTTGTCTCAAGTCCATGAGTAAAGTCCGGTGTTCTGCGACACCAGCCGTACGACTCAAAAACTCTGCATATTCCAGTTCGACAGCATGTCGCTGCCCATAGTCGATACTTACCGTGCAGACTGGCAGCTTTTGTTCCTCAGCCATCCACCAAAGACAGGTGGCTGAGTCCATGCCGCCACTAAGAAGAAGAATGGCTTCGCCGGGCATCGAAAAATATGCTCCAGGGATTCAATCAGGACGGGGTCGGTTGTGGTACAGGGCAAGCCGCCGATGATAAGAACTGGATTTGCCCATTCGCAGGCAATGGAAGAATTTGACATTGCGTAACCTCGCAGGGATATTTTGGACGCTCGATTTCCCGGAGATAGAATGGCATTACCTACGCAAGGACTGGACGATCCTCTGGGACCGTCGCAAGATAGCAAACCGCGGGGCCGTCTTCACAGTTTCATAGGTAAGCTGCGCACCACCATCATGACGGGGGTCACTATCATTGCACCCCTGTGGATTACCATATGGGTTGTGGTAACATTGTTCCGCTGGGCAGACGGTTTCTCCGCGCCTTTGATACGTCAGTTTGCCCGGCGTTTGGGAGATCCCGATTTTCACATTCCCGGGCTCGGGGTTCTGTTGACCTTCATCATTCTTTGGTGTGTCGGTGCCATCGCAGCCAATGTTGTCGGCAAACGACTGCTCCACCAAGCTCGAGAAGCACTGGAGCGCTTACCATTAGTGCGGACTATCTACGCTCCGGTCCATCAGCTGATGGAGACCATGACCTCGCCCGACAAAGCCGGGTTCAAAAGGGTGGTCTTGGTAGAATACCCCCGAAAGAGCATTTGGACGCTTGGATTTTTAGCAGGAGACGTTCCCATGGGATCAGACCTCGAGCCAGCCAACAGCATCTTCGTGCCGACTGCGCCGAACCCAACCACTGGTTTCATGCTCATTGTGCCTGCCGGGCAGCTCAGGGACACCGACCTCACCGTGGAAGAGGCGTTGAAAATGATCGTCTCGGCTGGGGTTGTGGTACCACCGTCCCTCTCTCTAGCATCCGAGGACGACCTGCCTGTGAGTGCACAACCAGGTATCTTCGACCCGATCACCCTGCAAGCACGGAGCCAATCGAAGAACTAGCCGCTATTCTTTACTCTGCAGCTTCCTGCATTAGCGCTACCCTCCTTCATGCATCAATTATTATGGTAATCGCTGGCCTGTGCAGGTGCACGGTAACTGCTCCGCTTCTATCAGTGGGAAATACCTAACAACTCTCGTCAAGTCGTGCCAACACCTCCGCAAAGGGGTGGCCGAGTTTGTTGAAGGAGCCCGCCGAGACTACAGCCAGCTACGGATCCACAGCCTTGACAAACAAGGACTGGGAAGAAGTCCTGGATCAAGCATGGACAACCTTCAAAGCACTGGAACGCAAGCTTTTGCTCCAAGCCAGGTTGACGGAGCCTAATTCGACGTCCACATCGCCTGTAACCAAAACCGAGCGCGAACCCTGATCCAAACGCAGGACAACCGAATCGTTGTTGAGATCAAGCAGGAACACCAACCCGTCGATTTGGGTGCTATGAGGATGAGAGGTGGCGACAGTTCAGACAATCGGAAGCAACCTATCCTGTCACGGCACTCAAAAGACTTTGCCCACTGTCAGACCTAAGAGCGGCACAACGAGCAGATTTGTCGCAAGCGGGAATAGGCGCCTGCTGTCGTGTTGGGCGAAAGATGGCACAGCTTGAAACTGGTGAAGAAGAAAACTGTAACTAACCCAAGTACAGGCCGCGTATCACCAAGGTGTGCGTTAACTCCGTGCTTTTGAAGGACTCTCCTAGCTTGGTGGAGACCCGGTGTTTCTCGCCCAGCAATACGCCTCGCAACAAACCGGCCAACGCTCTGGATAGGTTGTGTTCGATGGTCTGGCGGATCGACGCCAGCGGACGGAGACGACGATGCGATCAGCGCAACTTGCTGGCGTATTCGTTTTGAAGGTAACAAGCAAGCGACCGCTCGCCGCAATCTGCTTACTGTTGGTTCCAGCCTCCTCAAAAGCGACCAGTGGGTTCGGCCTTTGCCTCGCGGGAGTTCTTCAATGATGGCCCCGTCAATGAGAACCTCGGCGTCAAAGAGACCAGCATAGGCGATGTGATTCGGACACAACAGAGCCGCGTACGAGTCGTAGCGCAACGCGGCGCAAACGACGACCGTGCAGAATAAGGAAAGGTCTTGGACAACTCGGCTTGCACCATGGAAAAGACCCAGCCAGCAACAGGGTCAGGGCGGCGATCCAGGAGGAAAGAAGTTCCAACGTCGCGTTGTCCACCATCAGATTCCCTGCCGTAAACGCTAGCGCCGACTAGGTGGGGAGTCGCGCTTGAACCGGGAAACGGGCGAGGTAATGCGCTTACGAGACAGACACCGTTTCCTATCGACGCCTGAAAATCCGATCGTTATCTTAGGCAGCGTGAGTGAATTGATCGGAAAGCAGCGCAGATTTCTGCGGGGATTGGGTAATCGGTTGAAGCCGACTGTCAAGGTGGGCAAGGAGGGGGTGTCGACGGAAGTCCTGCGCTCAATCGAAGAGGCGTATGCTAATCAAGAACTGATCAAGATCAAACTCGAGCGTAGTTGCCCGCTTGATCGCAAAGAAGCAGGGCCGCTCCTCGCACGCAAAACTAGTTCACATCTAGTGCAAATTCTCGGCCAGTCCGTTTTGCTTTTCCGTCCAGACGAAGAAGACCCTTCTATTCAACTTCCCTGAAAGAGCTGGTTTGGATGATCTTGGCTGCCAAAATGCCTCCCTTACGCCGATTTTTCCGCAAGCATGGTCAACACCTGATCTCGACCTACCAGCTTGACGAACGACCCAAAGCGGGGCCCCCGCTTCTGACCCAGCATAACTTCGTAGAAAGACCGAAACAGCTCCTTCGGCTCGACCCCCGATTGACGGGCGACCTCGAACGGAATCGCTTGGAGCTTTTCTTCGTCTTCGGCACTCACTTCGA
>CAYNZV010000038.1:0-2425 GCA_964401715.1 uncultured Gemmatimonadaceae bacterium | reverse complement strand
AAAGCCGACGTGCCCGTCGCGGATTCTGTAAGATGTAGAACAACAAGGACTCAATGGGCGCATACTCGACCCACGCATCGACAGTCAAACCCCTGCCGACGCTCTTGGAGATCTTGCGGCCCTCCTCGTCGAGAAACAGCTCGTAGTTCAACCCGACCGGAGGCTTTTTGCCCATCAATCGCACAATTCGGCCCGAGAGTTTAGCGGAATCGATCAAGTCCTTGCCGTACATCTCGTAGTCCACTTCGTAGGTGTACCAACGCAATGCCCAGTCGACCTTCCAATTCACTTTGGCTAGACCACCGAGGATGGATTGTTCGCCGGACGCGCCGCAACCGGTGGCGTTTTCGAGCTCCCGGTCGCACGCGAAGTCGACG
Source organism: uncultured Gemmatimonadaceae bacterium (assembly GCA_964401715.1). GTDB lineage: Bacteria > Latescibacterota > UBA2968 > UBA8231 > UBA8231 > CAYNZV01. The sequence goes on along the minus strand of CAYNZV010000038.1, from coordinate 2,048 downwards.
CTTCGCTGATCCGCATGGTAATCTAGGACTCGCGTTGCATACACCGATCCGCAGTGGGGACAAATCGGAAAAAACGGGGACCAATCCTCTCGGTTTTCCGGGCGCAAAGTCGGAATGATCAGATTCTTGATCTTGTCTACTTTCTGCAGTAGAATCGCCAGTCCTTCGTCAAAATCGCCTCTAACGTACGCTTCGCGAGAACTTTGGAACTCGTAGTCGAAGCCGTAAGTATCGAGAAACTCCTGCAGCTTGCCGTTCATATAGGCACTGAAACTGTCGTATTTCTCGAACGGGTCCGGGATGGCGTGCAAGGGACGACCAAGGTTGGCAGCAAGCATCTCCGCGTTGGGCAGGTTCTGCGGAACCTTGCGCAACCCATCCATGTCGTCGCTGAAAGCAAGTAATCGCCCCGGCACGCCAGTCAGATAAGTGTAGGCCCGGCGCACGAAGGTGGTTCTTGCGACTTCCGCGAAAGTTCCAATATGCGGAAGTCCACTGGGACCAAATCCCGTTTCGAACAACACCGGCCGGTTACCGCTTATGGGTCGTTGCTGGAGGATTTTGCGTGCTTCCTGGAAAGGCCACGCTTTGTATTCGCGCATCGTCAGTATTCTGGGTCGGATGTGGGCGATCGAAGAATACTCAAGCCGGCCGGATGTTCAACACCGTTTCCTCAGCGCTGTGTTCGTGACGTGCTAAATGGGCTTGAGCAGCTAAATTAAAGAAAAGAATGGTGGGGTTCTGGAAGACGAACCGATCGCAGAAGCAGTTAGCGGTTGCGAAAAGTAATTCGTCCACGACTCAGGTCGTACGGAGAAAGTGCTACCGTCACCTGATCGCCCGGCAATACGCGGATATAGTATTTGCGCATTTTCCCAGACAAATGTGCCAAGATCTCGTGGCCATTTTCCATTTCTACTTTGAAATAAGCATTCGGCAACGCTTCCTTCACGACGCCCTGCACCTCAATCGATTCTTCCTTCGGCATGGGTCTCCATTGGCAGTTTTTCTGGCAGCTTGAGGGCAAATCGAAGACAAACAAAAAGCGAGTGAGTTGCTGCGAACGTCCCTCGATTCTCACTCGCTTTCGTGTACTGCGAAGGGGGTTGTTCTCAACGACCCATTACGTGCTCCGAAATGCAAATCTGCTAGACAAATCCATCAAAATAGTCTACAAACTGCGCGAAATAATGTCAACGACGGCATCTCTCACGGCCTAAACTTCTGAATACGGTTGTTAAAGGTGTCAGCCACATACACTGAACCAGACGCATCTCGTGTTATGCCGCCGCCGAAAACTTCTCTTTCCAGCAGTTTTCCAGATCCAAGGTCATCAAGGACAGTAGCGGTGCCGGTAAAGCAAAACTCGCCCTCGCCTGTACCGCTGGATCCCCACCCGGTGTGTGGCTGTCCGTCGTGAAAGACATCGATACGGTCGGCGTGTGCGTTCACCACAAAGATCCTGGAATGTGCATGTTCCAACGAAAAGTCCGTCGCCGCCGTGATGGGGAGTTGCGACGTCAGCGTCTTTTGCCCGTCCGACCTGACCGCATCTTCGTATAGACGCAGCTCCATTTGTGAGTTCACGTCGAACGGACGAACAAGTACGGCAAACTTGCTTTGCCACAGCTGCATGCGAGAGGCCATCAGCGGAGGCAACAATCCTTGAAACAGTAGCTTGCCATTTTCGTCGTATTGGCGAATCTGGCCCAGACTCTCGATGAACACGTGATCGTTCCCGTCGATAGCAATGTGGCGCACAAACAGGCCTTCAAGCTGATGATTCCATACCAACGCGCCATCGGTATCGAACTTGGCCCAATATCCTTCCGAAGTTGTGCCGTCCTTCAGAACGTTGTAGATGACATGAATGTTGCGGTGCGAATCTATTGCTATCTCCGGTCCTTCCAGCGTGCTGATGCCAAGGCAGGCCAGTCGGGCGTCGGTAAAACGAAGGGGATTCAACTGATTCCCGACGCGGTCGAAGCGCAATACCATACCCGCACCCGCACCCACAACAAAAACAACGCCCTCATCATCGACGACCA
>CAYNZV010000037.1:0-37854 GCA_964401715.1 uncultured Gemmatimonadaceae bacterium | reverse complement strand
GATCAATACGATGGTGTTTACCATTCTCATCGGAGCAAGTGTCTTTTCGCTTGTTTTCCGCGGCTATGGTGGCGACTTGGTGGTGGAGGAATTCCTGCGGGAACTAGATTGGGGAGTCGGAGGTACCTTTGTGGCGGTAATGGTTTCGTTGTTTTTCCTCGGTTTCTTTCTCGACTTCTTTGAGATCATCTTCGTGGTGGTGCCTATTGTGGGACCTATCCTATTGAAGATGGGCTTGGATCCGATCTGGCTCGGCGTCATGATTGCCATGAACCTGCAGACATCGTTCCTCACTCCCCCGTTCGGATTTTCCCTCTTCTACTTGCGAGGCGTCGCTCCCTCCGAGATTGAAACACCGCAGATCTACAGGGGTGTGGTGCCGTTTATCTTAATGCAGGTAGCAATGCTGGTCGCGTTGTGGTTTTATCCAGAAATCGCTACAACCCTTCCACTCACAATTTTCGCTCGGCCCTAGCCTACCCCGGTTCACCTCGTTAATTCGATACCGACGCCGTGATCATAGACCAGCTCACCGCCGTAGTAGGCTGCTATCCACAAAATGACGCTGGTTCCGACGGCGACAACAACCCACGGGGTTGGAGCCCGACCTTGTAGTTGGAACGGGAGACGACCCAACGCATTTATCAGCAACAGTACCAAAGATGCCGTACCCCAATCCTCATGACGTTCAATGAACGGAGCCAAAGAACCGTCCGACCGATAATTGGCAGCAGCATCGTTCCCGGAGACTACGGCGCCTACGGCAAACAGGGCAGAGGCAACCAATATGGCATATGACAACGGATGCCATTCCGCCCTTCCCCTCCATATCGCGGCCAAGTCTATGGCCACGGAAAGCGGCAGCAGCACCAAGGGAAAGTGAACCAGTACAGGGTGTATTTCCATCAATACGCTCGTTTGTGACGGCCAAGATAGATCGTGCCCAAGAGAGCTGCAAGATGTTGACATCCTAAAACCCGCACAATATCATTCGACCCTCCCACACACTCTCTAACTATAATTTGGTGTCTGGATGCGTATCCGAAAGGCAATAGCTGTTCCCACGTTGGGAGGTTATTACAACGAGGATCTTGCAGCTATTCGTAACGGCGTTGAAGCGGACGGTTTGTTCTACTTGGACCCGCCGCAGTCCCCGGGATTCCGTTCTATACGTCAACCCAGCGAAGCCTGTTCTATCCTGTTTGTACTCGACGATCAGCGCGTCGTCTTCGGTGACGCATTGTGCGTCGATTATGCCGCAGCGGGAGGAAGAGATGGAATATTCATCGCGGCCGAGCAAGTGCCGCTAATCGAGACTATCTGTGCAGAACTCGACGATAGACCAATCGGCGGGTTTGTTGAGATGTGCGAGGAATTGGAGGACACCGTTGACAAGCGTGGCCTGCATCAGGCAGCGGCCATGTTTGGCTTTTCCCAGGCGATTCTTCATGCCGTGGCGGCCAGCCGCGGGGTGACCTGTGCCGAGGTCATTGCGGACGAATTCGATACCAACTTGAGTCGACAGCCCATCCCATTGGGTATTCAAAGCGGTGAACATCGTCGTGAGGCCGTGGACAAGGCGATCATGAGGAATGTTGGCGTCCTTCCTCACGGGTTGATCAACAACTTGGAAACCATGGGTAACAACGGCCGGATCCTTTTGGATTACGTCAATTGGATCGTTGAGCGGCTTGACCAACACGGAGCACCTGGATACCAACCACTAATTCATCTGGATCTCTACGGCCAACTGGGTGCTACTTTTGACCACGACCTGGTGGCGATGACCAAGTTCCTTTGTGAACTCGAGCAATGCGCCAAACCGTTTCAACTGTGCATAGAAACCCCCCTGCTCATGGAAAACGCAGAGCAGCAACGCGATCGTCTACGCTCCCTCCATGATGCGCTGCAGCAAATGGAGTCGACGGTTCGCCTGATCGTGGATGAATGGGCCAACAACCTCGACGAAATCCGCAGCTACCTCGTTGAACCGGTAGTACCGATAGTTCACGTCAAAGCGCCCGATCTTGGCTCGCTACATCGTGCCGTCCAAGCGGTCCTCGAATGTCGCGCCGCCAGTGTCAGTCCGATTCTCGGGGGCTCTTGCGCCGAGACCGATCAGTCCGCCCGTACTGTAGCCCACGTGGCCTTAGCCACAGCTCCGGAGTGGGTACTGGCACGACCCGGAATGGGTGTCGACGAGGGAGTCCAAATCATGCACAACGAAATGGCTAGGACTATTGCCCTAATTGAGGCTCGGGGTGAGAAACGGTAAACTTATCTGCGCTATCTGCGGGTTTGACCACGGTGCCAATACCACCAGTTACTGTTGCACCGTCTGCGGTGGAAAATTGGTCTATCGCGCGGCCAAACCCAGCTTCCCCCGCGAGAAGATCGGCCAACGCAGCAGGGACATGTGGCGCTACTCCGAGGCCTTACCCCATTTCGAAGAACTCGTGACCTTTGGTGAAGGATATACCCCATTGGTACCATTGCAGATTGACGACATCTACACGTTAGCCAAATGCGACTTCATGTTGCCGAGTGGTTCGTACAAAGATCGGGGCTCATCAACCTTGATGAGCTATCTCAAAGCCATCGGCGCTCGCGAAGCGGTCGAGGACTCCTCCGGCAATGCCGGTGCGTCGTTGTCGGCATACGCCGCACGGGCAGGAATGCCGCTCAAGATTTTCTGTCCCGAAGACGCACCCGGCGGCAAGCTTCTGCAGATCCGACTTACCGGTGCCGATCTGGTCAAGGTGCCTGGACCTCGTCCACTGGCAACCGAAGCACTGCTTACCTACATAGCGGAACACAAAGTCGCTTACGCTTCCCATCTTTGGCATCCCCTATTTGTCGAAGGCATCAAGACCATTGCTTTTGAGCTCGTTGAGCAGCTGGCCTGGACCGCGCCAGGCGCTGTCGTGTTTCCAGTCGGTGCCGGAAGCATCCTGTTAGGGCTCTACCGAGGATTTCGCGAATTGCAGGAAGCTGGGACCATCACGGTGTTGCCTCGACTGATTGCCGTGCAGAGTGAACGCAACTGCGCCCTCTACAATGCGTACATAAAGCGAGCTACAGACATCACCGAGATCCCGCCCACACAGCCAAGCTTGGCCGATGGCTTGGCAGCCAGTCCCGGTGTACATGGTCCGGAACTCCTGCGAGCGCTGTACGCTTCGAACGGGGCCACGGTCACAGTATCCGAGTCGGAGATCGTTGAAGGCACTTTGGCCTTGGGCCGTTCCGGTTTTTGTGTCGAACCCACCACGGCTGTCGTCTGGAAGGGACTTCAGCATATCCAAGATCAGGCTCTCTTACCCGACGAAGGGGCCGTTGTGGTTGTGCTTTCTGGCAATGGTCTCAAATCAAGCCAAAAGATCGACGAGTTGGTTTGACCACGTGACTCCCCACCAACGCACCAAAGCAGCCAGCACTTCAGCTTGAACAGGTTCTGAGATGAAACGAATCCTATTCCTGTTCGCACATTCCCATTTCGAGAAGTCGGGGGATAACAAGACCGTCGTGAAGACTTCACGAAACCTATAAAACTTGATTTTCAGGAATTTTTACGAGAAATATCCAGATTTCAACATCGATGTCGGGCTGGGAATACGGCTCTTGGCGGAGCACGACCCATCGTTTTCCACCATCGAACATACTGTTACAGCTGTCCTGACCTGTTGAAGGAATGAATCGAGCTAGCGCCCCTCCTTTTTGAGGTCTTTCAACTCGGTCGCTTGCGGAAGATCTTTGTAGAATGGATCCAGCGGAAAACACCCAGAGACCACGCCCTTGCGGGGCGCCGTCGTACAGTCGCTGAAGGTTCTGCAGATCCGCTTGCGTTGCAACTTGCCATCCCGTAGTACGTCCGCCGGCAAATCGTAATAGGACAATGTCATACGGCCGAGACCGACGAAGTCCACATTCCCCGCCCGGACCTCGGCTTGCCCCACGTGCGGCAGGTAGTCCTGCAGATAAGTGTAGCCTGAACCCACAACAGCCAATTCTGGGAAGTTTTCCTTAATCTCAGCCGTAGTCCGCAACTGGCGAACAACACCGACCAACGGGTCTTCGGGTGGTTGATAACCATCGGAGGGAGGAAACAATGCTGGTCGCTGGATGTGCGGATTGTAATACGGGCTACCGGCGGAGACGTTGACCAGATCCACTCCCCAATCCTGTAGCGAGCGAACAAATTTCAGCGATTCCTCCAGATCAATAGCCAACGGATCCGCAGTCGACACACCAAAACCATATTTGTAGGGTAACAAATTGTCGTACTGTTCGGGCACACCGGGACCCAAATCTTTGCCATTGCTGGCATCTGGATCTGGGCGAAACGGTACGAAGTCAAAGGCACTAAATCGCACCCCCAGACGCATGTTTGGCGCGATAGAACGGATTCCATGCAGAATTTCGCGACAAAATCGTGTCCGATTCTCAAAGCTTCCACCGAATTCACCCGTTCGCTCACGTGCGCTCAAGAATTCATGTCCTAGATAGCCGTGACAATGTTTGACATCGACGAATTGAAAACCCTCTTCGTCGGCAATGCGCGCTGCTCGGACGTAGCACTCGATCAGTCGGCGAATGTAATCGTCATCTAGAACAGGATAGGCGGGCGCCAGGCCAAACTTGCGGTCTAGAATCGGGTGATGATACAGAATACCAGGTTCCATGCGGTCCTTTCGAAACGGCCGGCAGAAACGACCAGAGTGGGTTAGCTGCAAACCAAGCAGCAGGTCATCTGTGTTCCCGAAAGTTTCGCGGTGTGCACTCAAAAGGATACGTCGCAACTCTGACAATCCCTCGCGCGTTTCCGGGATCGCCATGAGCTGGTTGGGGTTGGCTCGACCCTCGGGACATACCGCGAATGCCTCGCCGCCCCAGATGAGCTTGGCGCCGCTGAGGCCGAAGTTGCGCCAACGCCTTCGTACAAAATCCGTGGGCATCCCTTGCTCAGTACCATCCCAACCTTCCATAGGTTGGATGGCGAACCGATTGCCAACAACCAGATCTCCGAACGGGTACTCCTGGGCCAGAGGGGAGTCCAGCGCGGTGAGGATCTTCTCATCGCAAGCAAGTTCCAAACCCAAACGCCCGGCGTGAGCCACAAGATCAGCCGGACTCTTGAAGCTAGAAATCCTTTTGAAGCGCCGGTTTTCAGCCATGTGGATTCGTCTCAGTCCGACGGGCCAGGGAGTAGCCAATCCCCGCCCCGGCAACAACAAGAACGAGGCTGATGAGTTGTGCGGCTGTCAATGCTCCGATCACGGGCGGGTTGATGCGCACGAATTCCACGGCGAAGCGAGCACAATTAGCCAACACCAAGTACAGAGAAAACAACATCCCCGGCATTGCTATGTACTTTCGCAAAAGCCAAAGAAAACCAAAGGTCCCAAGCCCGATGAGGGTCTCGTAAACGGGCGCCGGATGTACCTTTTCTAAGGTGGGGACTACACCATCCGGATACGACATTGCCCACGGCAGGTCGGTTGGTTTGCCGTAGTCGCCATCCCCTGCCAATTGGCAACCGATCCGCCCAATGGCATACCCCAGAGCCAGCGCTAGCCCCAGTGCGTCAGCGACTATTGCCAAAGGAGCTTTCCGCCGTCGAATAATGACGATGGCGGTGACGGCAGCAAAAACGAACCCTCCGTAAAAGGTGACGCCAGATCCGGAAAACAGCACGTCCAGGGTCTGCCGCCACGAATAATCGCTTGGGGTTTCGAAAAAGACGAAATACAGCTTTGCTCCCACCAACCCCCCGATCATCGCACCGGTAATGAGCGATTCCGCCAAGTCGGTTGCAATGCCCTTCCGACGAAACTCCGCTTTCAGCACCAACAGAGCCGACAGAAACGCGAGTGCCACCATGACGCCAAAACTGCCAATAGTGATCGGTCCAATCTCGGCGAGGTAGGGATACATGGACGGTCAGCTCGGAGACGTTGCCTCTAAGGGTTCTTCCGAGAACAACGGCTCGACTCCGTTTCGCTCTTTAAGTACGTGTTTTCGCAAGCCGGGAAGGTGAATCTCCTTGTAGTACTGCTCCCACTGGATGCGCCGGACATCCATATTGAAGGACTGTTGTTCGCAAGCGGGAAGCGACTCGAAGAAAGCGAGCAGAGATTTTGTTTCAAAACGGCAATCGAGAAAAGTATAAGGGCTGAAGAGGTTCGTGTAATACAAAACGCGCTCGAGGCGTTTCTTCTGAGCGTTCAATCGCCGTCTCATACGATTGGAGGTAGGGCCATCGGGGAGTCGGTCCATGAGCCATTGGCCCACGGCGACGGGAAACTGGTACCTAACGAAGATTTTCCTGCTAAATCGTCGGCGACTGGGCATCGTGAGGGGTTTCAGTACCGGAACCTTCCCCTTCTTGTCGCACATCGGATTGTCTAGAAAGTACTCCCTTACATACGAGAACATGGTGGAATTGAGCAATGGATTCTCCCCACTCGTCGCTACTTGGAAGACCTTTACCTCCTCCGCATTCGCCTGGGTAGCCGCTCCGACAACGGCGTTGACGACGATATCCACCGGGATCATGTCCAGAGCGGAATCCGGTCGGGCTGGGAAATCGGGTAGTAATCCCTTTCCATAGGCAATAACCAGAGGATCGCCTACCTTCAAACCACTGATCCAACCGGGCTCCGGATCCTCCAGGCTGCTTTCGATAATGCTGGGTCGTACGATAATAACCGGTACGGGCCCGCATTTCTTAACTAACATCTGCTCGCCCATCGCTTTGGTAAACGTGTAGATGTCGTTCCAGCCATAAGCCTTGGCCCGGCGCATTCCTTCACTGACCAACTGCTCGTGTATCCACCGCTGGGCACGGGCATCAATCAGTTTGTCGCGGCGGGACGAGCTAAGCTGGCGAGAATTCTTTTGATGACTGACCTCGTCGGAAAACACTTCGCGCATCTGAGCTGCTTTCAAGCGCACATCGGCGCAGAATTCGAAGCAACTATCGATTTCAGTTTCGGGATCAAAAGTGCCGGTGTTGGTACTTTCCTGCATTTGGGAAATGGTCTGATCCACTGGCAACGGCTCTTCGGGAATGAACCCGCTGCGCCGACCGTTCACGTAGGCCGTCGAAACGTGTACTAGCACCGGCTCTGCCCGACACCCATCTATAAACTGCAGAATCCGTTGGGGTCCTAACGTATTCAGCTCGATAGAGAGGTCTATGGCCGCGTCAAATTCAACGGTTGCCGCCACGTTGATTACCAGATCCACCTCAGCCTGCATGGCTTTGTATTGGTCGACCTGGATCCCAAGATGCTGCAGGGATATATCTCCCGAAACTGCCACAACCTTTTCTCGCGCCTGCTGAAAAGCGACCGGATTCGAGTTTCTGAATCGTTCCAACACACTCGAATTGAAGAACTCCTCCTCGACACGCTTCGCCGCCGGCAGCGCTGCACCACCGCGGCCTGTTTTTGTCCTCACGAGCACAAAGAGGCGACGCACTGAAAGATTCCGCAGCATCTTCGCCGCGACAGCTTGACCTAGGAATCCAGTCACGCCAGTCAACAGGATCGTTTTATTGCGGTAGTATTCTGCGATCAAGTTACACGGGCCCTAAGGGAGGCATTTCACCAACCGCTACAATGTGGTCTGGAAATCGATGTGCAACATTATACGATGCAATATAACATGCAATTTTCAAAAAACTTACAGGCAATATGTCAAGGTCTCCAGCACAAAACGACGCGGGATTGGTTGAACACCCGGCCTTGGTTTCCCGCGCCGGATTCGCCCGCTTCAGGTTCTGTAGAAAGTCCTTGGGACGTGATGTAAGGATGTCGCACGGTTTCTTGCAGTTCCGCTTTCAAATCTGCAACAGGTTTTCTCCTGTACAACTCCAAATTCTCACTACGTTCGCCCATATCGACAAAGATAGGAGGTGGAGACAGGGTCAGCAATGCCATTACGCGGAACAGCCCCAACTAAAGACCAGAGTAGCATTTAACTTGATTGTAGGAGGTGTATTAACCATATTCCCAAACTTGGGTGCGATCCCATTCTCCTTTCCCTAGAACGAATGACCACGAAAGCTCAGAGAGTTCGCTTAGCTCTCTTTTTTGTCGTCTCCGGCGGCGTAATGGTTCTGTTCCTGATCGTCGTGGCCGGGGCACATTTTCTGGAAGAGCGCGAACAATACCTCATTGAATTTGCCGGTATCTCCGTCGGCGGTTTGCGAAAGGGATCAAAGGTCAAATACCAAGGCATCAACGTGGGGCGCGTCGAGCGCACCTACATTTCCACCAAGGACCTCACCACCGTCGTGGTCGAGATATCCCTCGAGGTCGACAAAATCACGAACGTCATCCGCGTCAATACCGAAGCCAACCTCCGTAGCCAAGGAATCACTGGAATCAAGTACATCGAACTCTTAGCCGGAACACCCGACGCCGAACTGTTACCGGCCGGATCGCGGATCAGAGCTAGTGATTCGTTCTTGGCCAACCTTGAGGAGAAAGCGGATTTACTCACACAGAAGGTTGAACACACCCTGAATAATGTCATCCAACTTACCGGTGATGAAAACCGGCATCATTTCTCCAAGTTGCTTTCCAGTGGTGGCAACTTCATGAAAACCGCAGACCAGTTGGCCAGTGAGAATCGTGAACCCCTGAACCAGACCTTCGAGAATCTGGCCCGAATGACCGAATCGCTGGCGCGTGCCACGGTGAGTTTCGCCGCCACAATACAAACCGTTCACGGCATGGTTTCTGGAGAGGGGTTGAGCTCCGCTGCCGCCGATTTCCAGGTGAGTGCGCGACAGCTGCGCATTCAGATGGAAGGCCCGGTTCCAGAGCTGTTGACCAATCTCAACGAGACAGTAAAACAGGCAAACCTCGCTATTTCCCATATCGACCGCACCGTCGTGCAAAGCCGTTCCAACATTCTTCGGGCCATGCAAGACCTGGAAGAAACACTGCAGAACATCCGCCAGACGACGGAAGTGATCCGAGAGAACCCGGCTGTGCTTCTACGAGGCCAACAACAATGAGGAAAAGGTCGGTCCAAAGTCGTCTATTCGGCACTTGGGGATTATGGTTCGCACTGTCCGCCTCTACCTTGCTGTTAGCCGGATGCACGCAGTTGATCGGAGGCAAGGCAGAGATTCGTCAGAATCGACTGTACCTCATCGAGGCAAAACCGATACGAGGATTTCTCAAGGATTCCGAACGACCGTACCCCTTCGTTGTTGAAATCGAAACCTTCAACGTCGCCCGCGCCTACAACCGCAACGAGATCATATTACGCCGCAACGAACTGGAGATTCAGCTGGACAAGGGGCACACGTGGGCCGTTCGACCAGCAGATATGCTTACCGACGCGGTTGCCCAATATCTGAAAGACGCCAATCTGTTCTCCCTAGTCGGGCGCGATTTCATCGAACAGGAAGCGAGCTATTTTCTCAATGGAACGGTAAAAGCCATCGAGCGCTACGACAGTGGTGACATCTGGTTCGCACGTCTTGCCATTTCAATGCGGCTGGTACGCCGCTCGGATTCAAAGGTCATTTGGATCAATGATTTCGACGAAGAGCGACAGGTCTACAATGCGGACATGATCTTTACTATTGAAGCACTGCGCGAAATCCTACGGCAGCAGATGGAGGTCTCCATCAAAGAAATAGATCTGTCTTTCCTCAATCAGAATCGACGGGAAGAAGGCCAGCCTCTTGTTGAGCTCTCCGCTTTCGTAAACGGACGCGCACAAGATGCTCGCAACGATACGGTTGGCGTGCTTGGACAACCAGTATATTACGAGCTAATTCCCGGAAAAATGGCAGAATAGGCTGCCATGTTAACGCTCATTACCCTCCTCACGTTGCCGATGTTAGCCGCCATCGGCTCACCTTTGACGGCAGATGAGAGTACATGGATCGCACCCCCTACTCGCGGTCAGCTGGAGCGAGATACCACACTAATCCCGAAGGGTAAAGGATTTCTTTTTGTTCCCTACATGACTAGTCCGTTGACGGAACCGAACTACTTGGTTTACCAAGAAGGTAAGAAAATCGCGGAAGAGAAGATGGGTCTGGGGATCCTGTTGTCGCCTGGCGAGTATGACGTACTTGTGGGGTCCGGCCCCACCCCGCAGATGATGAGCACCCCGGTAAAGATTAAAGACGGCTACACCTCGATGATGAAAAGTTTTTGGAGCGGCTTGATTATCGAGGTGATCGACCAGAACCGGACTTCGACAAATGAGTCGTACGAACTTTTCGATAGAAATAATCAGGAGAACTACGGCATCGGGTTCGGCATCGAAGAAGAGCGAGGTGAAGCTGTGCGCACCTGGCTGCTTCCGCCCGGCACTTACGAAGTCGTACGGGTTGGAGACAACATATCCACAACCCGAAAATTCAGCGTTCGCCTGGAAGCCGGAGAACTAGTGCAACGCAACCTCGTCGTGGACGAAGACAGCTTCGTGGGTTTTTACCCACCGAGCTTACAGTTGAGAACCGATCGATCCAAGTCGGCTTGGAAGAGCGTTGTGGAGCTTAGCGGTTCTACCCTATTCAACACTTCTCAAAACACCGCCGGGGATGATCGGTCGAGCATCTCATTTTCTGGCCAAGTGTTGACCAGTAGCCGCTATCTTTCCGAGCATCATCTGGCTCTACTGCGCGTTATTCTCGAAGAGGGTTTGACGAAATCGGATGGCGACGACTTCGTGCAATCGCTCGACGAATTGGAGATGCGCGGAACCTACATCTACAAGCTTTCCCAACGCCTGGGACCCTATCTCCGCGGCGTGGTCAATACCAGGCTTTTCGCCACTGATGTCCGTTACGATCAACCCGATACCTTGCACTTGGTTAACGCCTCAGAAGACACCACCAGAACCCTCGCCGGTATCACCGATTTCACGTTATCGGAATCACTGACCCCTTTGCGCCTGCGCCAGGGTATGGGCATTAACTCAGATCTGTATCAGAGTTTTCCGTTGAACGTCGACCTTCGAATCGGATTGGGGGCGAGGCAGATGTTTTACCCGTCGGACGCCTATGATCTGCGCGCCGACCGAAATAGCGCCCAGCTGTTGAAGAGCGCCTCCAGCACGGGCTTGGAAGCATTGCTCGTGATGGATGCCCGGCTCAGCACCAACTTGAGTCTGGACTCGGAATTCGAAGTCCTCATGCCCTCAATCAGGACCAGTTCGTGGGAGTTTACGTGGGAGAATCGCCTCAGGGTGAATCTTTCGCGTTACATCAACATGGACATAGTGCTCGACTTTGCTCGCGAAAAACCACTTAAAAGATTTCAGTCCAGGCAGCAGATTCTGTTGCGCTTCGCCTGGTTGCTGTGAACGATGAATCAGGTTTTCGTAGACGGATCGGGCATCAGGCTTCTCGGCAACCTGGATCTCGACACCGTGGCGTCAATCGAGCGCCAGCTCACTGAGCTCTTTGAGAGCGACCCTCGCGGTGCCTTCCACATTGACATCAGCGAATTGACCGGACTGGATACGGTAGGCGCCGTATTCCTAAAGCGGCTCCCGGCTTGGGCTGAACGTGGTGGGAAGGAGATCGCCCTAACCGAGCCACCTCGGCATTTGCGCAATTTCTTCGAATTCATCGTAACGCCAATCCGTTCGGCAACGGCAGAACTACCTCCTGCGACGTTTCTGGAACGGTTCGGCGACTGGTTAGACTCCAAATCTCAACGGATTTCGGTATTCCTCTACCTGATGACCGATTTGACATGCTCGGCAGCTGTCGGTCTGGTTCGTCGTTCAGGCGTCCGCCGCGGCAGCTTCGTCGAACAAGCGTTGGCAATCGGTTCGCAGGGGCTACCCATCATCGTGCTAATACTATTTTTGGTGGGCGCGGTTTCCGCCCTACAGGCAGCTGCCCAGCTCCGTAAGTTTGGGGCTAACATCTTCGTCGCCGACCTTTTGGCTATCGGCATCTGCCGTGAACTCGGTCCGCTGATGACGGCCATTATTGTTTCCGGTAGAAGCGGCTCCGCTATCGCCGCCGAAATTGCAACCATGAAGTTCACGGAGGAACTGGATGCCCTCAAAACCATGGCTCTGAACCCACTTAGGTTCGTCGCGGTGCCGAAGTTGTGGGCGATGATCATCTGTGTGCCATTGTTGACCGTCATGGCCAATCTAGCTGGTATCGTCGGGGGAACCCTTATCGGCGTGACCTACCTCGAGGTTGCGATGGATGCCTTCGTCACTCAAGTCGTCGAAGCGCTGGTGCTGAAAGACATTCTGACGGGGTTAGTGAAGAGTGTGTCGTTTGCTTGGATGATCACCATCATTGCCGTTTACCGCGGATTGGCGTTCAGTGGAGGCGCCGCTGGAGTCGGCAATGCAACCACGGCTTCAGTCGTTTCCTCCATTTTTGGTATCATCATTCTCGACTCCTTTTGGGGCCTACTCTTCTACATGGGATGAAACCGGTAATTGATGTCGCCGATCTGGTAGTCAGCTACGGCGAACAAACTGTCTTGGAGGGGATCACCATGAAGGTGTTCCCGGGCGATGTCGCTATAATACTCGGCGGCAGCGGCTGTGGTAAAAGCACGCTGTTGAAGACGATCATCGGATTGATCGAGCCAGCCGGTGGCTCGGTAGCGTTATTCGGCGAATCACTATCCCCCGACGCGCTTGAGGGTCCTTCTCGCACCCTCAAGCGCGTCGGGGTGATGTTTCAGTACGGTGCTCTATTCAACTCCATTACAATCGGCGAAAACGTTGCCCTGCCGTTGGAGATGCACACTGACCTGAATGACGCGCTTATCGACGAGGTGGTACGCACACGGCTGCATCTAGTCGGATTGGACCACGCATTCTACAAATTCCCCAACGAGCTCTCCGGCGGCATGCGGAAACGCGCTGCTTTGGCACGAGCAATGGCGTTGGACCCGGAAGTGTTGTTTTGTGACGAGCCGGGCGCCGGACTCGATCCGCTCACTGCCGCCGAAATCGACAATCTCCTTTTGACTTTGAGTAGCAGTCTCGGAACCACTCTTGTCATTGTCACTCACGAGCTGTTGAGTATAGAACGATTGGATGGTCGTCTCATCATGCTAGACGCCGGCAAAGTGGTGTTTACCGGATCGGTAGCCGAGGCCAAGACGTCTGAGTTGTCTTCCGTATTTCAGTTCTTTTACTCGGGTGAAGCTTCTTGAAAATCGTCATCATCGTTGGTTTGACTACAAACGGAGTGATCGGTAAGGATGGGGACCTCGTCGTTCGCCATCCGGCGGACGTCAGGCATTTTGTTCGCACTACTAAGGGGCATCCGTTCGTAGCGGGGCGCAAAACGTTCGAATCGTTTCGCAAGATTCCGCTGCCCGAACGCGAAAACATCGTACTGACGCGCAACACCGAATACATGGCCCCTAAAGACGTGCAGGTAGTGCACTCCTTTGGCGAGGCGGTCAAGTACTGCATACAAGCCGGTGCGGAAAAGATGTTTGTCCTCGGTGGTGCGCAGCTCTACGCCACAGCTCTTCCCCGTACCGACGAGATGATCATCACCTATTTTCCTGAAGAGGCCGCGGGAGATACCTACTTCCCATCTTGGAACGAATCGGATTGGCAGATCGTTGACAGTAATCGAGAGGAGGGGTTAACTTTCTCGACCTATCAGCGCAAAAGGGAATCGAGAAAATTTCCGTGTTAGAATCACTCACAATGGCTACTCCCGACTCCATCATCGGGCTGACAGAAGAGTTCGCCAAAGACGCCAACCCGGAAAAGATTAACCTGGGCGTTGGCGTGTATAAAGACAATAACGGCAACACGCCAGTATTCGCTATCGTTCGCGAATTGCAGGAGCGTCTGTTGCAAGAGGAGACCTCCAAGGACTACACCCCTATAGAAGGTACGCCGGGATATGCCGCGGTGGTTCAAAACCTCCTGTTCGGTGCTGACCACGAAATCAATCGTTCGTCGCGTGCGGCCACCGTACAGTCGCCGGGCGGTACCGGGGCGCTGCGTATCGCAGCCGACTTCATCCACAAGCTCTTTCCGGGAACACGAATCTGGATCAGCGATCCCACGTGGGCGAATCATCCCAAAGTGTTCGAAGCTGCGGGCCTCGAAGTCAAAACCTATCCCTACTTCGATAAGACTATCAACGGCTTAAACCTCAACGCAATGCTTGACGCGCTCGACAAGCTTTCACCGGGTGAAGTCGTACTGCTTCACGGTTGTTGTCACAATCCAACCGGAGTTGATCCTACTCCAGAGGAGTGGCACCGAATCGCTAACCTTGTCCAAGACCGCGGATTGATACCCTTGGTCGACTTCGCCTACCAAGGATTGGGGGACGGCATTGAGGAGGATCCTATCGGCCTGCGGAAACTCTGCCGGCCTGGAGCCGAGCTCTTCGTGGCCAGCTCCTTCTCCAAGAACTTCGGCCTCTACAACGAACGTATAGGTGCTTTGACCATCGTTGCCGAACACGCCGAAGCGGCTGCCATGGCCTTGAGCCACGTGAAAATCTGCATCCGAACCAACTACTCGAATCCGCCGGCGCATGGCGCGGCTCTGGTGACCTCAATATTGGATGACGCAGAATCGAGACTTAGCTGGGAAAACGAGTTGGCTGCAATGCGTGCGCGAATAAAGGAAATGCGAGATCAGTTTGTGAAAACACTGAAACAGAAGAAAGTCAATCAGGACTTCTCTTTTATCGCCAGACAACGAGGCATGTTTTCGTTCTCTGGCTTAACCAGTGCACAGGTCGACACCCTGCGAAACAAGTATTCGATCTACGCCGTATCTTCCGGCCGCATCAACGTCGCGGGGATAACGCACCAAAACATGGATCTTCTCTGCGGTGCTATCGCCGATGTTTTGCACGGTTAGGGTTACGTGGAAAGACAGTCCCGCGAGCCCTTCGGTGGATCACGGAACACTGAAGCGCAAGGCACGGTAGACCGCCGCCGTCCCTCTCAGATTTTCGCCGAAACTTTCAAATACCGCTCCATCTGCTAATAGAAAACGTTCCGGCTCCCGACTCCGGCCAGCGGTATAAATCGGCTCATCCTTCCCCTCAGGCAACATAAACTTGGCAACAGTTGCATCTACGCGGTTCCATGGAATCAAATCCCCCTCCGAAGACTGAACAAACTCGTTAATCGCCAGAATCATCTCCTCCGTACCGGTCTCCAGGTGTTCCGCCGCTACGAAATATAGAGTGTATTTCGCAGTCTCTTCGCCTAACCGGATCCAGCCATCCTCGCTGGGTCCGTGCTGCAGCATGCCTCCGAACACATACTGCTTCGGAAAGATCTCCTGCATCGTTCCGTTCGAATTGACCAGGAAAGCGTACACATCGCAATCGATTCCGAGTCGAAATCGAATCTGCAACTCGTCGCCTCGTCGTAGATGGGCGCCATCCGATAGGTCAATCTGTTCTGCCAAGCCTCCCTCCCGACGCAAGCCGAGCACGTGCAGATCGACCTCTAGCGGTTGGCGGCCATCTCCGTAACCATCAGACGACTCGCGCACCAAACTTTCCAGCGATTGCCTCGAAGCGCGCTGAACGCTGACGAATTGAGTTCTGCCGGTATCCTTGTCGTACAACACCAGCTGAAGATAGACCCAATTCCCATCAACGTAGGATCGAGATCCCACCAATTTAGAGAGGCCTGGGTAGGAAGTGGCGGGAATAGAAAAAGTTCCGTCTCCATAAAACCACGTTTTCTCCACCTCTCCTTCGTCGACTACAGGGGAAAGACCCGCGTCGCGCAAGGCGGAAACGAGAACCCGATCGATGGCGACAGTAGCGGGCGTCTTCTGACCATCGAACCCGCGCGTTCCGAGAAAACCGAATCCCTGGTGCAATTCGGCTGGAGCGAGATCGGCAACTATAACGCGCGTAGCTCTCCTCAGGTCATTGTCTGGAATAGAGCTGTAGGGCAGGAGCGCGCAACCAAAAACGACAACAACAGCCAACATGGCAAGGAGGCGCATGCAGTTCAAACCGAAGACATTCGGGGAGGACGCCCCTCGGATAACAGGCGAGTATCAGCCACCATCTTTGACCACAGTATTCGAGCTTGTACCAAGATCGTGCGGCGTTTCTGTTCGCGCTCTGGAATATTTTCGAACACGGAGTAGAAGGGCGAAAGCACGGGGGCACCCATAGATTGCACCAATTCGATCAGGTCTTGGTATTCGTCAGACAAATCGAGCCTGACAAACACGCAAGCCAACAGAAAATCCGTATCTGGATCGATCCAAAACGTTTGAGTGAAAGTTGGTAGATTCCAAGTACATCATCACGCTACTGGGGTCGGAAGTCAGACGGTACAGTGCAGCAGAAAACAGATCGACGATCTTTTGATTCTCGTGCACAGCAGTACGGTGCCACATGCGGCGACCGCTTGGTCCGTGTCCCCATTAAACATCTCCAGCAACTCATACGCCCGCTTGACGATTCCCTGCTTGGATCCCTTGAACACCTCCCACTCATCCTCTTCTTGCAGCTTTTGTCCCTGGATCAAATCCACCAGTTCCTCCCGTGCAGTCGGCCCCATACCAGTAAGCACGTCTGACAATTCGTCGTAGTTCGACGCCTTGTCGAGACGAACAAAAAGACCGGCCAACGCACGCTCCATGCCCTCACCACTACCCTCTCTTCCCAACACACGACAGCGCCCTACTCTTGAAAAAACGCCCGCCGGATCTGAACTCAAGGAACACAAGTAGATCCATAATGGATGCATCAACTGAGCAACGTCCACATTCCCGTTCTTGTACGCATCGAAAAACCCACGCAGGCATTCGGGTTCCAATAAAACAACCTTCTCCAACAACTCTGCCCTTGGTTTGGGCACCACCCCTTTGCAAAACGTTGTCATCAGCGGCTGCAGATCGAAGCGCAATACGTCGAGGTAATCGTGCAATAGATCATCGAATGATTAGGGAACAGTATCCTGTCCTTTCCGAAGCGCCGCTTCGTGCGCAACATCGTGAATAATGTCCCGATCGAAAAGGAAAAAGCGCGGATAATTGAATATCTTGGCCACCCGCTCCATCTTCTCTTGGGGCCATTTCTCTTCCAACTCGTGGTCGAATACGGAGCACTCAAGCTCAAACGGCTCGGTGTCGAGCGCTTCCGTTTGCCATAACTGCAGCAAAACGTCTTTGTATCCGGCAACAAATTCCCCCAATTCCGAACGTCCCAAATCAATGCTGTCGCAGCGGTGCCGATTGTGTTCACCTGCCAATTTCAGCAGCAGATTCTCTCCAAATCGGTAATTGGGCAAATCTCCCACTATCTCGACGTAGGATTTGAAGACTTCTACCAGCAGTAAATAATCTAACAGTGTCCAGGTGGCGAATATGATCCCTTCTGCCACAGCCCAATGGTCATACCCTTTCTCTGCGGCTTCCGCCAACAGTTGCTCGGACATGTAAACGGTTCGCCGACGCCGACCGATGTGCGCGGCTTGGTGGCAACGCACGTCACGAAAAAACGGTGAATCAGGCGTAGGGGATATAGTGATGCTAATGGGCAGATCGATGGGAACGTTGCGTAGGTTTTCGGGGATCTTCTCGAGCACTTTCCAGACTTGCAGCACCAACAGTTCGCCCGAATGAAGCTTCGACAACCGCCGATCATTTGGAAAATACGGCAGTCGAGTTTGGTCTCCGAAGAGTATCTCCATAGAAGACGCATTGCAGACCACGTGGTTAATCTGCTCGTAACGTACGAACCCATCCCATATCCCCAAGTTCGCGTCCTTCCCGTTGTGAGTTAGCAATTTGACTTCTCCGTGAGTACGACACCGATCTTTCGTCAATATACGAGCCGTATTTTAGTTTGTCATCTCGAGTAAAAACGGTGTTTTTCGTCGATTGACAGCTAGTCCTGTCGCGGTTATAATAGCCTTGGCAGTGCTCCCCGCCTTCTACAAAAATGGTTCGCCCCCTCTCCTCTACAAGATGTCGAAGATGGTCGGCCGGAATTCTTGGATCCTCCTTGTGTTGGTACTTGCTGGTTGCAGTTCACCGCCTGCACCATCGCCGCCGAACGAAGTGCCAGTTGCCGATGCTGGACCGGATAGAACCGTCTCGATTGGAGAGCGGGTGGAAATTGACGGATCCAGCAGTTCTGATTCGGAAGGTGAGTCGCTAACCTATTCGTGGACAGCGAACGCAGACAATCCGGCCCATTTTCCGCTTCCAGAAAACAGTGCCGTGTTCGTCTTCACTCCAGTTGCAGACGGCATCTATCGATTCGAACTGCTGGTCAGCGACAGCAAAACTACCAGCCTCGCCGATTCCATAGCCATTACAGTTGCCGCGTCCGACAACACTCCTCCGGTAGCGGAAGCAGGGCCGAATCTCAGCCATTCTCTTGGATCAGAAGTCCTTTTAAGTGCTGCACCTAGCAACGATGTCGATGGCGATGAGTTGACATTCAGCTGGATGATCGTTAGCGCGCCCGCCGAGATCACCTTGGCCGATACCACGGCGACGCAGATAAGCTTCACCCCCCGAGTAGTCGGCTCTTACCACTTGCGACTCATCGTCAGTGATGGTCGAGACCAGTCCGCCGACGACGTTTTCGTGATAATCACTCCGGTAGAAAACAAAGCGCCCATAGCCAACGCCGGTCCAGATCAGCAAGTGTTTGCTGGCAACCTCGTGACATTGGATGGGAGTCTCAGCAGCGATCCAGACGGTAGTGTTGCCCTACTTTTTCAGTGGATAGTCGCGCGGACACCCGGAGCTGCCATCGAGCTTTCCGAGCCCAGCGCCAGCCAGCCAACCTTCATACCTACGGAGCCAGGAGAGTATGTTTTCGGCCTCGTCGTCAGCGACGGCGACAGCACTAGTATTCAGGATGTCGTTACCGTCGTCGCGCTGGCACAGGTGTTTGTGAAGCGGGCTGGGATGATCGAAATACCGGCTGGACCGTTTGTCATGGGATCGGACAAGGGGCCACCGGACGAAACACCCCCACACCGGGTGGATATTAGCACGTTTTGGATCGACGAACTGGAAATCACAGCAGGTCAATATCAAGATTGCGTTTCGGCCGGTGCGTGTACGCCAGCCGCTGCATCTGCCGGTTGTAACAGTAACGCTCTGGGACGTGAAAGCCACCCGATCAATTGTATCGACTGGAGGCAGGCCGACTCGTACTGCACCTGGGCGAACAAACGTCTGCCAACCGAAGCTGAATGGGAGAAAGCAGCTCGCGGCACCGACGGGCGCCCTTTCCCTTGGGGCGAGACCTCGCCGACACAGCAATTATTGAACTTTGGAAACAACGTCGGATCAACGACGGAGGTCGGAAGCTACCCTGACGGAATCAGCTTCTACGGCGTTCACAACATGGGTGGAAACGTTTCGGAGTGGACTTCCGATTATTATGCCGCCGATTATTACGAACGCAGCCCTAACACCGACCCTTCGGGACCAGAATCAAGCGATTCTCGTGTCGGACGCGGCAGCAGCTGGAAGATCGGCGTTCCCGAGGAAGCACTCACGGCTACGGTTCGCATTCGCCTGCTGGAGTCCACATTTGACAGCTCAATCGGAGTGCGTTGTGCGCGCACCGAAGTCCCTACCGAGTAGATATAACTTTTTGCTTGACATCGACTTGCGAAGTATATTGCGGCTTTAGCCCGATGCTGGGAAGCTGACAAGGGGTAAATAGAAGAATGCTAATTATCTAAGACGAAGAACCGCGCCACGCCGATGATTTCATAAGACATTTCGGCTGGCCCTGAACGGCAATAAAAGATTGCGGCTTAAAATCGAACTCCTGCTTAATGTAAGGCGATTTTGCAAGCGTCGTCTAAAATCAAGACAAAGGCTTTCTTCGGCTGTCTGCTTTTTCTGCCCTTCCTCATTTTTTTCTGATCACGATCAAGTAGCTCCCAGGCGTCGCCTACAACCGTAAAGGTGGTCACCGTCCGGCTCGTTGAGGTATATTTAGGATATTGAGCGTGCCAGATTCGATTGGAAACAGGAGATGATATCGTCCACGGCAACCATTCGCGAACCTTCCGGCGTACGCAGGTATTCGTGGCCTGTCGTCGCCGGAATTCCGTTTGCTCAGGGAGTGATGCACAAAGCCGATTGTCTAAGTATCTGGGGCCCAGACCAACAGCCTTTGCCGGTGCACTGCTCAGTGCGCACCCGATGGCCCGACGGTTCCATCAAGTGGTGCCTTGCCGACACGCAAGTATCTCTCGAACCCATGGCCAAAGTTGAGTTGCCAATTAAATATGGTCATGAAATCGAAGTGCCCGATCCACCCACCAGTTTAAGCTGTAGTGAATCAACGGACACAATTGTCGTCGACACCGGCACTCTACAAGTGATTGTACCCCGCCGAGGTAAGGCGATTTTAGACAGCATCCGTTGGAACGGGGGGACTATCGTGGACAAAGGAGGCGGCTGCCTATTCACTGCCGCCGACGGCACAGGCATCCGACATGAGAGCCAAACCGACCATGTCGAGGTCGAAGAAAACAATCCCCTGCGAGTTGTTCTCTTGATCAGAGGTCGTTACGGCGAAGCCCCCGTTTCGCATTTCATGAGCTGGACGACGCGATTGTATTTCTATGCCGGCCAATCGTTCATCAAGCTTTACCACACCTTCATCCAAGACAATCCGGCTCAATCCATCGATTTGCGTCGGCTCCAATTCAAGCTCCGCCCCAAACTAGGCTACCCGGTAGCCGGAGCGCTGGGTTCGAGATCGACACATTCGCCTCATGGGTTCCAGTTCGCCAAGCTGAACAAACCTGTCACCCTACACCAACAGATGGTCGGACATCATCTACTCGACGACGGCGATATTACCCTTTACGACGGGAACGCCCACGGATGGTCGAGCCTTTGGGGAACGCAAGCCGCAGTGACGATGAAGCTCCGCAAACCGTGGCAGAACTACCCCAAGTCATTCAGTGTGGGTCCTCAGGAGTTGACCGTAGATCTGTATCCGGAAGGACTGGAGGTGCATGCCGAAAGCTCGCATTCCGGCGTCGCTGACGCTGGCCCGTTGCGCCTTCCCCAAGGTATGGCAAAAACCCACGAGCTTTTTCTGCATGTTGGTCCTCCACCGACGGATGTACGGTCGATTGACGCCTCTATGTTGGCCTTGGAGCAGCCTCTTTTACTCAACCTCACCCCAGAACATTATTCCGCATCTGGCGTATTCGGGCCTCTGCCTGCCGTTTTGGATCGGTATTGGCCACTGGAGACCCGCCTGCGCGATCTGTGCCAAACGCCCACCAGAGGGCTGGGAATGATCGATTTTGGCGACGAAGTCAATGTGCAACTCGTTGAAGGCAAGGTGCAAACCCACACGACCGAGAATCTTGGTTACGATCTGCCCAGTTCCTTGCTGAGACAGTACGTGCGTACCGGCAACCAACACCTTTTCGCGGAAGCTGAGGCATCCGTCTTTCACTTAATGGATGTAGATACGGTGCACTTCGACGCCACCCATCCGGGATGGATTGGTGCCTCCCGGTCCGCGTCCACCAATTCCCTCGACAGTCCGCAAGTGAGCCACAGCTGGCTCGGAGGTCTTCTGGATTACTATTTCCTTACCGGATATTCTCGTGCTCGCGAAGTGGCGGAGTTGTGCGCTGACTTTTGCAGGCGCTCTGCCCCTTACAAATGGAAAAACCAACTTACGCAAGAAATGCGCCAAGGAGGTCTCGAACCGGATCAGGATTGGCCGTTCAACGCCAGGGATGTGGGGTGGCCGCTGACCGCAATGGGGACCTTTTTTAGCGCGTTTCCCGAAGAGCGTTTCTTGAAGGCTATGGAGGTCTTAGTAGACATAGCGGAAATGTGGCAGGATAACGACGGACGATGGCGGCAAGCAATCGGAAGCTTTAATCGCGGCTCAGACCCGGCCGCCACTGCCGCGCTGATTCGCGGATTGCAGCTCTACTTTCAGGCGACTGGGGATCAGCGCGCTCTCGAGGTGTCGTTGCGGGGAATCTCGTTCCTCGTGCGTCACGGCCGCACCATAGAGGGCCACTTCTTCTGCTGCGAAACACCTTTTACTGACCACCCCCATGCCCCAGCCGCAGCACTGCTTAACCCGCTGGTCTTTGCCTTCGAGGCAACTGAGGATCAGGAGATTCTGCAGGCTGGGTATCGATTCTTCCGATGGCTCCTGGATTCGGGAGAAGCCAAGGCCTTCATGCTGCAGGAGATCCTTGCGATCATGCCACTTCTACAGCGTACCGGCCTCCTTGAGTCGTTTCGCAGGCCAGATATTCCCTGCACTGCCGATTCCCTGGCGCCGCAGGAGCAACAATAGGTGTAGAGACCCCCTTGTTTCTTGGTATCTCAGCAGCATTGAGCGGTATCATTTATGCCTTCGTCAAATTCCTTACGATGGCGAGGGTCAAGCGACTCCGTGGACAGGTGACTATTTACCAGAACGAAGTACAGCGCTCGAAACAACGAGTCAAGGCCATGGAGGAGCGATTACAATTCGAGCGCAACAGAAAACGCGTTTTGGAGCGTACGACTAGGGACGCCCGCGAGACGACCAAAAAGATCTACAACGAACTGTGGAAGTCATTGCCCAAGTCGTTGTCAGGGGATTTGGAGGAGTGTTTTAATCTGGCCCGGGCATCCGAGTTGGAGGAACGCAGAATGTTGCACGATTTGAAGTTCTCGGACAAGATCGCGGATTCGCTAGAAACCCATTCGCTCCTGTTGTTTGAGTTTCTCAGCGACGAAGAGTCGTATCTCGCGATGCTGGTGAATATCTTCTCCGAAATTATGGATTGCAAAGGAGTGAACTACAGCAATGCGAATACCACAATGTTGCTGTGTTCTTTTGACTCCCCGCAGGAAGCGATCGAACTAATCCGGGAATACCTGCAACAAATCCCTAACACCAGGTTCGATCAATTGCGTGCCAGCCTCAGCGCCGGAGTGGACGTGGAAGATGAGTGCACCGACATAACACAATTGTTTGCTAGAGCCTTGCAGAACAACCGTAATCTGCTGAAGCGAACCCCGCATGGAACCTTGATCATGAATGGGTCAGCCTACGAAAACCTTGAATCAAACAAAGAGAACGCTATGGAACTGGAAAAGGATGAGCAATTGTACGTGTTGGATTTGAAAGACTCGTTCGCCGCCAACAAGTCCGATTGATGTTCGAGATTTTTTATATGGTAATGCTGCTCGCCTTTATTGCCTTGGCTGCAGTGACCTTCTTCAGTTCTACGATTCGCTCAGTCCCCTATAAACAGGAACTCAGCCGCTTATTGGAGCTACAGAATCAACTGGACGAGCAGGTAGTTTGCATGCGCCGCGAGCTGCGCAACCTAGAACTGGACATTAGCATCCTCACCGATGATGAACACGCCCTGCAGGAACAGGTAGCGTGTATGAGAGAGGTGGAAGATGCCCACCACCTCATCACACGCCGGCTGGCCGAACCAACCGAAGAGACCGAAACCTGATCTCTCGTGGCCACTACCCGCCATAATTGTCGATCCGATGCACTGATACGCGAAACCGAGGAGCTTGTGCGAACGGCACTAGTTGAAGATCTGGGCTCTCTAAATCCGGAGAGCGATTTGACAACTTCATGGACAGTGCCAATAGGGACGAACGCAGAAGCAACAGTCGTTGCCAAGGCATCCGGTATCATTTCGGGCTTGGATACAGCCGCTGCTGTGTTTCGTGTCCTAGATTCCGAGTTGATCGTATCTGCCGTCGTAGAGGATGCAGATGAGGTCGCAGCGGGAGATGTGGTTCTTCGGATCCGGGGACGGGCGCATCCGATCCTCGTCGGTGAACGCACAGCGTTGAATTTCCTCCAGCACCTTTCTGGCGTTGCGACCTTGACTCGTTCTTATGTCTTGGCCGTGGCATCTTCGCATGCTCGTATAACCGACACCCGCAAGACCGTTCCGGGCATGCGAAGACTGGAAAAACAAGCGGTTTCTCACGGTGGCGGTGTCAACCACAGAATCGGTTTGTACGATGCCGTGCTTGTAAAAGAGAACCATGCCGCTTTGTCGGGCGGCGTCGGGGCCGCGGTGAGGCGCGCCCGCCTCAGAGCGCTCGAAGAAACACGGTCCAACTTGAAGATCTATGCCGAGGCCAGGGATCTGGATGAGGTTGGCGAACTCTTGACCGATCAGCCTGATCGTATCATGCTAGACAACATGGATGTCACTTCGACTCGCGAAGCAGTTCAGTGGATCAGGGCAGTTGATGAAGCCATCGAAATCGAAGTTACCGGCGGAATAACCTTGGTGAACGCCTCGGAAGTTGCCAGTACTGGAGTAGATTTGATCTCCATTGGCGCCCTCACCCATTCTGCCCCCGCACTAGACCTGAGCCTGTTGCTCGTGAATTCCCAACTACCCGATCACGGAACCAACTGACATAGCGGCTGATCGCAACCTTCCGTGACATTGATCGCCCATGTTTCCGCCAGTACCGAAGAGCTTCTTGGTGGTCAAAGCTGGAAACAAGTCGCCCCCGCGATGCCGAGCAACGCAAGAGCCATTACGGTAGGCTCAACTTTGTACGGTTTAACATAGGTTACGATATAGCCGAGGATGTGCAAACGGCGCACACATGCGGGTCAAGTTACGTACTTCTCAGGAAGTACTCGATTGAACTTTCCAAATAGCAGTCTGTTTAGCTTTATATTGATACTGAGGGATGTTTGTTGGGAAAGCTGTTCGATCCAGCTTATTACACAAAAAAAGAAAACAGGCCGCAGCGGCCTGTTCATGCTAATATTGATGATCTTCGACGGAAGTTGAAGCTAACATCGTCGGACCTCAGACGAAATAACGGTGAATACGCATAGGTCCAACCGGTACTCACATTATAATTTCTGCCCGAAAGTACCCTGCTGACTGCCAGAGATCGGTCATTCGTAAAAGTTGTTCCCCCACATCATCAACTGACCGCTCTCGAAGAACAGGGAAGTAGTCTTTGGGCTCGGGATTTTCCCAGGTGCTCGGTAGTGATATACGAGAACGGGCGAGCCATCCAGGGATCTGTAGAATTCGCTGGTGCCTGGTGGTCCCAGTAGCTGCCGTACTTGGCGCTCGTCCAACCCCATCCTGAGTTTACGCAGGGCTTTCGCGTAGGTTTGCGTCGCCTCGTTATTGGCTGCGGATCCGACGTACATCGCGCACCCCGATAATGCGCTCATCACAATCAGACGACTGACGACGCGGCATACCGCCTTCATTGTGCTCCTCCTGAATCAATTACTCCATATATAACCCCATATATCGTTTAACACAAGTGAATACAGTAAGTTATACAAGAAACAACAAGGGCAACTGAACCGCTGCAGATCAACTGAGCACCGAGATCTGTCGGTTTTCCCGGAACTCCCTTATCGGAGATAGGGGACAGGAGTTTGAAATCGTACAGCCAAGTGAGCAGCATGAGCAGTCCTTCTACACCTCTGAGCTCGAACATCATGGCAAACCACCAATACCGGGTGCGATCAAAGTCGTCAAGCTGATCAACTGAACGACAGGAACCGGTGTAGTTTATCCCATAGCAGCCATAGCACCGTCGCCAGGGCTGCTATGGCACCAAAACCCAGGGAGAATATCCATCAGTCACCGGCCCGAGAAGCGTAGAGCAGATTCAACCTAAACATGAACTGCAAGAAATATGTCAAGAGCCATCGAGACCAAGCCAGTTAGTGAATAATACAATCCCACCGCCCAATACCCACTAATTCACCAGATCGCCGTTGTAAAGTAGGAGTAGAATATGTACGGCTGCGAGGCAGGAAGTTCGATTACAAGATGCGATTGCCCAAGTACCGTGGAAAAGAGATCAGGTATTGGTTGCCATCTACTCGTTCCGAAAGCCCGACCAGCAGCGTATATGCAAACCACTTTCCGGCAGTAATTAAATATGGGAAGCTGCAGCTCACCTTTGCGGAATTATGCTAGGCCAAATCGACGATTACGCGATCGCTTACCACCACGGTGAGGTACCTACGGACCCGAGCCTTGCGAGGGTCGGCCAGAGAACATCCCGTTTCGGCATCGAATTCCCATCCGTGCCAAGGGCAAACGACGATCTCATCCTCCCTATGATAGATGATGGGAGTGCCCGGCAGGCACGATTGGGTGGTACCCTGCAACCTTCCGGCGGATAACCTCGCGCCTTGGTGCGGGCAGACGTCGCGCAAGGCAAAGAACCGCTCACCGCGCCGAAACAGAACTATCGCGCGTTTCTCCAACTCGATGCGGTAAAGCTTTCCGGCGACAAAATCATGCTCCGCACCAACGTCGTATTTAGAAGGCATAGAGGGTCCGAGCATTGCCGCTGAAAATCCCCGCCCGCAACCGCGAACCCAATGATGAAGGGATGGCGCGGTCGGGAGCATCGAAGTCCCAGTGCGGATAGTCGGTAGCAAACATCAGAAAATCCTCTTGTCCGATCATCTCGATGATGGCATTGAGCTGTTTAGCGTTTTCTGGCTCTTCCATTGGTTGGGTAGTTGCTCGGCAATGAGCGCGAATATATTCGCTTGGCAGCTTTTGCAGCCATGGAACCTCGCTCCGCAACCCCCTGTAGTTCTTGTCCAAGCGCCACATTAACGGCGGTAGCCAGGCGAATCCGCCTTCGATGAACACAACACGCAGATCGGCAAATTCCTGGAAGAGACCTTCACAGACCAGACTCACCACTTGCGACTGAAACGCTACTGCCATGTTGGTGTGATCCTCCAAGTAGTACGACGGCCACCCGCAGGCCGAAGACGGACTACCATGGCCACCGAAATGAATGCCGATGGGCAAGCCGGCATCTACGGCCGCAGCAAAAATGGGACGAAACTCGCGACGACCGTAGGGTACGTGCGAACGAACGAGTAGCAAAACTTGAACAAATCGATCGTCCTGAGATGCACATTTGATCTCCTCAGCCGCCCCATGTGGATCGCCAATGTTGACTATCAACGAACCGCGCCACCTGGGATCGGCGTCCAGCCAAGATGCTGCGGTCCACTCATTGACCGCGCGAGCTAGAGCATTGGCAAAATCGAGATTGTGCACTTGCGCAGTGTTATAAAGCGGATTGAGAATCGCCAGATGAATGTCCCACTCGTCCAGTAACTGGGCCCGCGAAAACGCCTCGTCGCTACCCGGTTTACCTCCGCCGGACGGCCAGGCATCCCGGCGTGCCGCCATGGCGAAACCCTTTGGATACGAGGGTCCGGGTGGACCAGAGAAACCGGACTGGGCAATGTATGCGCACCATCGTTTGGAGAGAAATGGTTCCAGTTCCGCAATGGAACCTGGATAGTTGTGGACGTCACAGTCGACCAACTTGTGGGACACTGCATCGGCTCGACCAGCCGATTCAGCCGCTTCCGGGGCTGCTTCGATCGTCATGAGGCATCTCCTGTCTGTGGTTAGCTGATCGCCAGTTCAATAGCTGCCGAAGACACGCACTGCGGTCTCTCCCATGATCATACGTTGTTCGTCCTCGGCAAGAAACCGAATGTGCCGATGGCCGAGCTTGACAAGTTGGGGCAAGCTCAGCTGACTCAAGAGACCGGGTTGATCGGAACCCCACATCAATTTGGAAACACCGATACGATCGACGGCGAATCGCAAGTAACGTTCCACACTTGGATAGGGATATCCCTCACGCTCTACCTTTGCCGGTAAAGCGGAGGTATCGAACCAGACGTTTTCG
Organism: uncultured Gemmatimonadaceae bacterium; assembly: GCA_964401715.1. Lineage (GTDB taxonomy): Bacteria > Latescibacterota > UBA2968 > UBA8231 > UBA8231 > CAYNZV01. The sequence goes on along the minus strand of CAYNZV010000037.1, from coordinate 10,152 downwards.
CGGGTTCCCAAATCGACCTGTCGCTCCCAATCGCTCCAGAGTTTGGCGTCAGCTTCGGCTTCCAAGGTAGGTTGACCCAGGTGTGCAACGACGATGCGAAGGTGCGGGTAAGTTGACACTATGCGCTCCACTGCATCGGTCTGGTATGAAGCAGTTGCTATCGCTCCCAGATCGAGCACCAGCACAATGCGATCCCCTTCCATACGCACCCACAACCATTCTATCTCTGGATCGTCGAGGCGAGCGCCGGGATGTATGCCGCACAGTCCCGACTCTACCGCGCACTCCAGCTTTATAGCCCGGAAGCAGCCAGCAGCGATGATCCGGTCGTAGTTGGAATCTGCATCGGCTTCCCAAGGATCCAGGTAGGCCGCTCCGGTAAACCTGGGGCAATACGTTCCCAAGGCTTGGGCCACATATTCGTTGCACTCGCCATAGGTCGGCCCCTGCAAGAGTATAGCACGATCGACACCCGCCCAGTCCAAATTGGCAAGCAGCATCTCGGCGGTAAATTGAGTCTTTCCTTGATACGGCGGAACGAATTGGATCTCACGCTCGCCGATCGCAACGCGTCCATAAGTTAGGCTGCGCGTGTCGCCATTCTGGGTGCGGCCGCAGAACTCGCGGCAGATGTGAGCGTGGGCATCAACGATCACTCACACCTCCTGATGGTTAGATCGCCATAACCTCCAGCATAAAACAACAGCGGCCCTCCCTCTCCGAGGTCTCCCTCCATTGGCTCACCGATGAACATGTCGTGATCGCCCCCCGCGATCACTTGACGAAGCTGGCAATCGACAAATGCGAGGACGTCCACAAGCACAGGGGCACCAGTTACGACCTTTTGGGTTACCAGGTCGGACAGATCTTTGGGACCCGGTTGTGCAAAGCGCTCGGAAAGATGTGCCTGGCCGGAACTAAGGATGTTGATCGCAAAACAGTTGCTGCGCATCAATAACTGATGCATTTGTGATTCTTTTTGCACCGACACCAGTAACAACGGCGGATCTAGGGATAACGAAAGGACAGCGTTGGCGGTCATTGCGCTCGTTTCGTTTCCGACTCGCGTGGTGACCACCGTAACTCCCGTCGCAAAACTCCCCATAACCCGGCGCAAGCTCTTCGAATCTATTCCCACATTCAATTGTCCCGCTGAAAGAAACCCGCTGTTAACTCAATCCGGGTATTTTACCTCGACGATCGATGCGCGCAGCGTCCTCCACTGATTCTCCAGCTCTTCTTTGATGACCTCGACCACTTTGTCTACGGGAACGTCCCGACGCTCGTCCTGAGACCGGACCTTCAGTTCGACGTTGCCGTTCTTCAAAGAACGTTCACCGATGGTCACACGAACGGGAACACCGATAAGATCGGCATCGTTGAACTTAACTCCCGGGTTTTCGTGTCTATCATCAAGCAAGACATCTATTTCCTCGGATAGCAACGCTTCATAGATCTCTTCCGTGGCGATTGCTGCCAGCCCCTCCCCTCTAGCCAGCGATACCAAATAAACACTGAAAGGCGCCACCGAAACCGGCCATACAAGCCCATTTTCGTCGTTGTGATCTTCGGCAATACAGGCTAGCATGCGCCCGATGCCGATGCCATAGGAACCCATGACAACAGGCTTCGACTTGCCGTCGGCGTCGAGGAAATTGCATCCGAACGATTGGCTATACCGGGTCCCCAGCTGAAAGATGTTGCCGACTTCAACTCCGCGCGAGATACGCACTGGTTCACCGCACTCGATGCACCCGTCCCTATCTTCGGCGGCGGCAATGTCGCAGACCATATCAGCGGTATAATCTCGCCCGTAGTTGACGTTAACCAAGTGAAAACCTGCTTCGTTCGATCCTGCCACCAGATTGGGCGAAACGGGAATCGTGTCGTCGACCACTACCAGCGCCCCGTTTACGCCAACGGCAGACCCGTACCCGGAAACCACCCCGGCCGCTTCGATCTCGTCGGTTTGCGCCGGTCTGATCTCTTTCGCTTGTATGGCGTTCACCAGTTTCGTCTCGTTGACATCCATATCGCCGCGAACGATAGCAAGAACAAACTTCTGCTCCTGGGTTTCGGTATCTGCCTGAACCGACGCGACCAAAAATACCGCCTTGGATGTTCGGCTCGCTGGCACGTTCAAAAACTGCGCCAGCTCGGCGATAGTAGTGCAATTTGGCGTGGCAACCTTCTCCAACTCCCCTACCTCCTCCTCCTGCGCATTCTTCTTCTTGAAGCGCGCCACCTGACGATTGGCGGCGTAGCCGCAATTGTCGCACAAGACGAGGGAATCCTCACCGATCGGGGTTAGGTATATGAACTCGTGGGCAGCGGTACCCCCCATCATCCCCACATCCGATTTGACTGCCAAAGTTGGTAAACCACAGCGAGCGAAAATATTGAAATAGATCTGGTAATGGGCGCGGTACTGCCGCTCGAGTCCTTCCCAGTCTGCATCAAGACTGTAACTGTCTTTCATCGAGAATTCGCGCACCCGAATGAGTCCAGCACGTGGTCGGGGATCGTCACGCCACTTGGTTTGAATCTGGTAGATCAACTGCGGAAGCTGTCTATACGACTTGATTTCACGACGAACAAGGTCACTCGCCACCTCTTCGTGGGTCATGGCCAGCACCATGTCGCGATTAGCCTTGTCCAGGAAACGGCCCATTTCCGACCCGATTTGATACCATCTACCGCTCTCCTTCCAGATATCCGCGGGGTGTATTACCGGCATGGTCAACTCTTGACCGTCGATAGCTTCCATTTCCGATCGAATGATCGTCTCGATCTTGTCCATCGATCGCCTCGCCAAGGGTAGATAGCTGAAAATACCGCTGGCAAGTTGACGCACGAATCCGGCACGAAGCAACAAATCGTGGCTGGCCACCTCCGCGTCTGCGGAACTTTCGCGAAGGGTCTGACTGAATAACCTACTCATTCTCATGGACGAAACACTCCGTAATCAACCCTGTTGCAGCTGCCAAGTTATCATTTTCAGCACCAAATCTCAACGCGACGTCAAGCTCTGCGTACGAGCGCTCGCATAGATCGGTACATGAAAGCCAGGGAAACCAGAACCCACGAGGCTGCTATCGGATAAGCAAGCCAGACATGTCCCCAATATTTCGCCAAAATGCCGGCGTCGGTAGCTTCCGTCTGACCGCCAAAATCGGTGTAGAAATCGAACAGACTGTACAGGCAAAGGATCACACCTATCCAGACAGCCGCCGCCTTGGCCGTCGATCGGGAATAGAGCGCCGCCATCAATAGAGCCAGTCCACCGAATATGCCTAGATAAAAGTCGAACCCTCCTACCGGTGTGTACCACATGGTCATACCCATGCTCGATACACCAACCAGCATCAAAACAAAACGCTGCAGCAAGGGCAACAGCGACGTGTAAATGAGCAGCGCTCCTGCGATAGCCGAACCGACGTATCCTGCGGCGCTTATGATCGGAAAGAATCCGCCTTGTGTCAGCGTGTGACCGCTCTCATTCCAATTCGTTCTCATCTCTATCACATTTCCACCCGTCGCCAATGCCGCCGTAGCATGGCACATTTCGTGCACAACTATGACAAACAACCGAAACGGTTTTATGAAGAAGCTGTCCCAAAAGAAAAGGGCAACGAAGGCAGCGCCGAGGTAATACCGAAACCTCCAGAAGATCCGTATTATGTAGATTGCGCGGTCGAGCGCCATAAAAGGATGTATCTGACTATCAGATCAATGACTTGGAAGCGATCTTCTCAGTCACCATGGCGACAGCTTTTTCCGCTGGCATAGGATCGAGATTCTCACCGGTTCGCTGCCGAACGGTAATTTCGCCACTCTCCGCTTCCCTGTCTCCCAACACCAACATATACGGCACCTTGGACAACTGTGCCTGGCGAATGCGGTAATTGAGTGTGTTGTCTGTGTGGATCTCAGTGCGCACACCGGCCCCCAACAGCCTTTTGTATACCGACTCGCCGTATTCGCCGTGGCGCTCGGCAATCGGTAACACGACCACTTGTACCGGCGCCAACCAGACAGGGAACGCACCAGCGTAATGCTCAATCAAGAATCCAATCGTGCGTTCGTGGGTCCCTAAGAGGGCGCGGTGAATACAAATGGGATGTTCTTGTTCCCCTTCGGAGTTGGTGTAGACCAAGCCGACTCTCGCTGGAACCGCAAAATCAACCTGGTTGGTAGAAAACGAGAACTCCCGGCCAATCGCGCTCCACACCTGCACGTCTATCTTGGGACCGTAAAACGCTGCTTCCCCAGGAACTTCGATGTATTCGATGCCACCATTTCTCATCGCTTGACGCACCATATCTTCCGTTTTCGCCCACAATTTGGGTTCATCCACGTATTTGTTTCCGAGCTCTTCGGGCGCATGAGTGCTAAAACGCATGACGTACTTATCGATGCCAAAAAGATCAAAATAGTCCAAGTACAACTTGCAGACCGCGAGGAATTCCTCCTCGAACTGATCCAGGGTGCAATAGATATGCGCGTCGTTCATCTGCATCGAGCGTACCCTCATAAGCCCGAAGAGTTCGCCCGATTTTTCGTATCTGTAGCATGTTCCGTATTCAGATAGTCGCAGTGGCAGATCCCGATACGACCGCGGGACTGCCCCGTAGATCTTATGGTGGTGGGGACAGTTCATCGGCTTCAGGTAATAGCGGACCCCTTCCATCTCCATTGGTGGATACATCGAGTCGGAGTAGTACGGCAGATGCCCGGTACGCTCGTAAATGACCTCCTTGCAAATGTGGGGAGTACGGACCTGTTTGTAACCCGCTTTGCGTTCGACTTCCTTGGCCAAGTTCTCCAGTTCCTCGATTAACACTGTGCCCTTGGGCTGCCACAGCGGAAGCCCGGGACCGATCTCGTCGTCGAAGAGAAACAACTCCTGCTCCTGACCGAGTCGTCGATGGTCGCGTTTCTTAGCTTCCTCGAGCATGGCAAGGTGGGTGTCTAACGCATCCCTGCTTGCAAACGCAGTACCGTAGATACGTTGCAGCATCTTGTTCTTTTCGTCACCGCGCCAGTAAGCTCCCGCTACGCTCAACAGCTTGAAGAAACGTACCTGCCCAGTGCCCATTATATGGGGTCCACGACAGAGATCGCAAAAATCGCCATCGCGGTAGAACGACAAGCGCTCGCCATCCTCGAGTTGCTGGAGAATCTCTAGCTTGTAAGGCGCGTCATTGAGCATCTCGCGCGCCTCGTCAACGGACACCTCGAAGCGCTCGAACCGGTGGTTTTGTTTGACGACGCGCTTCATCTCTTTCTCGATGTTTTTGAGATCCTCCGGAGTAAACGGATTCTCAGCATCGAAGTCGTAGTAAAAACCATCTTCAATCGCGGGTCCAATGGCCAGCTTCGTCCCGGGAAAAAGGCGAAGTACCGCCTGGGCCATGACGTGGGAAAGACTGTGCCTGTAGATCCAAGCAGCCTCCTCCGCCTTCCACTCGATCAACTCAACCTCCGCATCCGCTGGAAGTTCGGTGTGAAAATCAATCCGCTCATCAGCGAATTTGGCACCGATGCAAGATTTTAGCAGACTTTTGTCGGCTTCCGCTAGGATCTCCTTTAGAGTCGCACCCTTTTCCGAATTGAGTATTTGGCCATCTGGCTTCTTTATAATCATCATTCAACTCCTGAGCATCGAACAACAAAAAAGCCCCCTGCCGGGGAGGCAGCGGGCTCTGGACGATTGATTTACTGCTGATCTAAGACAGCGAGGCCCGCATGGTACCAAAAGTCGGCTCCTTCGTAGCGGTACCGGCAGTTAGCGTCATATGAGTGCTGGGACTTACAGGCTCTTCCGAAAACATTCTCGTGAAGATTTGTTTACACAAATTGTAATGGTTCGAAATTAAGCGGCGTGTTGCAGCTATGTCAAGTGTGCCACGACCAGGAAGCTAGCTCGAAACGGAAGCCCGCACTGCCTCGGCAACTCGCGGAGCCACGGATTTGTCCAACGGGGACGGCAGTATTCTATCCGGCTCTGGAGCTTCCACCGCGTCTGCGAGGGCGTGAGCGGCGGCAAATTTCATTGTTTGATCGATGGTGGCCGCTTCGGCATCAAGGGCACCACGGAAGATACCCGGAAAAGCGAGAACGTTGTTTACCTGGTTGGGGAAATCGCTGCGGCCTGTACCGACGATAGCCGCTCCGGCGTTGCGAGCGCGATCGGGCATTATCTCCGGCTCCGGGTTTGCCATCGCCAAAATCACGGGATCTGGTGCCATGCTCCGCACATCGTTTTCGCCTAGCAGATCCCCTTTGCTCACGCCGATAAAAACATCCGCCCCAGCCAACACTTCTTGCAGTGAACCAACCCGGTTGCTGTGGTTGGAGTAGGAAAGCAGAGCTTGCTTCTCTGGCGAGAGATCATTACGGCCCCTATGTATCGCTCCTTTCGAATCACAGATGATCACGTCCTCTACCGATTCGCAAACGGACTCGTCATATCCCACGCATCTCAACATGCGAGCAATGGCGGTACCAGCAGCACCGGCGCCACTTATCACGACCTTTGTCTTGGTAATGTCGCGATCCAATACGCGGCACGCGTTGATCAGTGCTGCCAATAGCACGATTGCAGTACCGTGTTGATCGTCGTGAAACACAGGTATACCAAGATCCTGCAGTTGTTTTTCGACTTGGAAGCACCGTGGGGCTGCTATATCCTCTAGATTGATTCCGCCGAAAACCGGAGCAATGTGATGTACCGTGTCCACGATCTCATTTGTATCCTGAGTATCAAGACACAAAGGCCAGGCGTCGATGCCGGCATATTCTTTGAACAGCAGAGCCTTCCCTTCCATTACCGGGATCGACGCCAATGCACCAATGTTGCCTAAACCCAAGACAGCCGAACCGTCGCTGACCACCGCAACTGAATTGTGTTTAATAGTCAGGTTCTGCGCCTTTTTGGCATCCGCCGCGATGAGTTCACATGGCCTAGCTACACCGGGAGTATATGCAATGGAAAGGTCGTCCTGACTTTCGATCGGGATCTTGTTGGTGATACCGATCTTACCGCGTAACTGCTCGTGTATGATAGCCGATCGTTCGTAGAAATCGGTCATGGATGCGTAGCCGAAATGTCCGCTATTTGGGACAAACCAGCTCGTTGTCGAGGAGAGACTGATTGTCCGAGTAATCGACTGGAACATCGATCAGGTGGACCCCCGAAATCTCGAGGCACTCTTCCAACTTGGGCAGCAGCTGTTCAGTTTTGTCGACGCGGTGGCCTTTTGCCCCATAACACTCGGCGTACTTGACGAAATCTGGATTGCTGTAATCGAGGCCCCAGTTATCGAAACCCATATTTTGCTGCTTCCATTTAATCATGCCGTAGGCCGAATCGTTGAGAACTAAGACCACCAGATCCATGTTCAAACGGACGGCCGTTTCAAGTTCTTGGGAATTCATCATAAAACCGCCATCGCCGCAGATTGCGACTACCTTCCTGTTTGGCGATACCATTCTCGCCCCCATAGCCGAAGGCAGACCGGCACCCATGGTGGCTAGCGCATTGTCGAGCAAAACCGTGTTTGGCTCATGGGCTTTGTAGTTCAGCGCAAACCAGATCTTGTAGACACCATTGTCAAGGCAGATTATCCCGTCATCTGGGACCGCACGTCGCACATCAGCCACCAGTCGCTGAGGTACCACCGGAAATGACTTGTCGTCGGTTCCCTTGGACCGTGCCTCGTCGATCCATTTCTTGACCTTCATCACGTAGGAGAAATCCCACTTCTTTTGTTTGTCGGTACGAAGCATCAACTGCCAAATGCTGTTACCAATGTCTCCGATCACTTCGAGCTGGGGAAAGTAGACCGGATCTACGGAAGCTGATATGAAATTGATGTGGATCACATTCAATTCTTTTGGCTCCATAAAGAATGGAGGTTTTTCCACCACATCGTGTCCAACGTTGATGATCAGGTCGGAGCGTTGGATCGCACAATGCAACCTGTCGTTGGCTGACAAGGCCGCATTACCCAGAAACAAGGGATGACGTTCGTCCACAACCCCCTTTCCCATTTGAGTTGTAAAAAACGGTATGCCCAAATCATCGATAAAATGCCGCAGCATCTTGGAGGTTCGCTTGCGGTTGGCCGCCGCACCGATGAGTAGTAGCGGACAATTGGACTCCTCGATCATGTGAGCCGCTTTGGCTACGGCTTTCTCTTCAGCCACCGGTCGGCGCACCTTGTCCCGAGGGTATAATGGCGTGTCCGACTCTTCTGCAGCTATATCCTCTGGGAGTTCTAGGTGGACGGCACCAGGCCGCTCTTCCTCCGCTACCCGAATCGCCTCGCGAACATGGGATGGTATATTGCCGCCGTTGACAATCTGGCGCGTATACTTCGTGAGCGGTCGCATCATGTCGACCACGTCGACGATTTGAAACTGTCCTTGCTTGCTCGACTTGATCGGCTTCTGCCCGGTCAACATGAGCATCGGCATCGCACCCAACTGGGCGTACGCCGCAGCCGTAACAAAGTTTGTGGCTCCCGGACCTAAGGTCGACAAACAAACGCCGGTCTTACCGGTCAACCTACCTACTGTCGCAGCCATGAAACCAGCCGCCTGCTCGTGACGGGTTAGGATCAGTTTGATCTTCTCGGAATTTCGCAGAGACTCGAGAATATCCAGGTTTTCCTCGCCTGGTATGCCAAAGATATACTCAATCCCCTCATCCTCCAGGGCTTTCACAAATAGATCAGACGCTTTCATCGTTTGTCCTCAATCCATTGACCACAGCGCTCGAAGCAACATGCTGAAAAAACTCAAACATCTGAAAAAACTCAAACATTATCATAATTAGACCACAAGTCGGAGTTTCGCTATGGGTTCACTGAGTAATTTCACGGGATGACCGCAGTCTCTATCTCGGCAGCGATGCCCTGAATTTCCAAGAAAAGTTTTTCGAACACTTGAGACAAATCGGTCGCGCGACGTCGCGCGACTCGGCGAGCTACTTCCAACCCCCGCACGGGGTCGTACGGAAGTCGACGATCTTCATCGATCCAACTGAAGCTCGGGACAAACTTCGGACTTCTCGACGTGAAAACACTGCTGCAGACCCCAACTACTCCTCCCGTGGGGAACGTGACGTTGATGCCGATCTTTGCGTGGTCACCGACGAGTAGACCAACAAACTGCTCGCTCGATTCCACGAGGTTGCCGTTGATAGGAACCGAAACTGTGCCATACGTGTTCTTTAAATTGCTGTTGCTGGTCCCGGCCCCAATGTTTACCCAGCTGCCCACGTAGCTATTCCCAAGAAAGCCGTGGTGCTGTTTGTTGGAGCAATCGTGGAAGATCGTGGCCGTCACCTCACCCCCAATCTTGCAGGTGTTACCAACGGTACACCCGTCTTTCACAAACGCCCCGGGAAGCAGTTGCGATCCATCTCCAATGGACGCGGGCCCCTGCAAAACACTGTTGGCACCGATGCGAACATTGGATCCTATCCATACGGGTCCGCTGCGGCTGTCGACAACCACACCTGGATCCAATACCGTCTCGTTGCCAATGAACAAATCGTCACCGAGCAGCTGGCAACCTGTGCTCACATCGCCGAGCACAGCCGCAGAATGACGGTAGCGAACCCAGTCGTTTTCTATGGCATCCGCGTTGGCGTTCACCAGTTCCCACGGCCACTGTTTCAAGTCGACCAGATGATCCACAGATTTGGTCGGCAAAGAGCTTAAACATCGGGGGAAATCCCCTTCCAACAAGTCGGAGGGATTCAGTGAAGACGCCGTTTCCTCATCGGTGTACACGCAGGCGAGGTTGTCGCCTGCTGCAATACCTACCCATGCGTTGTTGCTGGTGTTCACATCAGGTAGTGATCGCCAGCGCCCCCTACCATTTAACAACAACGAACCACTGCTGAGCGGTTGATTGATCTGTAGCCTCGTCTCTTCCTCAGCAAACGCTGCTATTTGCGGCCGGCACCACAACTCTACAGCGCCCAGCTTCGCTTCCGCACCCAACCATTGTATCGCAAAAAGCAAGTCTTCCGTTCCGCAAACCAGCTTGCAGATCGGACGCAAGTACACCAGCGGCAGAAAATTGCGCCAGCGGGCGTCTTCGAAGACAATTACCCGCATACAGCTATCATTCCACGGT
>CAYNZV010000036.1:3906-38058 GCA_964401715.1 uncultured Gemmatimonadaceae bacterium | reverse complement strand
CCGCAATGCGTCGCCTCCGATGTTTCCCAGCAGCACGTTGTTGAAGAACACGCCCACGAAATAGGATACCATCGCCTGCCAAAACGAGATAGCGATTGCCTGTGCCCGTAAAAGGAGAAACCACTGCACCGACCCCAATACATTGCTCAGAACAAAAAATCCTATAGCCAAGACAAACGGCCCAAGCACTGCGTGTTCAAACACGTTCCCCAGTTTACCGACATCCACCTGATGCACGAGGTAACCCAGCAAAACGAAACTAATCGCTATCTTGAGGCCAGTAATGGGTAACTTGTTCAAGGCCCAGTATGTTCTTTCAACAGATCCGACGCCTTGCGCACCTTTTTGAAATAGTACTGATACAGGATACTTCCGGGATACAGGCCGCCCCGATTGCGTCGCGCCAGTGGCACAGCTGTGAGCCGCCACCGGCGGCGGCGCTTCCACAGATTAAGCGGATGCGTCAAGATCCACAGTGCGGAGGTGAGAGGAGCTATTACATGACGCCACTCACCTTTCGCCAGATAACCGGCAGCCGCCAACATCTCCAATGGCATACGGGCTAGAAGTACCCACCAGAGCGAACCTGAATCCATGTTGATGCAAACCATGGCCAGGTTGTTACGATGTTTCAGATAAACGCGGCGAAAACTCTCTGGTGGCAACGACCAAGCCGAATAGTGGTAGACAGTAGACCCGGGCACTGCAATTATGCGATAGCCGGCATCGCGTATGCGCCAGCAGAGGTCTATCTCCTCCATGTGCATAAAATAATCGAGGTCGAAATACCCGACGTGCAAGAGCACCTCCCGACGAATGAACATGGCCGATCCGCATGCCCAGAACAGCTCGGCCTGGCGGTCATATTGGCCCTCGTCCTTCTCTTGGTGGAACAGTAGCCGTCCCCGACAAAACGGGTAACCCAACTTATCCATGTACCCACCGCCGCCGCCGCCGTCATCGAAGGTGTCCTGGATACGCGCCGACAACAATTTTGGTTGGCAAACCGCCACCAGAGGATCCCGTTCTACAGCTTCAACCATAGGAGCCAACCAGCCTTTGGTCACCCGGGTGTCGTCGTTGAGCAGGACGACGAACTTGGTGTCGGCAGTTTCCAATCCCCTGTTGCAGGAAGCGCTGAAACCGAGGTTTGCTTCATTGCGTAAAACTTCGATCAGGGGAAACAACTTCCGCGCCCTTTGAATACTGGGCGCATCCGGTCCGTCATCGACAACGATCACCCTTACAGCCAGGTCGCTGTTGTCGAAAATAGATGTGAGGCAGGATTCGAGAGTATTGGCGTTGAAGTGGGGAATAACGATGGTGACCGGATCACTCACTGTTGCGCTGCTGCGGAGCTCTCCGCCGCAGCAGTTCCGTTCCGCAAGGCGTTTTGCAGTACTTGCTCGGCTTCTATCAGCTTGTCCACCTCACCATAACGGCTGCGGTAATCAGTAAGGATCTTCAATCCCGCCGCCGGATTGCCTTTGGCTTGTAATGTTGCAGCCAGCTCAAAGTAGGCGTCCCATCTATGCGGCTCCTTGGCTATGGCGGCGCGATAGAGTCCCTCGGCTCGATCGATTGCCGAATACGGCGCGTTTAACAGAATGCTGGCGATGGTGGTGATGTTGTCGTATGACGCGACATCTTGCTCGCCATAGACATTCAGAAGCTTGTGTCCGGCTTGCTCGATGAACTCGGCTGCCATGTCCAGCTGGCCAACGTTGGCAAGGTAGTCTCCGGCCTGATAGTAGGTTTCCCATCCGAAAGGCAAACGCTCTTGAGCCCAATTCATGAGCTGCACCATCTCTTCACCATTGCCTTCTTCCTGATAGACCTCCGCCAATTGCAGGACGCAGGCCCGGTAATTGCCAAGTAGCCGCGCCGTATTGATGTCCTGGAATACGTCCGTATTGGTCAGATTTCGAAACTTGTAAACTTCAAAGAGGTTGCGTTCTAGCCGTTCCCGGTCGGGCCCCAAATCGCGCTCTTTCACCAATCGCATCGTCATGCCGGTCATTCTCAGATACGGATCGAGTCCAAGTCGATTGCTGCCCGCGACCGTAATAGCAAAATGAATCGGCCGTTTCCATTCGTTCCACTTCAGTAAACCGATGATCATCACGTCCTGGATGCGAATGAGGTCGTGACCGGGTTGTGGTTTGTAGTCGACATCGAAACCGGCGTCCTTCAAGGTCTTGCGCACCTGGGAGATAATTGGTTCCTGCCACGCCCGTTTGTAGAGATCGACCATCTGGGTGTCGGTCAACACTGAGTCGATGTAGCTGTCGGGTAGCCCGATTGCCACCTTGGGATCGCGATCGCGCAACTGCTTGATGTACCAATTGGTGTTCAGGAGACTGAGGTTGATAACCCTCACATCCTTGCGAATCCCTTCTACTTCTTGCAAATACCACAGTGGGAAGGTGTCGTTGTCGCCATTGGTGAACAACAAGCTGTTTTCGTCACACGACTGCAGAATATTGTAGCCGTAGTCATATGCTACATAGTCACCGGTGCGGTCTTCTATGTGATACAGACGCGCACCGATCCCAACGGGTATGAGAAGACCGAATACCCCAATTCCAGCGAGCAGGTACGCTTGCATGGCAATCCGTCGCCTCAACGAATCCAAGATGCCGGCCCATCCCATTCCCATCCAAATGGCAAAAGCGTAGAACATGCCGCCAAAAACGTAGTGGCGTTCACGGGGTTGCGGATCGGGCATGTTGAGATACAGCGACAAGCCGAATCCCATGATGACAAAGAGCGCGAGGATAGCGACAAAGCGGCGCCAGTCCTGGCGGAGATGCCAAAACAGGCCTCCGAGACCGAGCAGATAGGGTACGAGGGAAACGCTGACGACATCCTTGGACTCGTCAGTTGCCCTTCTGAACTCGATGACCCGTTCTATGAGGGGAAATGGAAACTGTTGAAAGAAATATTTCATCTGGAGATGCCAGAACTGATAGACCCGAGAAGCCCTTCCGCTCAGCATGCCCAGAAGTTGACTGTCGGTGCCGTACTGCTCGCGGTTGAGAAATTTCAGGAACGCATCCCAAGTTTCTGGATCGTTTTCGTCGATGACCGGATTGAGGCCAGACCTAATGTAGAGCGACGCGTACGTCGAATATCCGATGGCAAAGACAACGACGATGCCGATGAGCAGCCAGAACGAACGCTGCTCGTTGTTGTAGAGGTGGTACAGCAAACCGGCCAGCGCAATCAGCGTCAATATATTGCTGGCCTGACCCGGCCCTGCGACCGCCAGAAGGAGTATGCTCCATACGCCGAGGCCAATTAACAACAGCGTCAGCCGGCGCAGTTTGTCGTCGGCAAACCATGCGAGAATCAGAATAGATGGAATGGTGAGCAAACAGAGTAGATGAATGCCTCCGCCGATTCCGAATACATAAGCAATGAGGAAAAGCCAGCGGTCGTTGCTGGAGCCGTGCTGAGTCCCCTCCCAGTAGACAATCAGCCAGAGGCCGAGAGAGACAAATAGCAGGGAGTATCCATAAACCTCCGCCTCTGTTGCATTGAACCAGTAGGTATAGGAAACGGCTAGCGTCAACGCGGCGACGGCGGCTCCGACAATGGAGCTGATTTCGCGAGCATCGGCAAATGCCTGGAGCGAATGTCCTCCAAGGGCGCGGCGGATGAGGGCGACCGTGGTTTGATATGCACACCATACGCCAATCGATGAGGAGATCACGGACATCAGGACCACGCGCCACGCCGGATCCGCGATTGGCAGCAACGTGAACACGCGACCCAAAAGGACGTATAGAGGTGAACCGGGGGGATGGGGAACGCCGAGGACGTAAGAGGAGGCGATGAATTCACCGCAATCCCAAAACGTTAACCCTGGTGCCATGGTCTTGAGGTAGAGCACCAAGGCGGCCGCAAACACAAACACACCCACTAGGTTAGCGGATTTTGATAATTTCATATGCTTTGTAGGAAATTGCTATGAGGCGTCGGGGAACGCCGAATTCCGGATATGTCCAGCAAGCCCTAGAAATGTAACAAAACTTCGATATGTTGGACACACGGCAACTATGATCCACCATGTAAATCGAGGGTCCCCCAGGTGCTGGGGTCGCCGCTGCGGTCGTCGTCGCCATCATTAGTCCACGACTGCAGCCCCTTTTCTGCATCGTAAAGCAGGTAATTGAATCCGATGCGGCGGTATTCACGGGGCTGGTAACCATTCAAACCGGTAGCCGGGATCCTGATTTCCATCTGACAACTGCGCTTGAGCCGACGCAGACCGACTATGATGTCTTCTTCCGGACAGGGAGGGGATTGCTCTCTGGCGTTGTCGATATGGATGTGTCTTCCGATCGGCTGTTTACCGTCAGATCCCCGTCCTCCTGGCAAGAAATAGAAACGATGACAATAGCGGTTGGCTCGATGGCTGTTTTTCAGGTCACGGGTATCTATCCATAGTTCAAGACAATCGCCCCTATTTGGCTCCTTGGGTTTGATCTTGTACGTGGTTTTGCGGGGCATATTGAGGCCGAAATAGAGGCCGGAGTCATCCCAGCTGACGAAGAGATCGGCATAGCTATCGTCCGCCTCCACACACATCAAGGCAGGCAGCTTTTCGTCGGGGATCCAATCGCGAAGATTCCCATCGATCTTTGGTGGGTCTTCCCGGAAGGGACATCCGAAGGCGAAATCGAAGAAGCTACGATGGGGTACCGTGGGTTCGAACATGAAAGATGACGTTAAAATCTGTTAAGGTCGCGCCTGCTCACGCCGTTGTTCCTAACGTCTCCTTAAGGACCTGTCCGGTGTGAGAATCTGCAACTGAGGAGACCATTGTTGGTGTGCCGACAGCAACCACCGCTCCACCTGCGTTCCCACCTTCTGGGCCTAGATCGACGATATGATCGGCGTTCTTGATGACGTCCATGTTGTGTTCTACGACCAAAACTGTGTTTCCGGAAGCAACCAAGCGGTGAATGACATTTAGCAGATTTTGGATGTCAACACAGTGCAAACCGGTAGTTGGCTCATCCAGAATGTAGAAGGTGTTTCCGGTATTCGGTCGCGCCAGCTCGTTAGCCAGCTTGAGGCGTTGTGCCTCGCCTCCGGAGAAAGTGGTCGACGATTGTCCCAGCAACATGTATCCCAGTCCGACGTCCTCCATCGTTTGTAGTTTCTTGGCGATATTGGGCACGTTGTCGAACAACGCCAGAGCCTGGTGCACTGTCATCTCGAGGATATCGGCTACGGACTTAAATTTGAACTGAATATCCAGAATCTCCGCAGTGAATCGCTTGCCCAGGCAGTGATCGCAGCGGACCCACACATCTGGCAGAAAATGCATTTCTATGCAGCGCCATCCCAAACCCTCGCAGGATTCACAGCGGCCGCCCGGCCTGTTGAAGCTGAACCGTCCGGGTGCAAATCCTCGTACCTTGGCGTCGGGGAGCTGTGAATACAGCTCGCGGATGAGACTGAATACCCCCATCACGGTAGCAGGGGTGCTGCGAGGGGAATGACCGAGCTGGCTCTGATCGATGTCGATGATCTTGTCGATCAGTTCGATGCCTTCCAGCGCGTCGTAATCTCCCTGTTCGCAACGCACACCGTGGATTTTGCTGGCGAGCGCGTTATACAGGGTGTCCTGCACCAGTGAGCTCTTCCCAGAGCCGGACACTCCGGTGATACAGATGAACGATTCGAGGGGAAACTCCACGTCGATGTTCTTCAGATTGTTTTGACGTGCTCCTCTCAGCTTCAGGAACGCACGTTTCTTTTTCCGCTTGTGGGATGGGAGGTCGATCCGTAATCGTCCCAGCAAATAGGCGCCGGTTTTCGAGGAGCGGTTGTGCTTGAATTTTGATGGAGGGCCACAGCCGACCAGTTCGCCGCCGTCGCGGCCGGCACCTGGGCCCATGTCGGCAATGAAATCGGCGCGCTCGAGGGTTTCGCGGTCGTGCTCCACAAGGACGAGGGTGTTTCCCAGCTTCTTTAGGTCGTCCAGAGCATCCAGCAGGCGACGGGTGTCGCGGGCATGGAGTCCGATGGTCGGTTCGTCCAGCAGGTATAGGACCCCGGTCAATCCGGAACCGATTTGACCAGCCAACCGGATACGCTGTGTCTCTCCGCCGGACAACGTGGACACGCGCCGCTCCAGACTTATGTAGCCGAGCCCTACGCGGTTGAGAAAGTGTAGCCGCAAGCGGACCTCCTGCAGAAGCTCCCCGGCCATCTCTGTCTCGCGCTGGTTCAGTTCTAGCTGTTGGAAGAATTGAAGACATTTGCTCATGGGTCGACGAGTCAGTTCGACCAAGGTTGTGCCCTGAATGCGCACATTTCTGCTTTCTGGCTTCAAACGGCTGCCCTCGCATGCCGAACAAGGTACCTCCCGTAGCATCTTCCTGTGGCGTTTCGAAGTGCGAATGAAATCGTCGATGGGATGTAGCAATCCGCGATACGCAAACTGCAAGCCGTTGCCCGCCGAGAACTTGCGGTGATAATCGCCGTACAGCAGTGAGCGAACGGCATCAGGGGCCATTTTCGACACCGGTGTGTCCAGATCGAATCCGAGCTGCGCCCCGGCTATCTCCAACATACGCGTGAAATCCGATTGCGGCAGCAGACCCCAAGGTGCTATGGCGCCTGCACGCACGCTCAATCCGCGATTTGCAAACACCAGGTCGCGGTCGAAACCTTCATCGATCCCAAGGCCTTCGCAAATTTGGCACATACCCTCCTGATGGTTGAAGGAGAAGCGTCGTGGATTGAGCGGATCGAAGCTGTTGCCGCACTGTGGACACGAAAAGGACTTGCTGAACCGGGATTCTTGGTCCCCATCTGCAGTGAGCACTAAGATTTCCCCGCCCGAAAGCTCGACTGCTCGCTCCACGGCTTCGTTCAAACGTCCCCGATCCCCCTTGCGGGCGCTCAACCGGTCCACCACTAGTTCCACTCGATGCCGGTGTCGCCGTTCTAGCTCAATTTCTTCGGTGAGGTCGTGTATCTTGCCGCCGATGCGGACCCGGGCAAAACCGTCTTGCCGAGCCTGTCGCAGCAAGGTTTCGTACCCTTCGTTGCGCGCGGGTTCAATGGGGGATAGGACCAGTAGGCGTTGGTCTTGATAAGATTCCAGTATGCGGTCCACGATCTGTTGGGACGTTTGCGCTCCCACAGCTACATTGCATCGCGGACAGTACTGGACACCGATATTGGCGAACAGCGCTCGCAGATAATCGTAGACCTCGGTGACGGTGCCAACGGTGGAACGCGGGTTTTTGGTAGGACTTTTCTGTTCGATGGCGATGGCGGGCGAAAGTCCAGTAATCTTCTCCACCTTTGGTTTCTGCATTTGATCCAGGAACTGGCGGGCGTAAGAGGACAACGATT
Source organism: uncultured Gemmatimonadaceae bacterium (assembly GCA_964401715.1). GTDB lineage: Bacteria > Latescibacterota > UBA2968 > UBA8231 > UBA8231 > CAYNZV01. Next base: position 30,678 of record CAYNZV010000036.1, on the reverse strand, counting down.
CGACGTAACGGCGTTGTCCCTCGGCATAGATAGTGTCAAATGCCAGCGATGACTTGCCCGAACCGCTGACGCCGGACACGACGGTCATTTTGTCTCTAGGTATACGCAAATCCACATCGCGCAGATTGTGCATCCGCGCTCCCACCACATCAATATGCTCGATAGGGTGACCATTGGTCTTCGGCCGCTGCTTTTGTCTGGATGTGCGTGCCGCAGGCTTGTTTCTTCTCAACACCTTTTCGAGTGCTTGGCCGGTGAACGATTTACGATTCGATGTGATGCTTTCGGGCGTGCCTTCCGCAACGATTTCTCCGCCCGCGGCACCGCCTTCGGGACCCATGTCGATGATGTAGTCGGCGGTTTTGATCACCTCTAGATTGTGCTCGACCACCACCACGGTGTTACCTTGGTCGGCAAAGGTGTGCATTATGTGCAGCAGCTTATCTACGTCGGCGAAATGCAGTCCGGTGGTTGGTTCGTCGAGGATGTAGACTGTCTGACCTGTGCTGCGACGGCACAGCTCTTTGGCCAACTTGACCCGTTGCGCTTCTCCGCCGGACAACGTGGGCGCGGGTTGACCGAGTTTGATGTATCCAAGTCCTACGCCGTGCAGGGTTTGCAGAATGCGATGGATGTGAGGGAGGTTTGCGAAGAAGGCAAGAGCTTCCTCTACCTCCATGTCGAGCACATCGGCGATAGATTTTTCTTTGTACTTGATAGAAAGGGTTTCCCGGTTGAAACGCCGGCCATCGCATGCCTCGCAGGTGATCCATACATCGGAAAGGAACTCCATTTCCACCAGATGAGCTCCGCTGCCTTCACAAGCGTCGCAGCGTCCGCCTTTGACATTGAAACTGAACCGACCCTGGCGATATCCCCGCACCTTGGCATCTGCCACCTGCGCAAACAACTGCCTTATGGGAGTCCACACGTTGGTGTAGGTTGCCGGATTCGAGCGCGGTGTGCGTCCGATCGGTTTCTGATCAATGCGAATAACCTTATCTACCTGTTCGACACCTTGCAGACGCTCGTGGGCTCCCGGCTCAAGCTGCGCCCGATGCAGTTGCCGATCCAGAGCTTTGAATAGGATATCGTTGACCAGCGAGCTCTTGCCCGAGCCGGATACGCCGGTTACACAGGTAAACAACCCCAAGGGAATGCGCGCGCTGATTCCTTTCAAGTTGTTTTGACGGGCCCCGATGATCTCCAGCCAATGGCCATTTTGCGATCTACGTTGCACTGGCACGGCGATCTCACGGGTGCCGGCGAGATATTGTCCGGTGAGCGATGCTGCGCAGCTTTGCAAGGCTGAAGATTTCCCGCTGATTACCAGTTGACCGCCTCGCTCACCCGCACCAGGGCCGAAGTCGCAAACCATATCAGCCTCGCGAATGGTGTCCTCGTCGTGCTCGACGACTACCACCGTGTTGCCGATGTTGCGCAGCCGCTTGAGGGTGGCCAGCAACCGTTCGTTATCCCTATGATGCAAGCCGATGGAAGGCTCATCCAAAACGTATAGCACGCCCACGAGTCCAGATCCGATCTGGCTGGCTAGGCGAATCCTCTGAGCTTCGCCCCCGGAAAGGGTGTGTGCGCCCCGGTCGAGAGTGAGATACCCCAAACCGATATCAACGAGCAGCTCGAGACGTCCACGAATCTCCTGCAGTGCGTCTTCGGCAATAAGATGCTCGGTACCACCAAGTTCTATTTCTTGAAAGAAGGAACGAGCATCTTCGATAGGCCACGAAGTAAGCTCGTGCAACCTCGTCCCTTGGAAGGTTACGGCCAGCGCTTCCGAACGCAAGCGCCCTCCATGGCATCGATCGCACACCTGCGTTCCCATGTACGGCTCTAACCCCCGCCGCGCCCGTTCAGAGCCCGAATGAAAGCGTTCCTCCAGGTGCTTTAGCACGCCTTCGTACCTGTCTTTGTGGGACCAGCTGTAGCCGCGCACGTTCGTATAGGTGAACTCCAGTTTGTCGTCGCCCAGCCCTCTCAGGAATCCCTGCTTCTGTCGTGCGGTGAGATCGCGCCACGGCGTGTCAAGATCAAAGCCAAGATGTTCGGCAGCCCCTTGATACAGATGCAAGCGCCAGCGGTTGCTGCGGATGTCCCCCAGCGGTTCGATCGTGCCTCTGGACACCGACTTGCTGGTGTCCGGGATCATCAGCTGCTCACTCATCTGCACCTGAGTGCCAAGACCGCCACAGCCAGTGCACATGCCTTGTGGATTGTTGAACGAGAACATCTGCGGATTCAGCTCGCGGTAGGAAATACTGCAGTTGCCGCAGAAAAAATCGGAGCTGAGCAACCAGTCCTCTTTGTTTTCGCGGGCGACAATCAGCTGACCATTGCCCATCTGCAGAGCGTTGTCTACCGCTTCACTCAGGCGTGTATCCACTTCGCCCCGCAGATCCAACCGGTCCACCACCACTTCTATATCGTGCCGGCTGTAGCGATCGAGCTGCGGGGCTTCTTCCAGCTGGGAGAGGTGTCCGTCGATGCGAATGCGCAAAAAGCCGGATCGCTGAAGATCCTCGAAGAGGTCGCTGTATTCGCCTTTGCGTTGCTCGACTACCGGAGCGAGGATCTGAATCTGGGTACTTTTTCCCAGCGCTGCGATCTGCAAGCCGATTTGCTCGCGGGTTTGGGCTCCTATCGGCCGCTCGCATTGCACGCAGTGCGGCGTGCCGACGCGAGCGTAGAGAACCCGGAGATAGTCGTATATTTCGGTTATCGTACCGACCGTCGATCGCGGGTTGTGCCCGCCGGTCTTCTGGGAAATGGAGATGGTGGGGGCTAGGCCAGTGATCTGATCTACATCCGGTTTTTCCATCTGGCCGAGGAACTGGCGTGCGTAGGCGGAAAGAGAGGCAACGTACCGGCGCTGACCTTCGGCATACAACGTGTCGAACGCCAGTGAGGATTTCCCCGATCCACTAACGCCGGTGAAACAAATCAGTTGGTTTTTCGGCAGCTCTAAGTCGACGTTCTTGAGATTGTGAACGCGGGCGCCACGGACTACGATGTTGCGGGATTCCATACTATGAACGGTTGCCAATCGGGGAGAGAAAGAGCGCAAATATACTGTACTGATGTGCAGGTGTCAACGAAGTCGAGATAGCCTTTGTCGGCGCCATGCTGATGTGATCGAATAAATCTCGCAAGCTTAAACAATGGATGAAATCAGAACCTTTGTCTCTTTACCGTTGGCTGCCCAGTTGCGTGCCTCGATGGCAGATTTGGGGAAGCAGTTGTCCGAAAATATCGAGCCTGCTACGGTGCGCTGGACAGCTGCCGATCAGATTCACTTGACGTTACGCTTTTTAGGAGCTACCGACCCCGGTAGGGTAGATGAAATCAGCAGTTCGCTTGATGCAGTGGCGTCGGGGTTTCGATCGTTTGAACTGAACTTGGGCAAATTGGGGTGTTTCCCCAATTTTCGTCGGCCCAGTGTGATCTGGTTAGGCTTGGAAGACCCCGATGGGGATCTTGGGAACCTCAAGAAACACTTGGACGCATCGCTCAGAGAGCTTGGTTGGCCTCGGGAGGCGCGCGTGTTCGTTCCTCATCTGACCCTAGGACGTGTGCGCGAAAAACGGCTTCTGCGAGGAAACGTAATCAAGAAAATAACCAATCGCATAGTGGCGACCGTACCGGTCGAATCGCTTGATTTGATGCAGAGCATCCTCAAGCGGGGTGTAGCCGAATACCATCTCTTACACAGAGCCAACTTGACGAGTGACTAGCGCTCGGGTCTGAAGATGCCGAAAGAGCTTGTGTAGCCGTGCATGTAGGTCGATCCACCCACCTGACCGATTTCGCCGGCGCAGAAGAAACCCCCGATAGGGAGATTATCGATTCTGTTGGAAAGTGCGTTGGAATCGTGGTTGGCTTCACCGAACATATATGCTCCACGTCCGGTGCAGGTGAACAATAGTGCCCCAGTTGGGTTCGTAGCTGGCGGATTGTTCTGGTATTTACTGAGCATCAGTTCCAAGTCCTCGGTTGCAGCATCGGCGTGACGCAGATGGAACTGTACTGTTTGACCGGTGCGAATCGACTCGTCGATGCCAATGGCTCCACGTTTCTGATCGATGTTGATAACGTGCCTGATCAGGAAGTCTCCCTGCCCTAGAGAAGTCTTGAATTCGGTGGTGGCGATACCGATATGAAGAGCGGTGCGGACGAGCTCCTGTTCGTAGGGCGGCAGCGAATGAAAGATCTCCATCAACACATCTAAGGCTGGTCGTTCGTTCAACTCCACTAGGTTATTGCGCTCGCTGGAGGTCACCGATAGTGGTTCTCCGACCGGCCGGCAACCCTGCGCTACCACCGTGTCGAGGACCAAGTTGCCACTGAAGGTGGCACCCACCAAGCCCGAGGTGTGATAGGTGTCGTCCATAAAAAGCACGTTGCCTTCGCCCATGGAGGACGCTAGGCCGCCGATCTTGGCGCTCGCGCTATACGCGAAATCCAAACCCATGAGCAAAGGTTGGGGATAGAACGATTGCGGATCGCCCAGCAACACGAAGTGCGGCACCGGATCTTGTGGAACTCCGATAACCCGAACCCATTCCTCGGGACCGGCATCTGGAGTTGGCAGTTCGTCGTCTGTCAGATGAAAGGTACGGATATCCACTGCAGGTAGCAGACCTGCGGTCATGGAAATTGCCGGCCGCCCCGTGTGCTGATGTTCGATCTCCTGTCCGCCACCGATCACTCCCATGGCGGTGCACCCCAAGAAGGCACCTGGTGCTAACAGATCCTGGACGAGGTCGGGGATTTTACCGTAGGTTTCGGGAAATCCAGGCGACACGAAGGCGACGAGTACCTCTGGGCGCGAGCCGCCCAGCTGTTGCTGGATATCATTTCCCAACTCGCGGATCACGTCCTCCATCGTATCGCCGGAAGAAACCGAAGAAGCCCACTGCATTGGTTTAGTTATATTCACAATGACGTGGCAAACTAATAACACGGTCGTACCGCGTCGAACGACGGTCGCCATGCAAAAACAAGGAGCATCGGATGAGTGATTTCAAAGATAAGGTTGTCGTTGTGACGGGTGGTGGTCTGGGCATTGGAAGGGGAATCTGTCTGGCTTTCTCCGCAGCGGGTGCGACGGTGATCTGTGCTGACATCAACGACGAGGTGGGAAAGACACTCGAAAAGGAAGCCCCCGGGCCAGGTGAGATTTGCTACAAGAACGCAGATGTGGCAACCAACGAAGGATGTCAGACGGTGGTAGCGGCTGCAGGGGCCGATGGCATCGACGTGCTCTGCAACAATGTCGGCATCGCCCCGTTAAACACCTACGTGCCGGCCCACGAACTCCCTATCGAAGATTGGGATCGGATCATGGACGTGAATCTAAAGAGCTACTTCCTGATGACCCGCCTATGTGTGCCGGAGATCTTAAAGCGGGGGGGCGGAGTAATCATCAACACCGCTAGCGTCCAGGGACTGCAATCGATGAAAGGTGTTTCGGCTTATGCTGCCAGCAAGGGTGCCGTACTTTCCCTCACCCGCCAGCTAGCACTAGAATATGCCGAGCAGAATATCCGAGTGTTGGCAGTGAATCCCGGAACCATCGATACCGCCATGGTCGCCCAGTCCTTCGATGTCATGGACGGCTCCCCTGATCAAATAAGGGAAGAACTGGGGCAGTGCCATCCCATGAAACGGATCGGGAAGCCAGAAGAGATCGCCAATGTGGTTCTCTTCTTGGCCAGCGAAAAAGCCTCTTTCATGACTGGGGAATTTGTCTGCGTGGACGGGGGCATGATGGCGCTGGGCGCTTGGGCGGGAGAATAAGCAAGACCGTCGGTGCTGTTAGCGTCCGGTTCTTCCGAACGTACTTAGCGGCTCGGCCTGCGGTACTGTGTGGGCGAAACTGTTGGTGAAGGATCCGGGCATCAAGACAAGCGCTTGCCCATTGTGCTCGACCCTAAACTTCAGGTAATCGCCGAAGCGCTTGTGCTCGGCTGACAACAGCTGCGGTCTGAACAAGCGCGGATCGAAGGGAGGTAGCCGGGGGTACTCCACCAACTCGATGTGATCCTGCTCATCGATGCCTGCTTTCTCAGCGGCGATTCGGATGGCTCGGTTCAAGCCGCCCAATTCGTCGACCAGTCCCCGCTTCATCGCTTGCTTTCCAGACCATAGGCGACCCTGCGCCGACATTTCCACCTCATCGGCTGTCAATCCGCGGCTACGGCTGACCTTGTCGACGAAGGTGCCGTACAGGCTGCGCATCAGTCGTTCCATGGTCTTTTTTTCATGGGCATCCAGATTGCGATCAGGAAGCATGCCAAGCAAAGGTACGCTGGCCCCGAATGTTAGATCTGCGTGGTCGCCGATCTTTACGTGGTCGGTTGTCAAACCCAGCTTCTCTTTTAGTTCTAGGTTATAGAGCCAACCGCCAATTACGCCGATGGAACCGGTGATTGTGTTCGGCGCCGCGACGATGGAGTCGGCGTTCATGGATAGCCAGTAACCGCCGGAAGCGGCCACCGATCCCAGCGAGACAACAACCGGTTTTTCTTGACGGATCTTGTTCACTTCTTCGGCTACCAGGTCTGAAGCCAGACCGTCACCACCCGGAGAGTCCACACGCAACACAACGGCGTCGATGTTCCGATCGTTCTTGATAGATGCCAGATCTTTGGACAACGAGCGCGCTCGGATGCCGCTATCCATTGCGCAAACTCCCAAGACGTACACTACCGCTACGCGGGGTTTCGGTTCCCAAGGTGAGGGGCGAATCGGTTCATAATTACTCGCTGGTGCGACGTGGCCCTTGCGTCCCTCGAGATTCCGCACCACCTCATCCCACCTGTTCAAGCTGTCCACCAAACCGCTATCTAACGCATCCTGCGGCAGAAGCACGGTTTCGTTATCAACCAAGCGGTTGAAATCTGCAAGAGAGAGATCTCTTGCCGCGCAGATGTCTTGTTGCACGAGTTCATAAAAGTCGTCGATAAGATTCGTCCATTGCTCGCGATCTGGATCCGACATCTCATGCCTACTCAGAGTTTCAAGAGCGGATTTATATTTGAAGAGGCGCCACTCGTCGAATCCAAGCCCTAGCTTTTTTAGGCTGCCTTCGAAATAGGTCCGCCCGGCAACGAATCCTTCCAGCGAAAGCATTCCAACCGGGTCCATGTAGATGCGATCGGCGACAGAAGCGAGGTGATAACCGACTATGTTGGAACGATCAACGTATGCGATGACGCGTTTGCCAGAAGCGCGGAATTCCTGCAACGTTTCCCGCAGTTCCCACGACATTGCGAACGGCATACGCAGCCCGGACAGGTTGAGCGCAAGACCCCGGATCGATGGGTCCGTGCGCGCCCGGCCGATGGTTTGTACCACGTTCGCCAGCGTCTGCGAGGGGTCGAATAACAGAAACCGGCGATGGCCCGTCGGTCGATCAAAGCTGAGTTCGAGGTACTTCGGCTCACGTTGGAAATAACGTGCCAACGCTGATGCTTGCCGTGGCCCAATCCTGGTGGAATAAGTGTTGAACTTACGCCGAGTCCCGTCCAGGCGGGACTGCGTATTGACCGCCGTCCGCCCCAACCCAATTTCCAGACCCAAGCTCACCGTGCGATTGGCGAAACATCGGCCGGTTAACAACACGCCGTCGATTACCTCTATAGTGCCGCCGCCGCTCCAATATTCGGTACCGCCCGCTTTGTTGTTGTCAGTTGCGGCTTCCGCGAATAGCGTGAGTCTAGGACTAACCCGCGGACGCACAGCGAAATCCACTACCGTCTCGTGGACATCGGCGTCGGCGGTGAAAACGACGGTGATACCGAGAGCCATTCGTTGTGAAGGTCGCAACACGGTACCCGCGGCGAATCTGTTCTCGCGGCCGTTCCGTCGAGTGCTGCCACTGGACCACCCGTAGCTGAGACCAAAACTCCCGGAGCGATCGCCAGAAGCAATAGCTATGTTGTAGTCGGTCAGATCGCGACCTGGCAGACTACGGTGAACCATTCCAAAGCCAAGGTGCGGCAATCCGGTAAACAGTCCCCACTGCATACCGCCTCGTGGTTTTGTTTTGCGATCCGACAAGGAGAAGATGGTTCCAGATCCATCGGTGTGGGCAAGGGCCGGATTCAGGTATCCTCTCAGACCTCTCAACGTGCTGGCCGGTGACGTAGGAAGAAACTCCGATCGCGATTCGTAGGGCTCGAACGCCTTCGGCCAACCGAGTGACGGGCAGTAAAACAAAGTCGCCACCATGATCCAGAAAATCAGGCGAGGCTTGCCTCTATGAATGCTCGTTTTCGAGATTTCGACCACAGAGAATCCCACGGTAAAATAATCCTTTGTCGGGCTCATTGATGCTCCTCAAAGAAGCTCAAATCGCCGATCCCTTTGCGAAGCACCTCTATTCGATCTCCCACCAACGACACTACGCTCGACGGTTGTATGGGTAGGGTGCCGCATTCCATGACTAGATCGACCTGATTACCTAGGGTTTCGAGCAGCTCGAGTGGATCAGATAATACGTCATGTCCGGACTGGTTAGCACTGGTACTGATAATCGGATTGCTTAGTCCCGCAACCAGCTTCAGGGTCAGCGGATGATCGGGGATTCGAATGCCGACGGTTTTCTGTTTGGTTTGCAGAATGCGGGGAGTTTCCTTGGTAGCTGGCAACACGAATGTGTAAGCGCCGGGAAGAAAACATTTGAGAATCCGGTAGCTAAATTTACTTACGTGGGCGTAAAGGCTAATGTCCGCCATATCGGAGCAGACGAACGACATCGGCTTTTTCTTGTCGCGTCCCTTTATCCGATGAACGCGCTCGATGGCGTCCTTGTTGGTGATGTCGCACCCCAATCCATAAACGGTGTCAGTTGGGTATATCACCACGCCACCGTTCCGTAGTATCTCCACTGCCTTGTTAACGTGCCGACTCTTGAGATGTTTGGGATCGATACTCAATGCCTCAGCCATGTAGTTCTCCGCCATTCCCGCGATCGTGTTGTATGGCCACATTTAGTGATATATCTTCCACTACCCAAAATATCGTTATTCGAAACGTCGACAACATGAGCCACACAGTAATCGGTACAGCGGGGCACATAGATCACGGTAAGACTCTGATTGTCAAAGGCCTTACCGGAATGGAAACAGATCGTGCGCCCCAAGAGCAGGCCAGAGGCATCACCATCGAACTGGGATTTGCTTTTTTTGGAGATGAGGCCACCGTTATCGATGTTCCGGGTCACGAACGTTTTGTGAAAACAATGGTGGCAGGTGTAAGCACTATCGACATTGGCCTGTTTGTCATAGCCGCCGACGATGGCGTTATGCCGCAATCCCGTGAACATCTCGATATACTTGATTTGATGGGGGTGACGCGTGGTGTGATTGCGCTCAACAAGGTAGATCTGGTCGAGCCGGATTGGCTAGACCTAGTGGAAGAGGAGATCCGCGAGCTAGTAAAAGGAACCGGTTTGGAAGAGGCGGAGATCATTCGTGTTTCAGCTCTGACAGGAGAGGGAATGGATAAGCTTGCTGACCATCTTCGTCGGATGGTAGCGGAGACCACGGCGCGCAAGGATCAGGGGCCTTTCCGATTGCCGGTGGATCGAACATTTGTTGTCAAGGGTTTCGGTTTGGTGAGTACAGGAACCGTCCTTTCCGGACGCCTTCGTGAAGGGCAAACTGTGGAGATGTTACCCGCGTGTAGGGAAGTCAGGGTGCGCGGCATACAACAACACGGTGAATTGGTGCAAGAAGTAGGGGCCGGCGATCGGGCAGCGGTCAACATTCCTGGTGTCGAACAGAGCGAAATCCAACGTGGCGATGCCTTGGCTAGCCCGGGGTACCTGCGGCCGACCCACATGCTGGATGTTACCCTCAAATTGCTGGCTTCAAGTCCAAGGGAGCTAGCTCATGGAGCTCGAGTACGACTTCATCTCGGCACCGCAGAGATCCTCGCACGTGTCGTGTTGCTGGACCGTCCGGTGCTGGAGAAGGGGAATGAGGGGCTGGCCCAACTACGCTTGGAATCTCCGGTAGTCGCTGCGTGGGGAGATCGGTTTGTGATCCGACGGTACTCTCCGCCGATCACCATAGGGGGTGGTGAAGTTCTGGAAACCAAACCGCACAAGCGCAAGTCGGCGGATGAGGCTATAGTGGATCAGAGGCAGGCTTTGAAGTCGGGCAATATGGTTGATGGCGTGGAGGCCAAGCTGCGCTTGGTGCCAGACGATTTCTCTCCTGCTGATGAGCTGGCTGGAAGATGTGGTCGCAGTGTCGAGGAGATAACCAGCATTCTGCGCGACCTGGAATCGCGACGGTTGGCTATCATCCGTCACATAGACAATAAGGTCAATGCTGTGCACACGACTAATTGGCAAATACTGAGTGAAGGCGTTTACAAAGGGTTGCAGTTGTACCACGCGGAGAACCCGTTGAAGCCTGGGTTGCGACGCGAGGAGCTTCGCAGCCGCACCGCGCGTTACGTCCGGCAAGAACTGTTCGACCACGTGTTGGAACAGTTAGCAGCGGATGGCTCAGTCAGAGTGGACGGTTCAGTAGTGAAAGCCAAGGATCACGGAATCCGTTTCTCGGCAGAAGAGGAAGAGCTGCGAAAACAGATCGAAACCACGTTAGAGCAAGCTACTCCCGGCGCAATGCACGATTCTGCGTCGCTGGCGTACCATCTTCAGGTGGATGGAAGAGCAGTAGCGAACATCCTGAACGCGCTGCAGAGCCTGGGTATCGTCGTTCTTCTCGAGGGTGGATTGTTGGCACACCGCTCACTGGCCGATACAGTGCGGGCAAAATTGCGCGATCATTTGGCACAGCAGGGCGAGGTAACGGTAGCAGAATTTCGTGATCTCATTAGCAGCAACCGAAAATCTGCCATGGCCTTTCTCAGCTTATTCGACCGCGAGGGTACTACCGAACGCCAGGGCGACGTGCGCGTGCAGCGATGAACGGTGGCTGGTTGCTGACTATTATAGGCCTTGTTAATTTGTGCCACGACCGGGCATCAAGAGTCTGGAATTCGCGACTTTCTGGGTAGGAGAAAAAGATGGCAGCAAAGAAAAAAAAATCGGCCAAACCGGTAATTCGACACATGGCCAGTATCGGGTCACAAGGGGTTGAATACGGTGACAAATTGGACAAAAAGACCGTGACCCAAAAGCTGGCACGCATCAAGAAGGCCGGATTCGACGGTTTCACCGGTCGCGTTCCTTTCATAACGAAGGACATTGCCGAAAACTCCGGTTTGATATTTGCGGCGACCTCCGATATTGGCGGGATCGGCGAGATCAGATCGAAGTTCAAAGCGATTAAAGAAGTGGGGGCGAGGGTCGTCAATGTGCAGATGCTGGATCACGACACACCTACGAAACGCGCTGTTGATGTGGCGCGACGAGTAGTGGCGATTGCCGAAGATTTGAACATGGATGTTTCGATCGAGGTTCACCGTGATACCTGTACCGAGACTCCGGAAAAGGCTTACGCGTTGGCGGAGGGGTACGAAAAGGCCGAAAAGAAACCGTTGAAGATGACCTGGGATTTCTCACACCCCGCGGTAGTGAAACACCTGAGCCCGCCTTACTGGGACCGCTTGGCAGAACGGCCCGATCTGATTCAACTTGCCAACCAGTTACACTTCAGACCTTTCAACGGACACCATGCACAAATCCCAGCTTTGGGAAAAGGCGGAAAATATACGCCCGAGTTCTTGGACTGGCTTGAGTTCGCTGAGCAGGTTTTGGCGTGTTGGTTAGCGGCTGCCACTCCTGGGCGTGAGCTGTTCGTGTGCCCTGAACAGATCCCCGCAGGTTATTACCTATCGGTGTTTGGACCGTTGTGGAAAGATGCCCAGACGGTGCGCGACGCGGTAGACCGCGCTTGGAAACGGCAGTTGCGAAAGTGGAACCCACCGCGGCGTCGCAAGAAATAGCAGATTTTCGATCAAGGGGTAGGGTCGCGCCGGAGTAGTCTGACCACTTCTGTGTGGTCGTTCTCCACCGCTAACGTCAAGGCGGTGGATCCGTTTCTATACCGGGACGCTCGACGGGCGCCCGCGTTCAACAACTGGGCGACTACCTCGGCATGTCCTTGGTACGCAGCCGCCATCAGAGCAGTGGCTTCTTTCTTATTCTGCACGTTTGGATCGGCTCCGCCATACAGTAGAATCCGCACGATCTCACCATATCCGTCCAACGCGGCCCACATCAACGCTGTACTGCCTTCCTCGTCGGTCAGATTTAGATCGGCTCCTGCTTCGACCAACACCCGGGCAACTTCGACGTGACCATTCTCCGCTGCCAGAATCAACGCAGTCGAACCGTCCTTATAGCGAGCGTTCAAATCGGCTCCTGAATCGGCCAACACGGCTACGATGTTGGCGTAGCCACGATAGGCAGCGGCTACCAATGCCGACACCCCTTCTCCATCCACTACGTTTACGTCGATGCCATTGTCGAGCAAAGAACTCACCATCTGCAAATTCCCTTTGCGTGCGGCGTCGAGGAATGGAGCGCTGCGAGCGTCGGCAAATCGCGCTTCTTCCTCCTCATCGTCAAACTGCCCACAGCCCCACAGCGGAAAACAGAACAGGCAGCATAGATAAGCGGCCACTTTGAGCCCGGATTTTGCTGGATATATCACAATGATCTGGCGCAACGAAAACCTATGTTGTCCGTGGTGGAGGAGGGGCCGGCACCGGTGCGCGCAGTGGTGGTAAGGAATTTGACGTTCTCTCTGAATGAACCGCCGCGCAGAACGCGCGCCAACCCCGTCGCTGGACCTTTCGGATTTATTCCTGACTCAAGCTCGTAGTAATTCTTCCCGTATAGGTCCCCGACCCATTCTTGCACGTTGCCGGACATGTCGTGCACACCGTAGGGCGAAATCCCCAACGGGTAATACCCTATAGGCGCAGTGCCAATGTGGACGCGGGCTCCCTGCATGCTGTTGGCTTTCCTGCTGCTGAAAACTTCGCCCCAAGGGTATTGGCGTCCGTCGGTGCCGCGGGCTGCTTTTTCCCATTCAGCTTCTGTCGGCAAGCGTAGGCCTGCCCAGCGACAATACTGGTCAGCACCGAACCAGGTCACTTCGGTTACCGGATGACGCCCAAGGTCCAAAAGACGGCGTGACGACTTCAATTCAAATCTATAGTTGACGTATTTGAAGGGCGACTGCAGGTCGTGGATATCTAGCAGCTCTTTGCCGTTTTCATCCTCATGTTTCCCCACGGCCGTGAGAAAGCCGAGAAATTTTTCGTTATCGACCTCGTATTTGTCAATGTAAAAGGAATCCACGGAAACAGCGTGCACCGGCGACTCATTGATGTCGCCGTGGTTTGTTCCCATCTCGAATTCCCCCCCGGGTATCAAAAGCATCTCATGCCGGTTACTTACAGGGGCCTCGACGACGAGATCCACCTTTGCGACCAGAGGATCGATCTCCTTCTGCAGCGAGGTCTTCGGCGTGCAACTGAAGAGACAGGCGCAGACGAGGACACCCGTGCTCGACGCGTAAGCACGTCTTGTAGGAAATCGGATGTTCAACGATTCATTTCCTTGTATATCTCTTGGGTCTTCGCAGTCAAAGCTCTCGGCTGGGTCAACGCGAAAATTACCAGATTCACGCCCATCTTGAGATGTGGCTCATTGCGGAACTCCCGCTCCCAAGCTTGTCCTATGGCCTTGTTGGAGTATACGACAGATAGGCGGTCGTCGAGAAATATCCCTTCGAAGAAAGAAACCTCGTCAATTTCCAAAGGCGGCGGACCAAGTGCCAGCGGAGGTAGAATGGAGGCCACTATGGCATTCGGATCCGCTGAGGGCGCTGAATGCGGGGGGCCGTCATCGAAGTCGAAGAAACTATGGTAAATCTTGTGCCGGTTCGGGAGAATCCGAAATCGAGCGTTACTGCCGAGGGTCTTCTTGAGCATGTCGCGCAACGAAGCTTCAGCCTGACTATACTCGCGATCGAACTGGATGTTCTCGAAAAAAGCGAATCCGCCGTTCCACAGGTAGTACTTGAGATTGGCGATCTCCTCCCTCGTGGGAGTGAATGCACGATCGACGGAAATGTAGATGAACGGGTAGGCGTGGAGCACTTGGGAATCGAGGAAAATGTGATCATCAATCTCTGCACGGACATTGGTGAACCTGTTGATCGCTTCTCCGAGCTCAATAATGCCTCGCGGCGTGGCTGGCCGGAAGTCCCTGCCGTAGACCTGCGCCAGATGAACGAACCCCGATATATTCCGCTGTGTTGTTACGTTCGAGCGGTCGCCGTACAAACTCGCGCACCCGCTCCACAACGTGCAAAGTGCGACCAAGGCGGTTGTGATTGTGGTGATGTATATTCGCAATCTTCTACTCGTTCCTGGCCGTTGGGAGGGCCGGAAAGCAATCTATCAAATCCAGAATGGTTGGCAAAGAAATAAAGGGGATTAAACTCACTGTTTCTCGTGGTTTGCCAGCAGATAGGCGGCGACGTCGTGGTGGCCGTTTTCTTCGGCCGCGGCTATCGCGGTGGTGCCGCCAGAATCCATTGCATCGAGATCAGCTCCCGCCTCCAACAGCATCTTCACTACCTCGAAACGACCTTCAGCGGCGGCGAGCATCAATGGTCGTTCATCGTATCGATTCTTGACGTCCGGATTTTGGCCTCTGATCAGGAAAAACTCGACAACCCCGGTGTGGCCGTGAACGGTAGCCATCATGAATGCGGTCATCGATTCCACATCTTTGATCTGGCGTTCGGCGCCGGCGTCGACCAGCATTTCCACTGCTTTCACATGGCCGGCCCTCGCCGCTGCCATCAATGGCGTGAACTGTCCGCGCATTGGATTGTTAGGATCCGCTCCTGCTTTCAGCAACAGCTGCAGTATCTCCAGGTGTCCGCGACTGGCGGCAATTATCAGACTGGTAGCGCTGTCTTTCGACCGTGCTTCGATGTCGGCTCCCGCTTCCAGCAACGCTCGGGCAATGCCGGTGTCGCCTCTATCCGAAGCCCAGGCCAACGCGGTGGTGCTGTCGGCGAAGAGCGCATTGGGATTGGCCCCGCCGCATAACAATGAAATCACCACGCTTGAAAAGCCGCGATCTGCGGCCGCCATCAGCGCGGTGGCACTATCTGCCATGACTAAGTTGGGATCGGCACCATGTTTTAAAAGGGCATCTATTACGTGCGCGTGATCGCGAATTGCAGCAGCCATCAATGGCGTGTCCCCACTCTCTGCGCGCTGATTGGGATCGGCTCCCGCATCCAGCAGGTGCAACGCTATCTCCTCGTAGCCCCAGTCTGCCGCCAATTGTAATGCGGACCGGTTTTTCTGGAAGCTAGCGTTTGGGTTAGCACCGTAATTCAGCAGCAACTTCACTATTTGAGGAGAGTTCTGCTCGATCGCGGCGCGCAACGCGGCACTCGAATTAAGGTTAGAATCTGATCCGCTCTTGAGAAGTGCTTCGACGAGGTCGGTATTTCGTCTGGATATAGCTAAGTTCAATACGAAAACACCATTGTCATCCTTTATGTTCGGATTCGCGCCGTCCTCGAGGAGCATCCCTGCTTGGTCGAGATCGCTTTGACGTACGGCGGCCAACAGATCCTCGTCTTTGTTGCGTTCACTGGAGATGTAATCGAAAAGGATCAAAGAAGTGGCCAACAGAACAAGGGCACCAGCGATGGCCAGTATGGTAACTCTCACGTTCGATCAACCTATCTTGACGAACCGATTGAGCTGAGCATGGATCCGACAACGACCATTGTTGCCCCGACGAGACTCACGCTGTTGAGCGCTTCAGCCTGATACAACTGCGGAGCTAACGTGGCGACGATCCACATGCCCACAATTGTGAACAACGGAGCTGTCGCTGTTACGACGCTAACACGTGAGGTCTCCATATGACGCATGGCAGTGGAATAGGCCATGAACGAAATCAAGGTGCTGACGGCACAAGCGGCCAGAAGCACGGCGTCCGTTCCGCGGAACTGGAGCAGATCCAATGGTTCAGACACCGGAGCAAAAAAAAGAGATCCCGCTATGAATAGTGGGAACATGATGGCGGACGAAGACGCCACGTTCAGTAACTGTTTCTGACACAATGCGAAAACCGCAAATCCCAATGCCGCTCCAAAGAGGAGCAAGATGCCTATGGTGAGTTCGTTGACCCCCCCGAACAACTGATCGAATCTTTGGTTGAAGAACAAGCCGAGGCCGACCGACAGGATGGCAAAACCTGCCCACCTGCGAGTGCCAAACTGCTCCTTGAAGATTAACAGGCTGCCGAACAGGACGCAGACGGGAGACATCTGAATCACCACCTGTGTTGTGGTCGGCGCGAGGTGTTTTAGAGACAGGATGTAGGTGATATAGCTACTGCCAAGTCCGACAGAGGAGAAAGCCAGCAAGAGCAATGGCCTGCCCCGGAGTCGAGCTGCGTCCAAGAAATCCTTGGGTCGAAGACATCCTAGCAGGAGGGCGGAAATGATGAAGCGAAACCAGGTGATCGTGAACGGATCTGTGACTGCCAGCAGACCTTTGAGCACGATCGGCAGGGTGCCCCAACCGAAAGCGGTGATCAACGCCAGTCCGACTCCCAAACCCCAGCGGCCGGTGGGAGTGTGTTGTCCCATTACGCCAATTGACCGCTCCAGCTTTCCCGACGGATCTCATTCGACGACTTTGCCAACCCGATAACAGCATGTACCATCTTTTTGAAGACGCGTTGTTTGTCCATCGAAGAACTCGGATCATGCGCACCCTCAAGCGCTGGGTTGGTACCCGTCGAAGGATCGGCTCCCGGTATACAGCGCCTCCATGATAGCTTGATCCGTCCACATCTCTTCGTGGGTAACGAGCGGGGCGCAGCGACCCAACACACAGTCGACAAAATGGTGGATCTCCCTTTCCATTCGCACCATGGTGTCTTCGAACGAAGCTGCCAATCCGGGTGCAACCTCTTCGGTTTTGTCGACAAAAGCGCCGCCTTCCCAGGTATGGAATTCCAACGGCACCATGGAAGCCCGCCCCCGGGTACCCCAGACCTGTACTCCAATGTCGTTCGTCGGTGACATCCAGACACTCTCGGTGGCGAGGGTTGTGCCGCCTTCGAACTGCGCGTATCCGGACACCAAGAGATCGATGTCACATTCACCGCGGATCGATTCGAGGTCTGCTGGTAGGCTATCGAAGGCGTCGAAGTGAGCGTTGGAAACACCTGCGACCTGTTTCAGTCTGGGACATCCCAGAAACCACACTGCAAGATCGAGGGTGTGCACCCCGGTGCTTGCCAAGGCACCCCCTCCGGATACCGAACGTTTGTAATGTGGTGCGTAGTTCGGAATGTTGGGTGAGTGAATCCAGGCACGTGCAAATAGCGGGTCGCCGATGCCGCCATTGCTGATAAACTTGTGAACCGCGAGCGCGTCATCGCGAAAGCGATAGTTGTATCCGACCATGAGCAGGGTATTCGACTTCTCGGCCGCGTTCAGCATCGCTTCAGCGTCCTTGAGGTTTGGGGCCATAGGTTTGGCAGCTAAAACTGGAATGCCGGCTTCGAGAGCCGCTATGGTCATGGCGGGGCGTGCTGCAGCTAGCGTGCCGGCTATGACCATATCGAGCGCTTCGTCCGCGATCATTTTGTTGTAGTCGTCGTAAAGTCGGGGTCGCGAGTCTTCTGGAACGTCAGCGAAAAATTCGTCATTCAGCTCTTGAGCACGTCCAATATCCAGGTCGCAAAGAGCGGCAATCTCCGCGTCGGGACAACTATCGATGAACGGCATCCAAGACGAACGCGCCCAGTGTCCGCAGCCAATCTGACCAACGCGAATTGGAGTTTTACTCATAGGATCCTTCCTCGGGAAAACTTACACTTGGGTTGAGCTGGGAATATAGATAGCCGGCTGATGCCTATCAACGCGTGGCTACAAAGCGAAATTATAGTTCAGGGACTGACTCGATCGCTTTTGATCACGGAAAACATAACGCAGTCGCGCCAACCCCTGCTCCCTGGCTCATACTGGCGTAACAACCCTTCGCGTTGGAAGCCGGCCTTTTCTACTACAGAGAGGGCCGGGTGGTTCTCCGGATGACAGCTGGCCTGTATGCGGTGCAAACCCATGTCGCCAAAACCGAAGTGCACTACGCGCCGTACGGCTTCCGTGGCGACACCGTTACCTTGTTTTAGAGTTGACACCCAATATCCAATCTCGGCGCGCGACTCACGCTCGAAGTCGTACAAGGAACAGGATCCTATTACGTCGCTCTCATTCTTCATTGTGATGGCCCACCACAGAAGCTGTTGTTCGCGATACCAGTTGTGAATGAGGTCAATGTGTTGGCGGGCATCTTCTTCGGATCGGTGCCGTAGATCCCAGAAGCGATCTCCCTGCAACGTCGCGAAATGTCTGTAAAGTGAAGCCGCGTCGCCCGTTTCGACCTGGCGCAGTACCATGTGCTCTGATTCGAGCTTGGGAAACGAAGTGAACGCTTCTTGGAAGCTCAACGGAGCGCGGTGGGCGGACGGCCGTTGTCGTCAGCCGGATCGGTCACAAGGGCAAAAAGTCGCCGTTGCCGTCGAACTCTATCTCCGACGGACCATCGACGAGGCTCAGATCGTCGCGCTTCTCTACCTCAGGAGCATACGGCTCGGAGACCAGAAGCTCGACCACATCGAGGGTATTCTTGATATGTATGACCTTGGCGTCTTCCGGCTCTATCAGGCCGATGGATTTCAGCGCCACATCGAGGATCTTGCGATCCGAATCGAAATATATCGGAATTGCTCCCGATGGCGGATGGCCGCCGGTGAGACAGTTAATGTAGGTCATTTCAAGGTCCAGCTTGTCTACCAGCCTCTTGTGCGTGAACTCGGCCGTGCCCAATCCGGAAGCGTTGCCGTGGGTCTCTTCGGTTAGGTCGCGGATATAAATGCGGGTAATCTTCGGGAATTCTTTTTCGGCCGCACGATGGTCGAGGAACTTGCGGCCAATCACATTGCTGTCCATTCCGGAACCGCTGATGTTTTTGCCCATCTCATCAACGATCAAGAGGTCTGCATGGTCGAACGGCAAGCGCGGCATCCATTTTTTGGCGAGAAGCAAAAGTTCCTTCTCGCCATCTGCGAAGTTCTCAGGAGGTACTGCTCGCAGTAATGCGGTGCGGTCGTACTGGTTTTCCACAATGCCAAGCCCGAAAAGCACGCCACACTTCTCGAGGACAGTGTGAGCAACGGTGCGTACGATTCGGTCAAAGCTGTGCTGTACTATCGCTCTATGGTAGAGCTCTGCTCCTTTGTGTTTGCCGAGACCGATAAGCATCATCTTGTGCAGTCCGCTTTCGATTTCGCCTACGAAGGTGGTATGGGGCTTTACGCGACCAACCACCACCACGTGGTCAGCTTCAAATGCATGTTTGTCGAAATACACCGGAATTCCATCTTCGGTGGTGCCGACCTGCACCGTTTCCATAGAGGCGCGAATCGGAGCTCCCGTGTATTCCTCGGTACAACCGTAGCCCTCGACAATCTTGCGCTGATTCTCGGCGACGCCGGCGCCGTGGCTTCCCATGGCTGGTACTATGAATGGTTCCAGTTTCAGGGATTTTAACTCTTCCACTACGCTCTTGATAATCAACGCGATGTTGGCAATTCCTCTACTGCCGACGGTTACGGCAACGGATTTACCGGGCGTCACCGTGCTGTCAAGATTGAGCCCTTTGACTTCGGCGCGAACGGCGGCCGCGATGTCATCAACTTCTGGTGCTTCGAATTGCTGGCGTACACGGATCATTTTCGGGTACGACATTTATGTTCCTCCTATATAGCACTATTTCGATGATCGGAGCCTAATGATCGGAAGTTGCCGGGTCCGAGTCCAGTGGAGGTTAGTGGTAGGTTTCGGTCGAGCGAAAAAACAGAGATGCTCGATGATCACCTCTGTTCGAAAGTCGGAAATCCAACCGAGCCCGTAAGGCTGAATGCGGCTTGTTAGAAATTTGCGTTCTGAATGGTGGATTCAGTGAAAGCGACCCCTTTGTTGATGGAACCGCTAAATTCTATCTCAATCAATGTTTTTTTTGGTTCATGTTTTTACACTTGTTTTACCCCCCCGGAGAGATGATGGGTTGGGTTGATCAAAGTGCGTTTCTGTAGAGTTGTCGAATGCCGTCTTCGTCGATCTTGCGGGGATTCACGGCTATGTTGGCGCTTAACAGGGAATCACGCGCCATCGCGGGGATAGCCGTTGCTTTGACTCCGACCTGGGACAAGCGGTCGGGTATACCCACATCACGATTCAGATCAAGAATAGCGTCTATGACCGTGCTGGCTGCTTCGTATTCGGTCAGTTCGTCGGTGTCAGCGCCTAGAGCGTCGGCAATTCGGGCGAACTTTTCTAGCCGCGCGGTCAGGTTGTATTCGCACACAACCGGAAGCAAGATAGCATTGGCCAGGCCGTGATGAACGCCAAAATGTCCGCCTACGGGATGGGACATGGCGTGGACTATACCAAGACGGGTTTGCGAAAAGGCAAAGGCGGCCATGGCGCTGGCGTTCAACATGTTCTGTGTTGCTTCCAGCTCGTGGTCGTTGGCACATGCCAAACGCAGATTTTCGCCAATGAGTTCGATAGCGCCCAACGCCATCGCTTCCGTAATCGGGGTCGCCGCCAGATTTACGTATGATTCTAAGGCATGGGTCAGGGCGTCCATCCCCGTAGCGCCGCCAACATCGGCAGGTAGGCCGACAGCAAGCTCTGCATCGAGGATTCCCACCGGCGGTATTATCTTTCCGCTAACAATGGGATCCTTGGTTTTGCGTCGTTGATTGGTAACGACTGCAAATGGCGTGACTTCGCTTCCCGTCCCATATGTGGTGGGCAGGCAGACCAGATGAGGGAGGTCCTTCTCGATCTTCGCCGGAACTACATAAGATTCGATACGGCCACCATTGGAGGCTATGGCGCCGATCATCTTCGCCACATCCATCGAGCTTCCGCCTCCAAGTCCGATGATCCCGTCACATCTTTCGGCGGTATACAACTTGCTTCCGGCGTGCACGCAGCGGGCAGGAGGATTGCCCACGACCTTGTCGTAGACAACGTAGTCAATCTTCTTACGCTTCAGGTGTTCGCACACATGATCGACGATGCCGGCTTTGTTGAGTCCGGAGTCGGTGACGACGAGGCAACGTTTTCCTGGTATCAACTCGGGGAGCCGTTGAACCGAACCCGGTCCACATATTAGGTG
This sequence comes from uncultured Gemmatimonadaceae bacterium, assembly GCA_964401715.1. Lineage (GTDB taxonomy): Bacteria > Latescibacterota > UBA2968 > UBA8231 > UBA8231 > CAYNZV01. The sequence goes on along the minus strand of CAYNZV010000036.1, from coordinate 9,429 downwards.
TGTTGGCGCACGCCAATCGAAGCTTGTCTGGAAGGGCATTTCTATCGTGGGTGGAGGATGGATGACGTGCCCAAAATACGGACCTCCGACTTTGCGTGTCAAGCAGGATGACACGCAAATAAAGGATAAATAGGGATTTGCGTCGATTCACCTCTGCCCGGCGAGATGATTATCACAACTCCAAGTGATTCCAAACCTCGATTAAGGCAAAAACCGTGGAATCGGATAAATGCTCAGATTTGGTCTGTCCTTGCTCCAAGTGTATATAGCGGATCCCAGCCGCGGCGCTGGCGGTGCGGTCGTAATGACCATCGCCGACGAACACGGTCGATTCGGGTTTGAGTGCGAGTTTTTCCAACGCGAGTAGGAGGAGGTCGGGGGCCGGTTTCAACGGCGCATCCTCACGGCTCAGCAATAGATCGAACTTCAAATCAAATTTGCGGACGATGAAACGCATCGCGCGTCGGTTACTGTTGGTGATCAGGCCGAGTTTTAACGGTACGCGTCGCAGTGCTTCCAGTAGTTCCGCGGCGCCATCATTGAGTACCGACTGCTCCGCGGCTTCCAGCTCAACTTCCTCGATGGTCGAGTTGGCGCGGTCTCGCTCATTTCTGGGAAGTGCGTCCACATGTGACATGATCGGCGTGCCTTCGGGAACACCTATCCGCGATCGCAACACCTTGAAATCGATGTGCGGACGGGTGATGGTGCCGTCCATGTCGAAAAGTACCCCCTCGGTCATATTACTCTGCAAACAGGCGTGTGATTTCATCAGCAGCGAACATCGGCATGGCTTCTAGTCGACCGTTGCGTTTCAGCTTGATCCCAAAGTCCTTTTTCCGGACCGTACCGATCTGTGCAGAGTTTATGGCTTTTGCCTCCAACGCTGCCAGAATAGGTTCGGTTGAATCGGGTTCACATCCGATCAACAACGCTCCCGAGGAGATGACGCCAAGCGGATCCAAGTCAAACGCTGCACACAAACGTGTGGAATCTTCGGCAACAAACAGCTGCCCGGCATCTATCTCCATGCCAACCTGAGATGCCTGCGCCAATTCGATCAAACCCGTCGCCACGCCCCCTTCTGTAGGGTCATGCATGGCAGAAACATCCCCGACGGAAGTGGCTGTTTGGGCGTCGACGACGACGCTGATACCAGGGATCTCGAGGTACGATTCGCTCCGGGAAAGGAGTTCGCTCTCGAAGCCACGGCGCAGCAATTCGTCTCGTTTTTCGCGTGCAATCAACGCCGTGGCCTCGATGGCCAAACCCTTGGTCATGATCAGCGAGTGGCCCGGCTTTAGTCCAGACGACTGCACCAGCTGTTCAGGTTCCATTTCGCCCAGCATGTGCCCAACGACGATCGGTCGATTGAGACCATGGGTAATCTCGGTGTGGCCGCCGCAAACGGTGATGTCCAGTTCTCTGGCAGCAGCGTCGATGGACGCAAACGTAGCTTCCGCAATCTCACCGTTGTTGGGAACGTCGGGAAGCAGAACGGTCGCCATAAAAAAGCGGGGCTGCGCACCCATGGCAGCGATGTCGTTGGCGTTGACATGAACGGCATACCAGCCGATCTGGTCGGTGGCGAAGGTGATGGGATCTGTCTTAGCCACCAAAAGTCGGTCGCCCATGTCGATGACCGCTGCATCTTCGCCGACTTGCGGGGGGACCAGCAACCGCCTGTGCGTTCGCGTGAACTTTGATATCAACCGACTCAGTTCGCCGTGAGGCAACTTGCCGGGCGGGTGACGGGTGTTCATCGGAAATACTGGCACAAAGCTCGTACCAGATCGGGCACGGTGCTTTTTTTCGGCTGCACTGCGACTTCTAAGCCCAACTCTCGAACGGCACGGCTCGTGGTGGGGCCTATGGATGCGATGGCTGTTTGGCGAAGCAAGTCGAGGCTTTTTCTTTCTCCCAAAACGGCGACAAAATTCGTTACGCTGGAGGGGCTGGCGAATATCACCATGTCCAAGTCGCCCGAATTTACGCATGGGGGCAGATCAGAGGGCTTCAATGTCGGAACGACGTTTTCGTAGGCAACAACCCGCTCTATGTGAGCCTGCCTTCTTGTCAACGTTTCCGCCAATAGTGGCCGCCCGATGGACGAGCCAGGGAGCAAGATCCTCAAGTCGGTGACATCAATTTCCGCGAAGGCACGTACCAGTCCTTCCTGCGACTGCTCCGCCGGTATCAAGTCGGCGAAAATTCCGAATTGTTTCAAACTTTCGGCCGTAGAATGACCTACGGCAGCGATCTGCACGCCACTGAAAGCACGGGCATCAAGGTTGAGGGCGCTCATCCGACCAAAGAAGAAATCGACCGCATTGGGACTGGTGAACAATGCCCAGTCGTTATCTCCTAGCTCCCGTATACACCGGTCTACTTCATTCCACTGTGCGGGCGGGCGGATCTCTATTAAGGGCAGGGAGTGTGCCTCGGCAGCTTCCGCTTCCAGTAGAAGCCGCAGCGTCCCCGCCTGCTCGCGACTGCGGGTGACCAGGATACGACGGCCGAAGAGAGCCTTGTTCTCGAACCAGTTCAGCTGAGCACGCAAATCTACCACATCGCCCACGGTTATGATTGCCGGTGACTGCAGTCCGCGTTCGAGTGCTTTTTCCGCTAGGTTTGCCAATGGGGCAACCACGGTTTGTTGGTGCGGCCAGGTACCCCACGCGATCACCGCGGCCGGCGTGTTTCGCGGTTTTCCGTTGTGCAGCAAAACTTCCACGACCTCGATGAGCTTGCGAGCACCCATAAAGATGATCAAGGTACAATTCAGTTTTGCCAACGATGGCCAATCGACCGAAGTAGTCGGTTTCGTCGGGTCCTCATGTCCGGTCACTAATACAGCCGTAGACGTAAGACCGCGATGGGTCAACGGAATACCTGCGTACGCCAGTACGCCCGATGCTGCAGAGACGCCGGACACAACCTCGAAAGGAATACCCTCAGCGTACAAGCGGACTCCCTCTTCGCTGCCGCGACCGAAGATGTAAGGATCTCCACCTTTTAGCCGGACGACCCTACGTCCAGCACCTGCGTTGGCAACTAGAAGCTCGTTTATGTCTTCCTGGCGCAGGCTCGGTCTGGTACCTCTTTTGCCGACGAATATCTTCTCGCACTGTTCACCGGCCAGGTCGAGTAGGCGCTCGTCCAAAATCTCGTCGTATAGTATGAGATCGGCGTGAGCCAGATAGTTAGCACCTTTAGCGGAGATCAATCCGGGGTCGCCCGGGCCGGCACCGACGAGGTACACGTGGCCTGGTTCCGGCAGCGGGTTATTCATGGGCTGGAACTCCGGGCGAGGATTTCTCCGGCACCTTGATGCTGCAATTTCTCTGCTAAGGTTTTGCCCAGATCCGCGGCTTCCCCTCGGGAGGTTTCTTCAGCTCGAATCAGGTGGCTACCATCAATTTCTCCAACCAGCCCTGTTAGAAGCAGCTCCGACCCGGAAATTCGGCCGTAAGCTGCTATTGGGGCCTGACAGCCACCTCCCAAATGCGAGAGCATGCTGCGCTCCGCTGTAACTGCCACGCGGGTTGCCGAGTCTTGCACGGTGGTGACCAAGTCCGCTCGGCCATCGTCACGCCTCATTTGCAGTGCAAGGGCGCCCTGTCCCGGTGCGGGAAGCATCTGATCGAGTTCGAGATAGGCGCTTATTGCGGTCTGCCACCGTAAACGATGAAGAGCGGCAGCAGCAAGTACCAAAGCGTCGCACTCACCTTCCCGCAGCTTACACAGGCGGGTATCAATGTTTCCACGAATGTCTAAATACTGGAAATCGGGTCGCAAAGCAGAAAGCTGGGAGCGGCGCCGCAGACTGCCCGTACCCAAGCGAGCATGCAGTGGAAGGTCTTCGATGGAGCACTTCGGTTCGCGCGCGATCAGAACATCCCTGGCGTCCTCGCGAGAGGGAATGGCAGCAATCACAAGGTCTTCGTGCAAACCGGTGGGCAGATCCTTGAGGCTATGAACGGCGAGATCGATCGCTCCCGATAGCAGCGACTTTTCCAGTTCGGTGGTAAAAATGCCTTGGCCTCCGAACGAGCGTAGGGAACCCGACATGCGATCGCCCCTGGTTTCAACTGCCTCGAGTCTGATTTCGAGCCCGGGATGCTGTTCCTGTAACAGCCTCTTTACCCAATCACTCTGGGTGAGCGCGAGTTTGCTGCCGCGAGTTCCGATGATTAAACATTCAGACATGGTGCTAGGGGAGAGTGGAACGTGTGCGGGCGGAGGAATGTCCGTTGCCGAATAGTCTAACTCCAATAATAGCTAATGATTTCGTGCGCCACCAAGAAGGCCACCAATGATAAGGATCTGATGCATGTATTTGCATCAGATCCTTATCATTGGAGCTTGCCGACTGAGCGTTATCCCTGCCTAGAACTTGGAATTGAAGTCGACTCTGTATTCGGCCTCTCTATACACCTCGCGGTGACCATGTTGTCGACCAAAAACGCGAACCTCGATTACCAACATGCTGCGAAGTCGATTTTTGCCAGGACGTCTGCTGCCGACTCCAACGCGGCAGAGCGCAAGAAGGCTTCAATTTTGTACATCGTTTGTCTTCTGCCTGATCAGTTGTGGATGGGATGGAAGTCTGCGTAGGAAGGTTGGCCATGCTCGCTGATGTCCAGTCCCTCTTCCTCTTCCTCTGCACTCACGCGGATGCCCACGGTAGCTTTGATGATGTAGATCAGAATGGCGGAGGCCGTGAACGCGAAGATGGTGTAGGAGAGCGTTCCGATTATCTGGGTGCCGACGGTGTGAGCGGCGTTGGTGCTGAAAATTCCGACGGCGATCGTTCCCCATACTCCGCAGATACCGTGCACCGAAATTGCGCCTACAGGGTCATCGATCTTGATGCGATCGACGAAGACGATGGCGAAAACGACGATGACCCCGGCAATCAGGCCTATGATGATGGCGCCCAGCCAGGTTACTGTGTCGGCCCCGGCGGTGATGCCAACGAGACCGGCCAGAATGCCGTTCAACGCCATGGTAATGTCAGGCTTTCTGAGGTAAAACATGGACAGGAACATCGCGCCTAAGCAGCCTGCCGCAGCGGCGAGCGAGGTGGTGACGAACACCTTAGAAACGGCGCCGGGTTCGGCGCTCAATACTGAACCGCCGTTGAAGCCGAACCACCCGAGCCACAGCAAGAGCACGCCGATGGTGGCCAACGGCATGCTGTGACCGAGAATGGGGCGAACTTCACCGGCCTCGGTGTATTTACCCGTGCGGGGCCCGAGGAAAAGGACGCAGGCCAGTGCAGAGAAACCACCGAAAGCGTGTACGATGCTCGAGCCCGCGAAATCGTAAAAACCCATCTGGTCCAGCCAGCCGCCTCCCCACTTCCAGGAGCCGGCGATCGGATAGAAGAAGGCGACTAGAATGGTAGCGTAGAACATGAAGCTAGGGAGCTTTACCCGCTCGGCGACGGCTCCCGATACGATCGTTGCGGCTGTAGCCGCGAACATTGCCTGGAAGATGAAGTCAGACCAGTAGGTGTAG
>CAYNZV010000036.1:0-3806 GCA_964401715.1 uncultured Gemmatimonadaceae bacterium | reverse complement strand
ATGATGAAGAGATTCTTGAAGAGGATGTTCACTGTGTTTTTCTGGCGTGTGAGTCCTGACTCCAAGGTTGCGAATCCCAGGTGCATGATGAACACCAGGGCCGCGGCAATCAGAATCCACAAGTTATCGACGACAAACTTGGGGTAGACCAACGGAATATTTTGGAACTCCTCCAGGGTCTTGAAATCAGCACCGAAGACCCTGCTTGCGCCGGCGAGTAGGAGCAACGGTGTAAACAACTTGAGCATGGTTCCCTCCATTGGATGGTTGAAGAGTGTGGCTCCGACCGAGCCAAGCCTGGAAAGCGGTAGCGCTTACGCGACCTCCTAGTAGCAAGCGGAATGCCAAGCGCTTACGCACTTTCCTGGAAGCGCTATTAGATTATGTTTTTAAAGAAGTTGTGAATATTTAAGCCGGTGCGGATAGTTTCTGGGTCAGGGCTCTTATGCGACAAAAATGTATATTTTTATTAGTATAAAGACAAAATTGTCGAAATATTTAAATCGGTGACTACTTCTTATACTTCGCAGGATCGATGCCCAGTCTCTTGGTGCGATAGCTGAGGACTCTCTGGGTTGTGCCGATCATGCGTGCCGCCTTGGCCACGGTGCCGCGGGCATTTTTCAACGCCTCCACTAGGATCTCTCGCTCGTAGGAATTCATAAGCGCCTCAAAAGAGCCCGACACTGGAGTGCCGGTGGCCGTGGCTGTTTGCAGAGAGGGGGGCAGGTGGTGTCCGTGGACGACGCCATCCGAGCTGAGTATCACAGCCCGTTCGATGCAGTTTTCAAGTTCGCGCACATTCCCGGGCCAATGGTAGCTCATTAGCATGTCGATGGCCGGCGTCGACATTCGTTTGAGGTCCTTTCCTTGCTGTCGGGAATACTTCTCCAGAAAGCTGTCGGCGAGCAGGAGAATGTCCGATTTCCGATCGCGAAGTGGCGGCAAGAAAATGGGGAATACGTTGAGACGATAGAAGAGATCTTCCCGAAAGCGACCGCTGGCCACGGCTTTTTCCAGATCGACATGAGTGGCTGCGATTATCCGGGCATTCACAGAGATTGGGCTGGAGCCTCCGAGCCGTTCAATCTCTTGAGATTGGAGGACGCGAAGCAGCTTTACTTGTATGGTGGGACTCAGTTCGCCGATCTCGTCGAGAAACAGGGTGCCTCCGTGGGCTCGTTCGAAGCGTCCCTCCTTGCTGGCGGAGGCACCTGTGAACGCACCTTTCTCGTGCCCGAACAGCTCGCTCTCCACGAGTCCTTCGGGCAATGCCGCCAGGTGTACCTTCACGAACGGCTTGTTTGCGCGCAAGCTGTTGAAGTGCAAGGCATCGGCAATCATCTCCTTGCCGGTGCCACTTTCACCGCGCAGGAACACTATTGCGGAGCTGGGAGCCACCTGGCCGACCAATTCCGCAACCTCCTGCATTGGCCTAGAATTGCCGACGATGTTGGCCGGGTGAAAACGTTCGCGAAGTTCCTCCTGCAACCGCTTGTTCTCGGTAACTAAAAGGCTCCTTTCCCGACGTGCGCGCTTCCTGGCGGCAACGGATTGGCCGATCATGGTTGCCACGATGGTGAGGAAACGAACGTTCTCCTGAAGCAGCTGATCGTCCCTATACGGCGTGTCCACGCTCAATGTGCCGTGCGCGCGGCTTTGCACGATAACCGGCACACAAACGAAGGAGGTTTGAGACCTCTTGGTTCGCTTTCGAGCTCCAGTACGGTCGAGAAATAGCGGTTCGCTACTTATGCGGGGAACGATAACCGGCTTTCCCGACTCCACGACCTTGCCGGTGATTCCTTCGCCGATCTTGTAGCGACCCCGCTCGATTTCCGAACGGGATAGACCATAGGCGACGTCGATCGAAATATCCTCACCATCCTGTCCAACCAGGCTCACCGTGCCCAGTGCCATGTCCATGCGATCGCAGAGAAGCTTCAGGCACCCATGCAAAGCGTCTTCCAGATCGGAGGTAGCTCCAAGCGCCTCTCCCATCTTATGCAAAGCCTCCACCTGTCTTTGGGCATTTTCCACATTAGCGATATACTCTGCCATCTCGGCCTCCTGCAAGTTGGAATGTAGTTACAAAATAGTAATACTAAGTCAAAAAAATACAAATATGTTATTTTAACTAGTAATTAATTCATTTTTGTCATTTTACTAAACAAGACTTGCGGGTCAATCATGTCATTCGCGCGTGAAATGAAATAATGAAAGGTTCGAATGGATTCAGACAACCTGGCTGATTTCCTAGTTTCCGGAAACGTCCTGACGAGGTCATCGACTGCCAGCGGGTGGCAGGTTTGACAGCTGTCGTCCAGAGGGATAACATAGTCGTGTGGAACACCTTGAATCGGACAAATCCTCAAAAGTTGGCAAAGAGCAGGATCTATCTCCGCTGATCGAGGGATGGACGTTCGACCCCAATTCCAACATGAGAAAAATCAAGGGCGTCGACGGCGTCCAGAAGGTTCAGGTGCGTGTAGATCAGGGGGCCTTTCAGGGTATCTTGCAGCTGAGCCTCGACGGCCGGCCGGACGGCAAAAAACCGCACGGGTGTGTTTTCGCTCTCGACTATTACCTCGATCTCCTCCATCGTAGCGATGATACCGAAGGTTTTACCTTGGACAGCGTGGCGTGTCAGGAGCTCTTCGAAGAAGGCGCGAGGGTCTACGGTCGCTACTCTTTTCTGCTCCAGATCAAGGATTACGAACGTGTGGTGCGTGATACTGAGCGCAACATGGAGCTTTTCCGCTTCGTGAACACCTACGGAAAGTCCGATGAGGACCGCCTGAACTTGGAGAAATGGTGGCCGTACATCCTGCGCATCAACGCGACTGCTCGGTCAATGCTTGCCCAAACCTGTGGCGACTACGAACGTGCTCTCGAAATAATCGCGGAAGTAAGGGGGCAAATCGAGGACTTGCCCGAGGTAGATGCAGAGGAGTTCTTTGACGAGCGCAAGCGATCACACGAAGCGTTGGACGAGATCGAGGAGTCCTTGCAATCGCATCGACCACTGAGTCCCGCTGAGAAATTGGAACAGGATCTTCAGGAAGCGGTAGAGAAAGAAGATTTCGAGCGTGCTGCCACGATTCGCGACGAACTCAACGAACTGAAAAAATCTGGCTAACGCGCAATCAACGGCGTTAATTGCGTATTACCAGTGTGATCGTCGGTCCCGTTGTTTCAGGACTGTATGTCCAACGCGTCCATCAACTGGCGCATCAGCCCCAGACCCCACATGCGCTTCTTATTACCAATGGATCATTGTTAGCTGAAGTTCTGGTCTTACGCACCTGTCCCATGTCAAGTCCGTGGCCTCGATCAATGCCAGTTTGACCTCTTCGACCTTCTCATGCGGAAGGTCCATAAAACTGTCAATGGCCTCGCCGTAGACTGTCGTCTGAGCTGCGGCTTGCGTCGCCGATCACCCTTTAAAAACCAGAAGCTGTTACACCCCGATGGGCTCTGAACTATTTGCCTGCGCGCACGAAGTGGTCGCGGCTGCCCCTCCCCCGTCAACGCTTCAGCAGCATCTTGGGCACCCGCCCTACTCTATCGCAGCCAAGGCTGTAGCAGATGGGCTCCGCCGCCAGAATGATACCGGTAAACCCCCAGGGTGTGTCGGCTCGCCTCGTCCAGGCGTTCCCGCTCTTCCTGGCTCAGGTCTTGGGACAGGGCGCCGAGGTTGTCCTCCAGTTGCTCCAAGGAGGTGACGCCGGCCACGGGTGCGGTCACGTCGGGATGGCCGATGACCCAGGCCAGCGCGATCTGCGCCACCGTTGCTCCACGGGCCC
>CAYNZV010000035.1:15574-38636 GCA_964401715.1 uncultured Gemmatimonadaceae bacterium | reverse complement strand
AGGAGGGGGAATGACGATCCCCACCAGCACCAAGATCCTAGAGATCTATCACATAGGCGTCACCGTTCGCGTCATTGTAGACGCCGACACTGACCTAGACCAACCGTTCACTGGGGAGTGCAGGGACACGGGCGAACAGCTCCACTTCAGTCAGCCGTGGGCGCTGGACATCGAAGTTGTCGGCCACGGCATATCGGCGGTGATCTAATGAGCGGCCTACTCCCCAACCGCAGTGGGAACGCCGAGGTAGTGTGGATCAATCGGCCCCAGCCGCAGCCACCGACCGAGGAGCAACGGCTGGGGCTGCCCCAGTGTCCGGTCATCAAGGTTCCGTTCGCAGACGGCCACGGTCACGAAGAGGTGCACGAATGCGGCAACTACGCTCGCAACATCTGGCCTTGCGACAAATGCTCATCACACCCAGGGACCATAGCACCGTGACCCCGACCTGCTACTGGTGCGGCGAGGAAGAGTTCGTCGACATCCTAGAGGTCTGGAACGACCGCGAGTTCAGCATTGAGACTTGCTGCGACAAGCTGTGGCAGGAGGTGGTCGAGGACTTGAACCAGTCCGATGGCGGCACCGTTCGCGGCTACCTGGCCGACCTCTTGCGACACTACGGCATCAACTGTCGCCAGGTCTTCAACTCGGACAGTCGTGGCCAGATAGTGATCGACTCCGACTTGCGGGTCGCGGCTATCAGCCGGTACGCCGCCCAGGAGTTCGTCCGCCAGCATCACCGGCACAACGCACCGCCCCCAGGCGACCGCTGGCGTCACGCAGTCTATAACGGTGGATCCTTGGTCGCGGTAGCCATCGTCGGACGGCCCGTCGCACGGCTGATCGACCATCACAAAGTCGTTGAGGTCAACCGGATGTGTGTGAACCATGATGGCCTCGACCGAGAACTCACCTGGAAGGCCGCCAGCCTGGGCTACAAGACCGCCGCCGAAGAGGCAGCGCAGCGAGGCTACGAGAAGATAATCACCTACACGCTGGCGGACGCAGAATCGGGCATGAGTCTCAGGTACGCCCGCTGGAAGAAAGACGGGCCACCCACCAAGGGCGGGAGCTGGAACAACCCCAGCCGCCCCCGTGCGGACACGGCCCCAACAGTACCCAAGCAACGCTGGTACAAGACCCTCAACCCACGACCACAGCCACAGACGGAACTATCCCTATGACTACATCTTCCGGCCTCACCATGTGGGCGACCACCCAGCCCCGGGATACGACCGGGGCCCGCTACCACGGCTTCCCTCATCACGGGCATCCAGACCGCAGCTATTGCGGCATCGACTTCGCAGGCCCCAAGCGGATGACACCGCCCGACCGTGACTCGGCAGTCTGCGAGCATTGCGCGACAGCTTGCGGCTTCACCCGTCGCCCAGGCCGTAACCGCTCCCGCAAGCGCGGCAGCAGGAGCCTGGGCACCAGCACCGAACGGATCGAGGCGGCACTCGCCAGGATGGAAGAGATCCTCGCCAGGATGGAGGAGGTGACCGATGGCTGAACCAATTATAGGCTATGACGGGCAGCCCTACGGGATAGGGGATCGCGTAGAGATACACCCAGGCACTGACCTATGGATGATGGGCGCTAGGTATGGGGAAGTAGTAGGCACTTCTATCACTTCTGATGATAGGGTCCACGTAGTTATGGATAAGGTGCCAGGCATAAGGTCCGGCACTGCCGACCTATTCCAAAAGGTAGTACACAGTCAAGACGTTATTCACCCGAAGCAGGAGGAACTGACATGAGCGAGGACACGGGCGTAGGCACGTTCACCTGGGAAGGCCACACTATCGCCAACCCATTCAAAGACGAGACGGCGCGCTTCCCGGTGACACCACACCACTACGGGTTTGAGATCACGAACACCGGAGGTGGCTGCGAGGCGTGGGTGCGTGACGAGGCCCCAGGCGTCGAGCTATGGGTGTCAGGGCTCAACGGCGATGCGGCAACGTGTGGCTGCTGGGGCTGGATCATCGGGCTCTACTACATGGGCAACCCAGATGGGTTCCATGACGAGATGGAGCCCATCTGGAGCGTGACCGTGGGCGCAGACGGGGAGCGGAAAATCGAGATCGCGGACCCAGACCCACGACCGCCACCAGACATCAAGAGAGAGGTGCTGCTAGAGGCGCTGAATTGGTGCGAGATCGATGCCGCCAATCCGGATTGCACCCACCACTCGCAGGAGATGTTGGAAGCGAGGGTGGAGCGACTGCGTGACGCCACCGCCAGGGCAGGAGCATGAGCGACCTGGCGTTGGTTTTTTGGTTGTGGATATCAATGAACGTCGGCTTCCTGCTCGGCTGGATACTGCGGTCGATCATGGGTCCACGGGAGCGCATTACTCACACTACACAAAAGGACAGACGATGATTAGGACGAAGCTGCCGATGACGGGCATCCCACTGGGATGCGACGACTCGAGGCCAGGAGAGAGGGTCGAGTCGAACGTAGAAGAGGGGAAAATCTTCTGCAACGACTACTACCATTATCGCCAGAGTGACCAGCGGCCAACCGTGCCTGGCAAGCCAGTAGTGCTAGTCGCGTTAAGTGCGTGGCAGGTCCAGCAGCTCATGGCTGTGAGTTGGAGCAATCCACTCCTGGTCGATATGGCCCAGCGCTTCAAGTACATGGTGAACGAAGGCATCATGGACTCCGAGCAGACCTATAAAGGCACGGGCACGGTCACGGTCGAGTTCGATGTGGAGCTGGAGGTAGGGGCCACCAGTCGAGTAGGGGCTGAAGCTGCGATGAAGCAGCAGCTTGAAAGTGACTGGACAGAGCGCATGGATGAGGGCAACGTCAGCCTTAGTGACATCTGGGTCGACGCCAAACTCACCACAGACTGAGGTGCCGGGGCGCACGGTGTCGAAGCCGTGCGTCCCCCTTGCAGGACCAGTACCAGCATTCACCCGAAGCAGGAGGGCAGCAGCATGATGGACCAGAATCGGTCGACACCTTTCCACCAAATGACCTCACGGGTCGAGGCCACCCTAGACAGCTACGCTATCGCAGCGGTGAGCGACAGGGACAGTGCCCTGACCGACCTACTGGCCGACGCTATGCTCGTACACGGACGCGAAGCCGTAGAGGCGCACATAGCCAAGGCCAGGATGCACTACGAAGACGAAGTGGAAGATGCCGTTCTCACCCTGGGGGAATGATGGCTAGTCCGACCGTCACCCTGGAGCCTGGCTGGTATGACTCGTTTGAGCGGGTCCACTATCCGCCAGTTAGAACGTGTCAGGTATGTAACCACGAATGGCGCGTTGATTTTGTAGAAGGCGAATATGAAGGACAGTGGTATCTGGACACCGACGATGAGTGTTACCCATGCGCCAACAGAGAAGAGGAGGCCACCGATGGCTGACCGAAAAGTACTTGTGAAAAGGGTTGTAGACAGTAGGGAATGGCTGCCTGGCATCCGTGGCGCTTACAGAGCGAACGCGCCCTCGACCCAGCTCGGCTACCGCACGACCTGGCGGCTCTGGGACGATGGCCAGGTCCAGCGCACCAGCTCACGCAGCCGGTGGCAAGCGCCCTACCGTGGCGAGCGTCCGCCGACCATCATAGAGCACACCGCTGACGACCTCGGCCTCAAGCTGTGGGGGTTCAGAGAGCAGGGCGAACCGCACACCAGCGAGACGGCACCAGGCGGGCAAGGAGATGAAGCATGAAGATAGACGACATTCTCAACCCGAAAGACATTGTGGTCACCCCAGGAGAAATTAAGCGCAAACGCCCTCGCGAGTTCTTCCAAGTCGGGGAAGCGTTCGTCCCGGCTGGTGCGATGATGACCAGCTGTGCCGACTGGACTAGCGACCGCAACTGGCGCGAGCAAACCGTGAACTGCAAACGAGTAGTGCGGAAGAACGGCAAGGCGCTGGGGCCTTGGCTGTACAGCGTCAACAACCAGAGATATCGGCATGACTGACAAGAAGACTGTATTCACCCGAAGCAGGAGGACAGCAGCATGAAGCGTTATCGCATGAACGTAGAGGCAATGGTGTGTTTCGACATCGACGCAGAGAGCGAGGCGGAGGCCCTTGAGAAGGCCCAGGCCGCCGTGGTGGAAGCAAGCTGGGTGGACGGTCAGGGTGTCGATGGCCTAGACAACGCCAGAGCCTACCTGGGCGACCCCAGGCGACCCCAGCCCATCGCCATTCAAGACGAGTACGAGCTATAACCCATTCACACTAGCCAGAAGGAACTACCATGACACCATTACTCACGTTCATCACCTGCGCGCTCACGGCCAGCGTAGTATTCCTGTTGGGCTGGACCCTGGGTTTGTCTCATGGACTCAAGCGCATCGAGGGGCAGCAGCGGTAGCCTAGCACCCACCCACGGCGGCGCAGCGCAGCGACGTTGGCGTCCAGGGGCTCACGACCCCGCCGTGGCTTGCAGGACCAGTACCAACCATTCACACGAGCCAGGAGCAGAGGATGAAGCCCACTTGCCCAGAGTGCGAGAGCAACGAGATCGTCGAGTGGAACAACGTACAGGTCCGCTACCGGATTGAGACGGTAGCGGTTGGCGACCCAGCAAGCATCGGGCTGCTGCCGGAGGACTACGGCGTAGCCGATGTGATCTGGGATACCGCCGAGGCGGTTCTCGACGCGCCATACCAGTGCCGCGAGTGTCTCCATGAGTTCGACAACTTCGATCACATGGTCGAGCAACGTGAGATGAGCATCGCGGAGATCAAGCAGGCGGTCGACGCTGGGAAAGTGGTGAAGGCTGGGTCCGATATTTATGATGTGATCAAGAGCAAGTGGGGCGAATATCTCATCGTTTGCCAGCCGAACGGCTACACCATCGGGCTGCATGGCAAGGAAGGCACCGCTTACGAGAGCCACCTCAACGGAGACGGCTTCTACATCAAAGATTGACACAAGGCAACCTGGAGCTTCGGTCGCTCGGCCCAGCTCGGATCGCACGATTTTCGAGGCTGGACCCAGAAACCGAGGCTCTAGGTTCGCTTGTAAGCGACGAGAGCGACGCCCCAGGTATGCTGGGGTGGGTGGATTGGCAGGGTTTCAGAGCCACAACAAGGAGGCACCATGAACGGAAACGACTACGGATACGACTACGAGCTGGCGGTACTGCTGTTCGGTTTGGCGCTCGGCTTCACGATCGCAGCTTTAGTGTTGGAATTCATATTAGAACGGAGGGACAGGTGACATGAGCGACACACACGACACCGGATCCTTCACCCGTGCTGAATTGAAAGCAGTGCAGGATGAGTACGAGCGTGAGACTGGGGAGCGCCCCAGCCTGGAGGTAGCGGACGTAATACTAGACAGGCAACGCGAGGCCGACAGCTACCGCGACGAGTATACCCCAGAGGAGCTCAAGGCCGACCTCGGCATAGTGGAGCCCCCGCCAGAGCCACCGCCCTGCGAAGACGGATGGTGCGCCATCGAGGGATACCACCAGTGGGTCAGCGAGGCACGGGGAGAGGCTATGATGGGTGCTGTCACGCAAGGCTACCCGATTGACGGCGGAGTTCCGCACGATGCGGCCAACGAGGCCGTGCGCGGAAGAGTGGAACCCAGGCCGTGCATACTCTGCAAAGGCAGAAGGGGGCTGTGATGGCCGGCACCACTGTCACCTTCACAAAGGAGGACGTGGAGGTGCTGTTACAGATCACCGACTGGATCGCAGGGATGCAGGAAGACGATTACGACGCAGAACAATGCAAAGCACTGATCTCAATAGCTGACCGCATAACGGCCCTAGTGCCACCGGAGACACCATGATGGCGAAGCACCTACGGCGGCTGTTCATCGAAGTGGACATGAAGGCGTCCCAGGTCGCGGACGAGATCGGTGTCAGCCGTTCGCTGATGAGCATGATGGCGAACGGCAAGACGAAGATAACGCCTCGCACCGCGAAGCAGCTCCAGCAGCTCAGAAGCAAAATCCTGCGGGACGGGCACCTCGCCCGCGTCTCAGAGCTCAGTGGTAAGTCGGTCGAAGAGCTGGAGGAACTTTGAGCGACATCAACAAGGTCGACCTGCTCGGCACAATCGACGCGCACCCTGTACTTGGCGAGACAAAGGGCGGCGTCAAGGCGCTGAACCTTTGGGTGAAGACGGTCGACAAGGACCAGCGCTCCGCCGTCCACAAGGTCGTGGCCTGGGGCCAGCTCGCTACAGACAGGGTTTGGAACAAGGGCGACCGCATCCGCGTTCGCGGGAACATCCAGTACAGGGCGCACTGGGGTCGCCAGGGCAAATCATCGAACCCTGTCGTGGACATCGTAGCACATCAACTAAAGTATTCATCTTAACGGGAGCAATTCCTATGGCAGTTGAGACACAGACCCGACAAGCGAAGAAAAACCTGGTGGACGCCATGAGGGCGGACCTCGAGGACGACGCGCTCAAGGCACTTACCACGGCACTCGAAATCTTCAGGGCACTGGCGGCGGACGCCAAAGGTGTAGACCAAGGCGTGGCCGAAGCCTGCAAGCACTGGGTCCGGCACCTCGACAAGATGTTGCAGGACGTTAAGACTGAGGTAGCTGCCTTGTCCAAAAGGATGGGCGACACCCAGCACCACAAGATCACAGAGGTCGTAGACCTACCCCATGCCAAGGCTGTTGCAGCGGCCAGGGAGGCATAGGCCCAAGCGAGCTAGTCCTCTTCCGCCCGCACCGTCAGCAGCGTGAGTGGAACGCCTACGGTGCGGGTGGAGAGCCCTGAGTGGAACGTGATCTGCGGGCCCTGCACCACTACCCCCTCAACAGATTTCAGCGAGTCGCGCCAGCCGTCGGCGTAGGGTGTATCCTTGAGCGCGTCCCTGACCCACTTCGATGTGTTGCCGATGAACAGCACCTCCTGGCCACCCACCTCGCGAATCCTCATGCCGTGCCGGTTCATCCATTCCCTTGCAGTCGTGAGCAGCTCGGTCTTCTGTGTCGATGCTTTGCTGGGCCGCACGATGTCGACCAGCTCGCCCACCGCAAAGGTCTGAGCGGGGCCAGACGAAAACTCGAGTCGCGCACCAGCCTGGAGTATCGCGGTCAGCACCTTCTGGCCCACCGGCTGTTGGTCGTCCACGAACCCAGTAACCTCACTAGACGAGATGAGCTCGCGCGCCTCCATCTCGTTCGGCGGCACATCCGACACCAGCGTCCACGCGCCAGCATACAGGGTGCCATACTGGTCGCCGCCACGGGTGTCACCCAGTATCCCGGCGGCAGCAGACTGACAGACCCGGATCGTCTCAGCGAGTCGCCCGTCACGCAGCCATTCGATTGTGCGAGCGATCAGTGCGCGCCCAGTGCCGTCGTCCACGGCGTACATCCTCGGACGGTACAGCTTCCAGTGGTCTCTTCGCTTTTGTTGGTCAATCGAAGCGGTGCCATGCAGTTGCAGCACCGACACGCGGGTCTTGTCAGCTTCCTCGCGGAGCCCAGGCGAGACAGACGAGAGCAGAAACATGCTTCGCATCTGATAGCTCACGGCATCGCCAGTACGAGAGCCCTTCACGATGGCCGAGCCTGACGCGGACGAGGCAGAGCGCGCCAGTGCCAGCACCGATTGCATGATGCTGTCGTTCTTGGTATGGGTCGCCGCTTTCTCAGCCTCATCGTACATGATCGGCAGCGAGTCGGAGCGCATCGCACCGCGGATCCCAGCTTCGGTCGATCCAGCCTCAAAGTAAGCCGCGAACCCGCCGTCCTCTTTCTTGCCACCCAGCAGCGGCTTGATCAGATGATCGAGCACATGGGTCTTGCCGGAGCCAGGGCTACCCGTAACCCAGACATGGGGTCGCCAGCCGAGCGCGCCAGCAATCGGAGCGAGCACGGCCCAGCCAGCCATGAGGTCACCGCTTGCTGGTTCGATCCACAACAGGTCGCGGAAGAGCGCTATGATCTCGTTCGCGTCCTTCAGTTTCATCGCCACCTTCGCGGGACGTTGGATGCCAGCGCGGCGCTCGTAGATGTGGTCGCCAGCGCCACGGTAGTCATCCGGCTTCACCCACTCCGTAGCCTTCGGCGGCATCAGGTCGCGGCCCAGGTGGACGACCACGCCTTCTGGGTCAGACCAGCAACCTCGCCCACGCATCCGCTCAGGTCGGTACACGCCCTCGGCCTCACACGCACGGAAGAGCGCGTCGGGCACGGTCGCGTCCCATGACACCTTCACTCCCCCCTTGTCTGTGGGTGACCCGAAATAGTTTTCCCACCATGTGACCGGAGCCATAGAGATGAAGTTGAGCTTCTTGTGGGCGTTAATCGAGAACCCACTGATCTGCCCCTTCCGCGCCGGAAGGTAGTAGTAGGTGTCAGCATCGAATCCGATCGGTCGAAACGGACAAGCGTCCAGCCAATTCACTGGCTCGAAAGTCTCCTCGTAGTCGGTCGGCGGAACGTCGTCTTCTACCGCCGCCAGCTTGGCAACCAGCACGGCCTTGTTCGCCAGTTTCGGGTTCAGCCATTTCAGGGCTTCGCTCTTCCCGTCTCGGCAGTACAGATCGTTATAGTCCGTCTGCTTCGTCTCGGAGTCGCTGAGATCCCTGAAGTCTGGGATCGCCACCTCGACGCCTAGCACTGCCGCAGCATTGCGCGCAGCCTCTACGCCTGGATTCCACGGCTCACCGTTCGGGCGCTTCGTCCACCTGTCGTTGTCAGCAGCGATGATGATGCGCGCGTCTGGATACCGCTCCTGCATAGCGCGCGTCACGCATTCGATGTTGTGCGTGGCGAAACAGGCCACGGCAGGGTCACCAGTAACGTGGTGGATCGTCCAGCCTGTCGCCCATCCCTCGCAGACGTAGAGGGTGGGGTTTTCGCCGTCCTCATGGCGCTTGCTGAAACCTTCCGCGCCAAGCACCGTGCGGACACAGGTTGTGCGCCCGCCTTCGGCGTTGAGCTTGCGACCGTTTGCGTCTATCTCTTGAAGGGAGAGCAGCAGCGGTTTGTCCGTTAGCGCATCGCGCATTGGGATCAACAGCTTGGTGCCTTCCTGGCCGATGCCAGTCGCATCGGTAATCATCTTCCGCTTTAGGTACGGATGCTCAGTGCTGGCCCGCTTCGCTGCATCGAACCGCTGCGAGAGCTCCCGCCCGACTCGGCCCCATTCCTGCTCGCGTTCCTTCTGGTCCGCCGCCTCCTTCAGCGCTAGCTGCTTCGCCCGCTTATCCCTGTCTCTCTCCCAGTTCGGTGGCGGACCAGCATCGTGTTCGATGTTGATGCCACAATGCTGGGCGACGGTAGCTACCGCGTCAGGGAATGACGAGCCCAGCAACGTGACGAACTTGAGCGCGTCACCGCCGAGCCCGCAGTTGAAGCAGTACCACATACGCTTCTTTGGGATGACGCTGAACTTCTTGCCAGAGCAGAGCGGGCATGGACCGTAGTAGTCTTTGCCAGTTTTTTTTAGCTGTGTGTATTGGCCGATGAAGTCGACTGGATTGACAGCATCTCTAACTTGCTGGATGACGTATTCGGGAATCATAGCCCTAACTCCCGCATCACTACGCGGGCTTGCCGGATGCCTTCCTGGCGGCTGATAGGACGACCGTTCACCCTAGAGGCGTGTCGGAACGACCAGCGGACGCCTGCCCAGGCTGAAGAGTATTCGCGGGCCACTCCTAGCAAGACCAGTTCCTCCAGGGTTCGGCAATCGTTCTCCTCGCGCTTCTTCTCCATCTGCCGCATCGCCTTGTGCTGCTCGGACTCGAACTCGACAAGCTGGTCGTCGCTCTCCTCGAGCACACGCTCTTCGGGTACGTGCTCGTGGCCGCAGCCAGGGCAGCGCAGCAATGTGGCGCGGTAGATGGCGAAGCAGTCTGGGCAGTGGCGCAGACCAATCGCTCGGTCCTGGGACGGCTTCTTGTCGCGACCGGCGAGACTCCATTCGCGGTCATCGTCAGGTAAGCCGTGGATCCACGAGTTGCCGACGTGATCCAAGATAATTGCTGAATCCTTGCCTTCCTCTATTCGGAGCGCGCGTCCGATTTGCTGGAGGTGCAGGATCAGACTTTTTGTGGGCCTAAGAAGCTGTACGGCCCGAAGCCCCGGTGCGTCAAGTCCCTCTCCGAAGAGGTCAACGCTGACAACGACCTTGGGACGTCCGATCTTGAATCCGGCGACGAGCCGCTCCCGTTCGTCGGCTGGCGTGTCGCCCGCCACATAGGCGGCATCGATGCCAGCGGCGAGGTAGTTCTCAGTGACGAAGCGGGCGTGAGCGCGGGTCACGCAGTAGACCAGACAGGTATGGGGGTGGACATACTGCATATAGTGCTCGACGGCCTTGCCGGTAACCGCCTGAGCTCGGGCAGCGGCCTCGCTCTTGACGTAATCGCCACCACGCGAGTGGATGCCGCTCATGTCGAGCGGACGGTCAGGCGCAATGATGCGGTACGGGCTCAGGTAACCGAGCCCAGTCAATTCCTTGACCGTCGGTCCATGCACCATCGCATTGAACAGGTCGCCCAGCCCAGTGCCGTCCGTCCGCTCTGGGGTCGCGGTCAATCCAACAGTCCATGAGTTGAAGCAATGCGCGGTGACCCTGCGATACGATGCCGCAGTGGCGTGGTGGGCCTCATCGATCGCGAGCAGCTCAGGCCGTGGCAGTCGGTCGAGCCGACGGACCAGCGTCTGAATTGACGCGACTTGCACTGGGGCTTTCGAGTCGGCTCGACCGGCCGCGATCATGCCGTGCTCGACGCCACTTTCCCAGAGATCGTCGGACAGTTGCTTGAGTAGTTCCCGACGATGGCAGATCAGCCAACAGGTCATCCCGCGCTCGACAGAGGCGGTGCGCAGCATATGGGCGATCATCACCGACTTGCCCGAGCCGGTTGGGCTCTGGAGCAGCACCTTGCGATGCTTTCTTAGGGCAGCACTCGTGTCACCGACTGTCGTGGATTGGTACTCTCGGAGTACCGGCGTTTTCGATCTTCGCAGCACAACACCTCCTAACAGGTGAACAAAAAAAGAGGCGGGGGGAAGTTAGGTTCACTTCCCCTTGCGGGTGTTTTATCCGGTCCGTCGACCGGCCCCGCCTCTTGCCCTTGGGGGCAGTTAGTCTCGTCTATTTCCAGAAATAATCAAACCCGCCTCTTCGACGTTTCGCGCCGTGCCAGCGAGCCCACCACGATCCAGCACCATGTCCCGCCATTTCCGCTGATCCGGACGCGGGCTCTGACCTGGCTGTTTCACTTCGACGGAAAGAAACAGCCCGCCAGGGCCGATGCCGATAAGATCGGCGGAGCCCTTCGCAAGCCCGACATTCATGAATCGGGAATGAGCGAGCGTGATCGTGCCGCCCACCTTGCCACCGACGAGCTTGCCGATGTACACACCGCTCACGACGTTGCGGAACAGGCGGTGCTCGACACCGTGCTTCGCCTGGATCTCGGCCAGGATAATGTCCTCCGGCCGCGTCACAGTTCGATCGCTGACTTCGCCGTCTCGTCGGCCAGGTCCAGGTCCAGCCGCTCTTGGCCCACCTCCGGAATCGGTTCGGCTTCCACCTCTTCCACTTCCTCGGCGTAAGAAGCATCGTCTTCGGCAGCGAGCTCCCCTATCACAACCGCCGTGGCAGACTCGGCTTCGTTGTGGAAGTATTCGCCTTGGATCTCCTCGGCTTCGGCCTCGTCCTGTTCCGATAACACGGTTTGCACACTGGCAGCGATTTGTTTCATCTCGCCCCTGGCGATCTGCTGGAGGTTCGCACCGCGCCCGATCATGGTCGCCGTCTCTTGCGGACTCACCGCGAGGAACAGATGTACCTTCAGGCTCTTGCCGGTCTTCTCGTTGCCTCGGTCGTCCGTGAACCGATCCGCCGTCATGACGCAACGCAGCTCTACCGGCGCATACTTACATGTCCCGAACCGCTCGTAAATCTCCTCGAGTTGCGTCTGGATCTGGCCGGTCGATGACCACGATGTCGTGCGGAAGAAGTGGTAGCCCAACGCGACGTTCGCCGCGTCGAGTTGAATGTGCAGCCGGGAATACGGCTTGCACTCGCAGCCACGCTCACCGTCCTCGCCTTCAAACTCACACGGCTGGGCTGGCTTCGGCTTCTTGCCACTCAGGTCGATGAACTGCTCGCCGTCGCAGGTGCGGACTTTGCCGTCCCTGCCGCGCCCTTTGTACTGGCACATCTCGGAGTGGAAGTTCTCCTCCGGCGTGTGGAACATCAGCGTCCCGCGCAACTCAGTCGGCTTTTTGCCGATGATGTCGTGGATCGCATTGTCGCGCTCGAAATTGCCGTTCTCGGCGTTGCGCACGTTGGTCGTTATCCAGAAGTGGTCGGCCTTAACTGGCGGACGCCACGTCCGGTCTCCGCCCTGCGTGGTTCGCTCTTTGCCGAGCCCGCCGATCTTGATGCGACCGAGCTGGGTCGGACGCCGCTGCATGAGCTTACGTGAGATCATAGCTGCCAATCCTCCAGTGTGAGATGAACGGGTGCCTCGTCGTAGCCGGGCCAGTCACCAGATTGCTGACAGGCCGCGAACTCCGTGAGATACTGGTCGATGCCCTGGCCGATCACGCCGATTTGGGCTTCGTCTAAAATGAATAGGTTGCAGTCGTGCGCTGGCTCCGACTCCGACGCGATAATGATTGATGCAGTCGCTTCGCGGCCCAGCGCCTTCATGCCTCTCCGGTAAAACGCGGAGCGATGCATCCAGCCCATGCTCCATGTCTGGCGCTTGAACGCCCGCACATCCGCGCTCGCAGTGTACTTCAGGTCGACGTGATGGCTGACCCGCTCTAGCTCGCGGTCGAGTCTGATCTTGCAGCGGACGCCGCTCGGCTCATCGACCCAGATGCCAGTCACTTCGGACGCGCCCACGCCCTTGAAATACTGCATGATGTGCTTGTGCTTATGCAGGTTGTCGCGGGCTATGCCCATCGCGTCACGGTCGGCTTTCTCCACGATCTCCGGACCGCCTTCCTCTTCGATGAAGTCGGGCTTCGGATGGTGACCGCGCACTCCGCAGAATGCCTTGTCGCGGTAGATGCGGGTGCCTGGGTTCGTGCAGCGCTCGCCGCTCTTCTTGCGAGCGACACACTGACCTGCGATCACATACAAGCGGTCGAATTCGTCCGGCTCCAGAACCGCCGTATGAAAAGCGGTGCCGTTCGTCATCGCCTTCGACGCTACGCGCTCACTGTTCTGTCGGAAGCGGTAGTAGTGGGCACTGCGCTTGAAATCCTGCAAACCACTTGAGCTCAACGCCTCATCAGCGAGATACGTCTCCATCGGGACATCGTAGTGCCAGCCGGGATCCAGCTTGAAAAGGTCACTCACTGGGAACCCCTTCTTCTTCCGGCCAATGAACCTGCTCGCCTATGAACTCTTCGATCGACGCCTTGGTGACCTTGCCCGGGAACCCCCGCAGCTTGTCGGAAGCGACGAGTCGCCTCACGGTAGAGCGCGACACTCCCAGTACGGTCGCTGCATCGGCCGTGGTAACAACGTGTGACTTGAGTACCATTGATCGCTTGACCCCGTGTTGTGGGTGGACAAGCAATATGAGGCTAGATGACCGTCAAGTCAATTATTGGACGCCGATACCAACATATAGGTAGCTACGGCGCCTATTAAGAGGCCGGTTGTGCCGCCAGGGATAGCGTTTTTGATCTTTTCAGCGAGTGGCGGATTCTTATACCAGTCGATCTCGACACGTTGTTCGGCCACAATAGCTGCAAAGTCGAGTTTGTCCGCGCGCAGCAGTTCCATCTCGGTGTTCAGGCCCACCAGGAGCTGCTGAGCGGCACTATAAAGGTCAGTGACCTCGGCCAATGCCTCCTCGGCGTTGTCGGCCCGCTCCGTCTGGAACGCGATCGTAGAGTCTTTGTCGGCCAGGATCGTGTCCATCGCAGCCGCCTGGGTTGGGCTCAGCGAGGGTCGCAACGCCTGCGCACGGGCAGTCGCTCGCGAGTCAGCGGTTTCCGCCCTCACGACCAGTGCCTCCCGCTCTAGTCGCCATGCCACGGTGTCCGCCGCGACAGCGGAATCTCTCTGGGCCAGCAGGGTTGAGTCACGCACGTTCTGACTGCGATAGACGGCTTCTACAGAGTCTCGGAGGGCCAGCGAGCTCTCGAGCGCCACAATCGATTCTCGTGCGTTCTCGACACGGCTCCTGGCGAGCACTCCGGAGGCCATGATGACGACCGCGACAGCCAGCACCACGACGATTACCGCGCGCCACCTACCAAGTTGTCTCATCGTCGCGCTTCGCGTTCGATGATCTCTACCGTGACCTTCTCGTTCTTGTCGTATGCCGCTATGCACCGTTTGTAGAGGGCGAGGTAGGCTGGCTCGGAAGACGCGCCGGAAAACTCGCCGTTCGGCAGAATGATCGGCACGGTATTCGGCAGGAGACAGCCCTCAGTGTGCTTCTCTTTGTTCCCGATATGGAAATACACATACTGGAAGTCGGGAACATTCTGAAGGTGGAGCACACCACGGTGGATGTCGGGGAAGCGATCGTAGTATTTGTCGAACTTGGCGGAGTGCTCGCGCAGCTTCACCTCGTAATGTCCAGTCGGGATCGCAGTCTCGCCTTTCACTTTCTTGAGTCGGCCTTCGTCTTCCACGATGAAGCACGACCACGGGTCGTCGCCGGAGAGCGTGAGCTTGCCAAGCGTGGAATCGAGTCCGTACCCGAACCTCTCAATGTGGATCGTCAGCATTAACTCTCATCCTTTAGTTCTGTGTCTGATATTTTTGCGTCCCGCGCCATACGCCCGCCGATCAGGGCGAACCCGGCTGGCACGACCACGACCCACGAGCCCGTGTCCTTGTACCAGTCGAGGACGAACGAACCCACGTAGCCGGCCAATACGATGGAATATGTGCGCGACGAAAGCCACCCCTTCGCGCCGAGACTCAAGCGGACCTAGCTAGGTGCTGGGCGATCTTGTCGAGGTGCCGTTCTTGGGTTGCCTGCATTTTTAGGATCTCGAGGAGCAGCTCCCTTGATTCCTTCGTGTGCTTCGCCGTCAACAGGAACCGCTCCATGCCGTCGTCGTCACGATGCCCCAGCAAGTCTGTCAGCCTCTTCGTTTCCTGCGCCACCTGGGCGAGCATCTTACGGTCGTCGGCGCTGATGCCACCGTTGCCGCCGTTCACGGGCTTGCCGGGCATCTTGCCGTAGATATTTGCTAGGTACACGATAAGAAACACGCCAGCGATGAGGCCCATAACCCAGTCCGGAGCGCCGTCGGTCACGGCATCGGGCAGCACACTTTGCGCGACAAGTGGCAAGAGGATCGGCAAGGGGGCGTCAAGCAGACGAATCGGCATCGGACCAAGTTGCTAAGAAAGAGAAATGCTTGAGGCCCATCATCTGCGCGTCCGCGTCCTGCGTCTGCGTTGCCTTCCTGTGCCACCTCGAGGTGGGCCAGCGCTTCTGGCCCAACTGTCCATAATCGAGTCGTGTGTCTCGAGAGACGCGAACAGCTCAGGCCCCAAGAACTCGCGCAGGTCATCCATTTGCTCGTCAGGAACCCTCGTCAACAGCCGGCGAGCGCGGATAGATGCTGCGACGTTTCTTGCCTCCTTGCCCTCGACTTCGAGTGCTTTGTTAACGAATTCGTCGGCCTTCGCAATCGTCGTCCCGGTCTGTTTCTCGCGCCCGTACAGGTTGTAGGCCCGTCGCATGTTGGCCCGGAACTTACGGTCGTCGGCTTCGGCCAGGCCCTGGTCGCCACCAAACGAGATAACGTCGTTATCCCGCATCCACTTCCAGTAACGGGTGATTGCGAGGTCGCGCGTCGGGTCCGTATCGGTCAGGCCAGCCGCCGTCGCTATATCATAGATCGCACGCGGCCCTGGATTGATCCTGCCGAAGAACGCTAACGTCTTCTCTTGAGCATTCATGTACTGGTAGCGGCCGGAGTTGAGGGCTAGAGCACCGAGTTCCGCCATAACCGACAATGGCGCGGAAATCATCCAGAGGTTCTCTATTTTGCGGTCGCTATCCAAGCGAGTCATCATATTGTAGATCGGGCCGAGCTGCGAGGTCGCAAATCCTTTCGCCATGAACTCCCAGGGCTCGTCCCCAAAGTCTTTTAGCCCCGCGAGCAGCCCCTTCACGCCACCGGCCAGCAGCGCGAGCATGAACGTTGTATACACTCCGGATGAGGTCTTGCCACCCATGTATAGAGCATAGGTCTTCATGACTCCGGCCAGCCGGGTTATATCCTTGTTGCTTCGATCGCTGGCTTTGAATCGCGTCCACTCTTCCCCGACGCCAACATGCACTTTATCGAGATTACGCACGCTCATCATGCTGTAGCGGTGGAAGGCGATCCACCGATTGAACGCCGGACTATTCGCCGCACGGCTTTCTTCAGCCGGCAAACTCAGCAGGGTTGTGTTCGATCGCGATGCAAACCGGCGAGCGAGCTCGACGTACTTCTCGTTCGATGCCGTCTTGGCGCGGAACTCAGCTACTTCATCGTCAGTGAACCCAAGGATGTGCTTTGCCACGAATAGATCGGACTCGAATTGGACCCCCGAAGAGCCACCGTCTTTTGCCGCTGCTCGCATGTCCTCGGCCAGCACAACGCCCATCGCCGCAGCTTGCATCTCTTGGAACTTCCACGCCTGGATGGTCGGGAAGAGCCGGAGCATGTACTCACGGAAGATGCGCGGCACCGACTCGCTGAGCGGGCGCTGGCGATCGAGGGTAGCGTTCATGACCCAGGTCTGGGCCAGCCCCGTGCGCGCGTACTGCTTCTGTAAGGCTTCCCACCCTTCCTCTGATGCAGCGAGCTTTTTCGTCATCTTCACCAGCCGCCCAGCACCACCACCGAACGCCTGGATGTTGCCGAACACCTCGAATGTGTTCACTACAGACGCGCGGGTCAGCATCATCGTACGCGGGATCAGCATGAGGTGAGCCCACCCAGCGGTAATATCGTGGGCCGGTGCGTCTGGCGCGTCCAGCGGCGACGTTTCGCTCATGCCGCTCAGTGCCCGGAACAGGCGATGGGTGTCGTCGGGGTTGATGCCGGCCTGGTGCGCGCGGTCGATGGCTTCGCTCTGGCGCCTGTCGTCCAGCCCCTGCCCGAACTCCTCAATGAACGCAGCGCGGTGAGCGGAGTTAGCCGTAACCGAAGTCGCGTAGCCGCCTGGGTGCGTCCAAAGCAGCGGCACTGTCTCGCCGGTCGGTTTGCCGTCCTTGTCCACCATCCTCATGTCGGTCGGGAAGTTCGTGAACAGTCGCGGGATCTCAGCGTGCATCCTTTTTGATGTGCCTTCGCGCGAGGCGATCAGGATGCGACCCACTTCAGGCGCGTCCATGTTGTTTTCGTGCGCAAGCATCTGTACGAGCTGGTCCCACTGGGGATTGATCCGCAAATCAGTGGTCGGGTTCATCCAGATCTGTTGCAACTGATGGGTCTGCATACGCAGGAACACCCTGCCGCCCTCGAATGGCGTGAAGAGCCGGAACACCGTGTCTTCCGGCGCCTTGCCAGTAATCACGTCGTTCAGCATAAGCGCGAACTGAGGGTTGTCTCGCAGCTCCTTCTTCACCTGAAGCAGGCCAATACTTTGGAAATATTCGCCGGTCGCGATGTTCAACTCACGTATCGCCTCGACTACCTGCCTTACGCGCTTCGGCATGTGCTCGAGTGGGATGTCGCCCTCTACGGCGGCCTGGATGTTACGGTAGATCGCGGCGGGGTGCTGGCCTTCGCGGGCTTTTATCGGACTCTGCAAATAGTTGATCGCAGACTGTGCTCGCTCCAGCGTCTTAACGGCGCCCTTGGGCCCTCCGGACACGAGTTTCTGGACGTTGCTACGCGCCTCGTCCCAGAGCCCGAGAAGCTGCTTGGTCTTATCTATGACCCGCTCGGCGCGCTGGGCCAGCTCTTCACCTACTGCGCCACCCTGGCGCCTCACTGTATCCGTAAGCGACTCGGAGTAGTAGCGGTATGTCTGCTTCAGACCGCCAAGCGGCTTAGCCACTGCGCCCTTCACTTCCACCCCAACCTGCCGCCGGAGGCTCGGCAACTGAGTGTGGTCGTACCAGCCTTCGGGCGTGTCCGTTTCGTTGCGGCGCGAGCCCTCGCCCCGGAGCTCGCGATCCTCGCGGCCTACGTTGTATTCTTCTGGTTCTTCTCGGACCTCTCGTCCTTGAGTCTCTCCAAGATTCGCTTTCGCTCTTTCGGCCCTTCTCGCCACACCCACTTCACGTCCTCTCTCCAGCCCTCCATGTAGTCCACCAGTTCGGGCTCCGGCTTCTCTGGTCGTTCCGATGACATCTTCTCTCTCCGCAAGGTATCTGGCCGGATCCTCGGCCACTAAACCAGCCTCTGTTGTCCGCGCTGGATCGAACGCGGCCCACGGGTTACGTATTTGGTCCGGACTTAATGGTATCCAAACATTGTGTTCCGGCCCACCCATTTTCCCCCCAACATCCAAGATGGTGTCGTACCCCATCTTTCGGATCTCATCGCTGACCTGATCGGGGATCGAGGTCCATACAAACGATTCCTTTTTCCTGGCATTTAAGTCCGACTCTAGTTGATCTGCCCATTCCCCTGGCGTCCCGTATCGGGTGTCCTTAGCCCACGGATCAACGCCACTTCTTTCCGCGTCAGGGATCCTTTCTTGAGGCAAAGCGCGAAGCCTTTCGATCAGGTTACGAAGGACTGCCTGGCCTTCTGCGGTAGTTCCCTGCGCGTCGAGTACGTTACCCTTACGAAGGAAGACCGGCACGACACCAGGGGTGCTTGCCCACGGATCGTCATAGGTCACCATATCCCGTGGCAACCCGGCCATTACAAGTACATCCACAAACTTCTCTTCGCGGTCATGAAGGATCCCGCTAGCGAGCCATACATCTTCTGCTGCCTTTATCGGGTTGCGATTGCGCTGAAGGGCATACTCCCAGGTTCGCTGACCCCCAGGCCCCCCGCCCCACACAAAACGCTCCTCGCCCTCCTCATCCTCGGTAACACGCCCTAAATTTGCCCTCAAGGTTCTGCGCGTCTCATAGTCCAAGTTTCTCCAAATCTCATCCAGGTTTACCGTTCTGCCCCCTCCGATATCGAACTTGAACATCTCATTGAACCCGGTCCCCTCGGCTAACCGGGACGTATCTCCTTTCTTCCCAAGGGCATAAGCAGAAGCCAGTTTGGGATCCTCAGTGAAAAATGCTGATGGGCCAGAGGTAGCTCTTGCGGGATCGAAGGCGCCAACCTCTGCGATACGATCTGGCCTTGTTGTGCCATGATAAACAGGGGTATCGACATCAAAGCCTTGTGCCCGAGCCCGTTCCATCCGGCTCGCTTCGTCCATCGGGAGCGCGCCTGCCGTTCCAGCTTCCAGGCCCGGCTCATCCTCTCGTACCTCGCCCACGCCCTCGATGAGCTTGAACGTCTCCTCTTGGGTTCGCTTGGGTAATAGGCCCTGGACGGCGGCACTGTTCTCCGGGTCTGTTACGTCCAGAACTTCAACTATATTTATGGGAACGGTTTGGGCAGCAGCTACAGCAGCATCGAACGCGGCCTGTCCCTTGACGCCCAGGATCAGCCGTCCTGAAGCAACCTGCCGCATCAGGTCGGGTGCCCACTCGGCCATCGTTGCTAGCTCTCCAACGTGGTGCGGCTGGTAGGACACCACATCCAGCGTGGAGCTCATGAACATGACGTCGACCCGAGATTCGTCTTCTGGGAGACCCTTCAGGTATTCAAATATCTGATCCTGGTTTTTGACTTGCTTAGCATCGGGCGAAGTCCACTCGAGTGCGCTCCTCTTGCCTTTCAACCGAACGCCGAACTTGTCGATAAACTCTTTTTCCGTGGCGCCCTGCTCGATCATCGATGCTATCTCATCGATGTTCTCCGCCGTGATGATCAAAGCCTTGTTATGGTTGATGATGTAGTGTCCACCGAAAGCAGTGCCCTGGTGCTCTGCGGCTAAAATCACATCGCGTGTCATCTGGATATCGTGTGTGCTTGGCTTGACGCGCCCGCTTGGGTGGTTGTGGGCTACAACCGACATGCCGCCAGCCCGCTTGGCAGCGCTGACCGCATCCACCACGTCGACAAAATTTATATTCGCGCTCGCGATCTTGCCGCTTCTGCTCAGCACATGATGGACAATATTGCCATCGCTGCCGATTGCGAGGTTTTGAATGTGTTCAGCCTTCGGGTTGCGTCCAGCCTGTATAATTGCAGCGACTTTCTCTTGGTCGGGAGTGCCGTCCTCTTTCACGACATTGTGCCCGATCATATCTACCCACGCCGCGATGTTCTTGACGCCTGCCGCCACGGCCTTCGCCCTGGTGACGAAGCTCATGACCCCCTCCATCGACGCGGCGAACGTCCCGATCCCGTGCTTCTCGTCGGCTTCAACGACGCTGGCCGCGACCTTGGCGCCAGCTTCGACGGACCCGAACTTCGTTACCGTCTGCTCGCGGACCTCCTTCGGGGTCGTCTCGGGGAACATCTCCATCGTGTACTCGTCGGTCGGCGTCGTCTCGACGTCATGCCGGATCATCGCCGGGTCGAGGCCCCCTCCCTCTACGGAACGCAACAATTTCTGCGCGTCCTCGTATCGCCGCATTTCGTTCGGTGACAGAGCGCCAGACTCGTACCGGCCTTTCAAAAGCGATGTCATGGCGAGCGCGTCGTTTGTCGCGGCGCTCATGCCCTGCGGGCCTTCGCCTTCGGGCAGGAGATCGGCCTGCGCTGGACCGCTCACGATCGGCTCACCGAACAGGTCGGTGTCGATCTCGGCAGGATCCTCTCTTACCAGGGAGCGAGCGTGTGCGGTAGCTCGCTCCAGTTCGGGGAAGACCCTGACCGTGGGCAGAGTCTCCGCCGCATCTACATCGGTGAGGGTGACGGCGAACTGGCCATCCTCGCGCTGGGTGACGCGGGACAGCATCCCGTCCTCAGTATTGAGGAACGACACATCCCCGGTCTCGGCGTCGTAGGTCTCGGTAAGTCCGGTGTCGATCTCGGCAGGATCCTCTCTTACCTCCCCAACATCCTCCTCTACCGTATGAACGCCACGAGGCTCAATTTCACCTATCGGTTCTCGTACTACGTTACGACTTCCTCGAAGGGCGGGGGGTTCAATCCGCGCACCCTGATCGCCAGCTCTCTCGCCCGCTCGTAGGGCCCCCGCATCTTCACGCCCGCTAACTGGCCCGCGTGTACGACGTTTTGCAAGTCCGACAGTCTCATCCCTGGCCTGATCGCTGCGCTCACGAGATCCTGATAAAAGGAAGTCTTCTCCTTTAAGGTCGATGTCGTCGGTGACTCCCTCGAAGACGTTCTGGACATCGGCGTCTCCTTCCTCAGCGGCCTTCCATTCGGCCTCGGCTCTCTTATAGGCACGCTCTATTCTCCTGTCCGATGTGAATTCGCCCCACGCCTGCTCCATCCTAGTGAGTGCTTCCGCCGCTTCACCATAAAAGAAATATTCCTGGGCGCGAGTCAGCACGCCAGCAAACTCTTTCTTATGTCCACGGGCTCTATTATGGGCTACTTCGTGAACTATGGTGGCCATGCTCTTTCTGGCCAAATTCTCCGGCGAGGCGTCTCGGTAGCCGTCCTCAATAAGCTCGGACCAGATCACGAACGGATTCACGAGAATGAGATTTGGCTTGCCCTTTTCTCCACCAATGATTTCTGCGATCCCTTCCTGGTCGACGTTCAGGCCGAGCCACCCTTCGTCAATCGATAGCCCGAATTCAAAACTGCCTTGTTTGCCATAAAGTAAGCCCGCCTGGACCAGTACGTCCGCCACCTCTCTTGTTGACTGACGGAGCACGCTCTCCATTCCGGCGGTTGTCCGGCTGTCCAACACCATCTGTCTCGTGCGATCGCTAATTGTCTCGGTAGTCTTGTATAAAAGCCCCCCTGTGCCTGCTGACAGCAAAAACGGTGTCTGCACGGCCGCCTCGATGTCCGTTTTCCGCTTTTTAGCGGCAACCAGCGCCAGGTTCGCCTTGTACTTTTCGACCAGTTTATCGGCATCACCCGTCAAATTCTCGCGCGACGTGTTGAACGGGTACTCGATGTCCGTGGTTGTGGCGTCGGACCTAACGTCGAACACGAGTTTCTTGGGATAAGAACCCTTGTCCTGCATATACCATTGGTCGTTGAACTGATAGAGACCGTTGTTGAGGATGGCGACCTGCACCACCCCATCGGTCGTTTCGTTGCTGGAGTAGATCTCGACGCGACCTTTCTTTATTTGCCTGACTTCATCCGGTTTTTCCGGATACGTGAACTCTTGAGGAAGTGGTTCTACTACCGCACCCTCTGCGTCCCACGGTAGTCGATTAATAAATTCCATCTCGGCGCCGGTCGCATTGAACTCATTGAACGCCTTCATGTATCGTTCGGCCATATACCACTGCGGCTCTGCTTCCTCTGAAATTTGGATGGTTAACATGGTGCCAGGTGAGTTCATCAAGTATGCATCCCACTCACCAAGATCCGTCTCAGCGTCACCGCGGATCCCCCACCCCGGCCCAGCGATCCGTTCGGTCTGGTACTGGAGCGTACCATTCATCCAGTCGTCGCTGGATCCGGAAATGATCGTTCTGTGGAGCCCACGCTCTAAGGGCGCATCGAACAAATCGGGGTCGGCCGCAACGTCCTGCCTGAAGACGGTAACCACCTCGAACCATTCGGCATGAGCTAACAATCCCACCTTTGCCAAACCGTATCCGCCGGCCGCGCCTTGCTCTTTGAAGCTGCCGCCGATATCCAAGAACTCGTTGCGCGCGACGGACGGCGCCATCCCCGTGCCGTTGTCCTGAATGATAATGGTGTTGGTCTTTTGATCGATGTTGACCCTGATCTTTCCGTCCGTCCGTCCCCGTACGGCGTCGATCGCGTTCTGGATGCCTTCTTTGGTGGCGACCCCGGCGATGTTGCCCTTGTACATCTTCGCGCCGAGCTTTCTGAAAATCGACCGATCGAAGCCAGCGCCCGCCTGGCCCTCTCCGGTTTCCATCGCAGATACAAGGTTATCCAATCTGTCCGACTCTGCGTTGGTCAGCGGTATCGCTTGTGCCGGGTTGTAGTCCGCGATGTCTTC
>CAYNZV010000035.1:0-15474 GCA_964401715.1 uncultured Gemmatimonadaceae bacterium | reverse complement strand
CCCTTGGGTCAACCCCGAAGATCTCTTTCTGCGCGTCCGCAGGCGTCACCGGCGCAGTACCGAACATATCCTCAGTACCCTTCTGGCTTTCGGCCTCCCGTGCCCACGCGGCGTACCGCTTCAGGGCAGGGCGTATCTCATTGACCGGCTTCTCCAGGAACCTTGCGACAGCCGCAGACAACGGGTCGATATCACCAAACAGACCTCTCTGATCTATCACATCGTCAACGGTCCGGCCTACTTCTTGTGCTTCGTTAAGGACCGAGAACCCGTCCACCAGCGCGGGTCCCAAGCCCCACTCCTCGCCAACGGCACGGGCCTGAACTAGCGCGCCCAGCGACGAGTCGAGTTTATTGAGCGCGATCGCGGGTGCTGTCGCGATCGCGTCAGCGTCACCGATAGCGGCCACCCTGAACATCCGTGCCAGCGCACTACGACCGCTCTCCGTGAGAACGCCCTCCGCGTCCATCCATGCAGCTCGCTCAGACGGGGCGATCACGCCCTCTTCGAGAAGCAGCCGGACGAACTGCCTGCCGGCCGATGTCCTTATATATTCGCTGAGCGTCTGTTCTGCTTCCGACGTGGCCATGAAATGTTCCATCGTCCGGGGCGCGGCCCTGAGGTGGCTCGCTCTGGTAGCTGCATCGGACAGTAAGTCCTTGGCCTTGGTGTCCGTAACATCCGATGCCCTGTTTAGCGCCTCGAGTGTGGCCTCATCCGTCAGGTCGAGGGTCGGGTCTGTTATTACGCGGACTAGCACGGGATTGTCAAAGCCGTCAATCGCTTTAGCGTCTAGCCCTAACCCGACAGCTTCTTCCCGCAGAGATTCTTGGTACTTCTCGCGCACACCTTCATCGTCAAGCGCGCGCTGCACCATCATTGCGCGTTGGTTCCCGGCAACCACGACCCCTGACGGCGTGATTGTAGGCACGCCTCCAGTGACCATCACGGTAGGATCTAGCGCACGAACTATGTCGTAATTGGCTGGTTGGGACTGCATCTCAACGTCGTCGCGTGCCTGCTTGCCTCGTTCGCCGTCGTACACACGACCCTGGCTCGTGCCTGGATACTCTGTCTCGGGACGCTTCTCGAACGAATATGGATCGTTTGATGCGTAGAGATCGCTCGCCTCCACAACAGTGTACCGCGTTAGTACTTTACGTTTGTCGCCGGGGAAGAATGTCTGCTCTTCCCTGCCTTCGACCGCCCGAGATAGGGTGCGTCCACGCCACGTCGTCTGTGGCAGCTCCGGCTCCGGCACCGGCTGGCCGCCCAGATGCGTGCGTACCTCGGACCTGCCCGTCGTTGGGCCGCCCATGGTTGGCGGTGGGACGGCTGCTGCGGCTGGAGCGCCCGTGGGGGCAGACGACCCAAAGGTGATGGACACCCGGGCAAGCTGGTAGGCTTGCTCAAGCTCTGCTCTATTATTAAAGGTCGTGCGTACGCGATCTGGATCTAAGCTATCAGCCCATCTTCCACTACCATCTGGCAGCGCGTAAAAGGTTTTTCCATCCTCCCCCGTAGCGACATTCACACCTTGCCCGGGCTTCGGTGCGCCCGTCGTTGGCGGTGCGACGGCTGCTGCGGGTGGTGCGACGGCTGCTGCGGGCTCGTCTATAACTGATCCCCAGCTACCGTCCTCGTTAATCCGGACCCTTAACGGCACAACCTCAGACAAGGTCTCCGGTCTCGCCGTGGGAAAGACATCCTTAAAACTTGCAGCAGATGTCCCTGCTTCTGGGTTAGGGAAGAGGAGCGCCGTCTGTTCCGCTGGGTCTTTCAGCGCAATATAGTCTCCAACTTGCGTGACAGGCTTGAATATGTGTATGGGGTTTCTGGGGTCAGACTTTGGGTCGCGCGCCCCGTAGTTCAGACGCACCCGAGTAATGCCTGGCGTTGGATTACCTGCTATAACCTCTTTATACGCGGCCGTGTATCTAGCGACATCTGGCGCGGCTGGCTCGACTGTCGCTGCGGGTTCGCCTCTTGCAGCAGCTTCGGTAGCGCGGACATCGATCTCCTTCTGTGCCACCGCCGCAGTTTCGAGGTTCTTCAGCATCGTGGCTAACCTGAATAGCGTCTGGGC
Organism: uncultured Gemmatimonadaceae bacterium; assembly: GCA_964401715.1. Taxonomy (GTDB): domain Bacteria; phylum Latescibacterota; class UBA2968; order UBA8231; family UBA8231; genus CAYNZV01. The sequence continues at coordinate 13,388 of CAYNZV010000035.1, read as the reverse complement.
GCCAGTCTCTGCCCCCTTCTTCTTCTTGGGCCGTGGTCCGCCACGACGCCTGGAGGCTTCCGTCTGCGGCGGCTCGGCCAATGACTCGTAGCGTTCAGCGTAGGTGTCCCCAGTCCCCCACTTCAAGACCTCCTCAATAGTGGCACCAGGGAAACGCTTGCTAACATTCTCCCATTCCTGCTGGCGAAGCTCGTATTGTTCGATAGCTTCATCCGAAGTCAGGATTCGATCGGAGGGTGTTACGGGTGAGGCGGGATCACGGACGTAAGTGTCAAACCAACTCTGTGCCTCCTCTCTGGTGGCGAAGGTCGTCGAACGGGGAAGGCTAGTTGAGTAGGGCACTTGCACATATTCGTTCCTTGAACGATCAAGGATCTGGACACCCTCGTCGGACTCAACAATCTCGAAGCCATCCGGAACAATTACGGATTCGTCTACCAATCTTACCTTGTCTAGCGTATGTACGGTGGTGTCCCGCTCGCCTTTCCGCGAAAGCGAGGCTCGTGTGACAGACACGGTGCCGTCTGGGTTGAGTGCCTCCACGGTGCCGGTGAACCCTCCCCCGACACCCGAGGGGGTCGTGACACGGACCCTGGCTCCGGGCGCTATCTCCGAAGGGGTCGCGATCTCCGGCTCCGGCACTCGGGCCGGCTCCGCTCGCGGCTTGGTGAACAGGTCGGCTGGCTCCGGCATGGTCACGGGCGTGGCAGCCACGGTCTCGCCACGGACCCTGGCCTCCATCCGACTGACTAGCCGCTCCAAATGCTCGGGGGTGAAGAGATTTGGGCTGCCGCGATCCGTCGCCGCCCTCTGGATATTTGCCGCAGAAGAGGTGGCCGTATGGTCGCTATCCACGAGAACCTGGAGTCGGCCTAGTAGTTCAGGAGAGTACTGCTCGCGGGCTGGCTTACCAGCAGCTATACGCTTCTCTTGCTCACCGATCATAGACGCCAGGCGATCATAATGAGTCGTGCCCTCCTTCTCCCATGCGTCGAGCACGACCTCCTGATGATCTTCCGGCATCGCGCGCAGTCGCCTCGCGTTGCTTTCCGCTAGTGCAATGTGTTGCCGGTCGCCTTCCTCCAGCCTCTTGATGACGCGCGCGCGGTGCTCTTCTCGAGACTCCTCGGGCCCTGGTATTGCCACCCTCTCTGGGGTCGGCAAGTCCTCTGGGAATAGATCGCCTGCTTGTTTCCGTGCTGCCTCTTCCTGCTCTTGTGCCTGCGTCTGTACTCTCCGCTCAAAGCGGCGCTGGTCGCCGCGCCTTTTGCGTTCCGTCATCTCCAGGCCGGGCTCATCGCCATGCGGACGTGGCGTCCTGGTTATCGGATCTATAAACGTAGCCGCATCGATCCGCTCATCCAGCGTGGGCGGTGGTTTCATCGCTTGCTTTACGGCATTCATGTCCTGAATGAGGCCATACCACGCACTCTGACCTTGGGCTGACACACCGATCTTTTCCTTCATTTGTTCTAGCTTGGCAAGAAGCTGGGACTTGTCACCAATCTCAGACATTCGTCGGCCCTGTATGACCCCAAGTTCTCTTAACTCTGGCCCAGAACTCTTGAGTACATACTCCGGGCTATTGATGTCATCTAGGACATATTCATTCCCCAGAAGATGCTCAGTGCCGTCTGGGGTCTTAAATTTTATCGCTCCAGTTTCTTCGGATATTGCTATAATCTCTACCGGAACTTTTTCTCCCTTGATGTTGAAAATCTCGATGGTATCCCCAACTTCCACGCCATCGGGAACATGGTATCCGTCTTCCGACACACGAGTATCAAAATCAACATCTATTTGTCTAACTGGTTGCCCAGACGGAAGAGTCTCAGTACGGGAAACGGTCGGCACTGGCCTGTACCTGGCCCAGCCGGGGAGTAGGCCAGTCGGATCTTGTGCGCCGATAGGCGGCTCTGGGATCGTGGTCGCGGTCGGCTGTCCTAATTCGTCACGACGAACCTCTCTACTCCTGCGGATCCCGAATGGCCCCATTGCCAATGGATCTTCTGCGCCGATAGGCGGCTCTGGGACGGTGGTCGGGTCTGGTGCGGCAGCAGCTTGTTCGGCGTCAAACGCCTGTTTGATCTCGTCGCGCGCGTTGCTGAAGGTTCTGAACCAAAAGTCTGCGTCCTGCTCTACGGGACCATTATCGGGATTGTAGGGGGACGCCAGTTCGATGAACGCCTTGTCTACTTCTTCCATAGTGGCGTTTCTGTCGAGCCCTAAAGCCCTAAACGGCCTCTCTAGCTCACCTTGAATTTGCCGATGTTTACGATACGCGCCCAGTGCACCAAGCGGCATCGATCCAATGGCGCCCATCACTGCTGCTGTACCGAGACGATTGACTATCTCTTCCGGCGCGTACTGTTGGCCTTCACCCATACCGCCGGTATAGCCCATGATTAGTGACTCTTGGGCCAACTCTTCAAGCGCCTCGGTTCCCATGAACCGCGCAAAGACGCCACCAGGGGTGCCACCGGACAGTATATCGGATTCGAGGCCCCTGGGCAGTGCGTTTTTCCATTTGCCAAGCAGTTTCTGGAACGCCGGGCTTCTGGCTCCGAACTCACTAATCCTTTCGATCTTGGCGTAGAGGTACGCAGTCCCCACTTCGGTCAGGAAGCTGCGATTGTCTGGCGACAGGCCCCTTTCCTCGGCCTCCTGATCGATCTCGCCTAGCCCCAGCATCATCATTGCGGGAGTCGCAGCGCCTCCCGTTAGCAGAATCGCACCCGAATAGATGGTGCCGCTGGCCAGCGCATCTCCAACCATGCCGATTTTTTCGGCCCACGGTAGAGGGATGTCTAATGCCTGGCCAATGCGCTGGCTCCGAAGCTCCGAGGCGTCGGCAGACAGTGCTTCTATATCCCTGGCTACGTTACGCCGCTTCTCAGCGAAGGCTTCCGCTCCCGCAATCGGTCGATGTAGGTATTTAGGGATATCTTCAGCGGTCCCACCTAGCGTAGGCTCTTGGTAATCCGGGTTAAGCACCGGAACCCAAGGCTGCTCCGCAATGCGGGCGGCAGCCCGCTGAGACTGCGACCCTATCATGGATATGACTTGTTCTGCCGGCCCAAGGAAAGGACTCGACATCTGCTGGAGACGGACTTCCCTGACCTCCTCTTCGGTCGGTACTACCGCCATCTCTCTTGCCCGTGCCACGGTCTGCGGACCGCCCAACTCTTCCATCCGTGCAGCCATCGCAGGATCATCGAGCAACCTCTGGAACTGTGGGCCCCACCTCTCTCTCATCTGGACGTCCGCCCCACGTTCGATGCGTTCCCTCAAGGGCGCTATATCAACCTCTGGACCTTGGTAGCCGCGAGCTTCGCGCTCGCGCGCCAGCTCCATGCTCCTCTCAGGCCCTGGAACCCTAGTAGACTCCTGCTGCGCCATAAACCGACTGGGATCGATCGACGGCTCTGGCACCATTCCGGGCGCCGCCTGCTCCGCTTGCCATTCAGCGTGAACAGAGTCCAGCCGTGCGAATATATCCTGTTGACGATCGAGCGACGTCTCGGGGACCGCTTGCCCCTGCGGTACGACTGAATCCGCGGGCAAGTCGGGCCCGATCGGCGGCTCCGGCACCATTCGAGGCGCCGCCTGCTCCGCTTGCCATTCGTCGTGAATAGAGTCCAGCCGTGCGAATAGATTTTCGCGCTCTTGCCGGCGGCGTTCCTCTAGATCGTCTTCCTGTACTTGCCAGGGCAGGATTGTTCTGAGCAGCGGCACTATCGGACCCTAAAAGCGGCCGGAAGTGATAGGACCAGCTCGCTGCGCGATCCATAGTTCTATCTCTTCCGGTGTCGCGCCCATATCCAGCATTCGCCTATACTCTTCTGGGTCGATTCCAGGCGGAATAATATCCAGCTGGCCCGGCGAGGGCGCGGTCACGTCTAACGGGCCGGTCACGTCTAACGGCGGAGGGACCGGCTGCCGAGTCCCTTGTGGTCCACCCCCGTCCGCCGCCACAGGAGGCGTACTTAGCTCGGAGCCGGTCGCTCCAAAAGGCAACCCACGTTCCAACCATCCCCTGAAGCCTGGCGTGTCAATCAACTCTGGCTCGAAGGCCGGCTCCGGAACGGCGTACGACTCAGGCCAGTTACCTGGATTTTCGCCCCGCAAGATTGCCTGTGCTCGCTGTTCTTGTTCGTATGGATCCCATCTATAATCAACCACATTCCCTTCCTCATCCACCACTTCTGCGGCAGCAGCTACGGCCCTGCGCACGGAAGACTGTTCGGTTGCTGATGGTCCCTCCGGAGTCGGCATCTGGACGTTCGCACGATTCACAGCGGCATAATCCCCTGCTGTCGCATCAGGATGCGTGACACTTAATTTGTACGGGACACCTTTGTGCTGTCCGGCTTGGAATATATTCGCCAAACCCTCCACGCCAGCTTCATATATTTGGTCTGCGCGATCTTGTGCTGCGGACCTCACACCAGCAGCAACATCCGCGACCATCCGTTGACGATCTAGGGCCTGCTGGTGCCTTCGGTCAGCCTCCCCAACCTCGAACTCACGTCGATCCTCCTCCACCCGCCGCGCGTGCGCGCGACTCTCGTTCAGCGCCTCTATCCGCTGAGCCTCTTGTTGTTGGTTCATCAGCCTCGTGTGCGCCCGTTCTTCGTCACGCACGAGTACTGCCTGCTCCTGCCGCTCGCGCTCGAGGCGATCTCTTTGCAGGTCGGCGCCAAGCGATGACAGTCCCCTACCGATGCTTCGTAAAAGTGCCATTATGCCCACCTAGAAGAATATTGGCTTGTCGGCCTGTACTGTGATCCGCCACCCATCATCAGCATTTCCTTCAAGCGTTGTCGCTCTAAAGCCTCCAGCTCTTCTGGGTCCATCATAGGCTCATCGTCAAACATATAACGCTCGTCTTCAGCAGGCTGACCTCCGCCCATGAACTGACCAGCGGCCTTCATGGCTAAGTCAGCCTTGTTATCGCTTAGATAGCCGCCAGCTCTACTCCAAATCGATTGCCCGATGTTGCCGACATCTTCGGCGCCCACCACGTTCGCGGCGGTCGTCATAGCACCCGGATCGGACAACACGATCTCCGGTACATCTATAGGAGGCGGAGTAGCTGGAATCTGGGCAGCGTCCTTCGCAACCGAAACACCTTCACCAGCCAGAGCCTCGGCTCCACCACTACCGACTCTGCTAGCGACATTGCGGCCGATGTTGCCGAGCGCCTTGCCTGTCTGCACTCCGCCATAGCCACCAAGCGCGCCCATCGCCGTGCCCTTGAGGCCCTTGCCCGAAAGCGCGGCTTCGGCCCCGCCGCCGATAGCGCCCAGTGTGCCCAGGCCGACTCCGGCTACGCCGCCAGTGCCAAGCACGGCACCTAGCTGGGCGCCACGCTTGATATTGCGCCCGATGCCAGCCAACGCGCCTTTCCAGTCGCCCTTAACGCCTTTGACTATGGGATCGAAAGTTTTCTTGACCTCCTCGCCAACCCACTTACCGGCTTTCTTGACGCCCTTGCCGATGCCCTTGCCGATGCTTTTGAGTCCGCCCCAGAGTCCCATTATGCCCACCTACTTGTTGGGCCGCGCAGCAGGAACTGTTCGCGCAAGCGTTCTCGGTCCGACTCGTATTCATCTTGCTTCTCACGAAGCGCCTGAGCGCGCTCTTGGACGCCCGCCATCCGACGATAATACTCGTTCATCCCGCTGTCCCCAGAGAACATATCACCGAGGGCACTGATGACTACATCCGGATTATCGCCTGCATAGTCGAGACCTTTGCGCCATATCGATCGCGGATCCTCATCATTGCCGTTTCCGTTAATCCTCTTCCCGATATTGTTGAATTGGGAGGCAAATTCAGAGCTAAAATCGGGTGTCGGAGTAAACAGCCTGTCTAAGCCGATCTGGAAGGGTCGGGTTCGGGGATTTCTAGTCTTGTCTTCCCCGATAGCTGCTTGTTGCGCTAACAGTTCGTAGGCTGCAACGGCTTGGTTATCAGATTCCGTTCTGTCTGGCGTGGCTGCCGGTTGCGCATAGCCGAATCCAGGGACCGGATTTCCCCTGTCCGCAGGATAGAAGTCTCCGGCTGGATGGGGAGTCCTGCCTGTCGTGGCTGCCGGTTGCGCATAGCCGAATCCAGGGACCGGATTTCCCCTGTCCGCAGGATAGAAGTCTCCGGCCTGAGCTGGGTCGCGAGCCCCGTCGGCAACTCCGCTTCCAATATTCGCGGCAAGTGCATCAGGAACGGGCAAATCTGGTCTGCTCATAACCCGCGGAGCGTACGCGGCCTCGTCTCTAGGTATCTGTGTAGTTTCGATCGGTGCTTGAGGACCGAGACCGTCACCGCGAAGCCCACTAATACGCTGATTGATGCCTAAACGCTCTCCGATGTTATGAACAGCCTGGGCCCCTTTCACTCCGCCAAAACCACCGAGCGCGCCGCGCGCTGCACCTGCAAACCCGCCTTCACCAGTATCTCCCATCTCATCCCGGGCGACCCGAGAAGGCCCAAGCCCGCCTTCTATCGCGCCTCCGCCAGCGCCCAGTATGTCCACGTCGACCCCGGCCAGCTTATCCTTGCCAAACAGAGCTCCTGCCTGGCCGGCGCGCTTGATGTTGCGTCCGAGCCCAGATGCCGCGCCCCTCCAGTCGCCCGTCGCGGCAGAGTGTATAGGTGCGACAACACGATTAAATTCATCGCCAACCCACTTACCGGCTCTCTTAAAGCCTCTGCCGATCCCCTGGCCGATGCCTTTTAGTGACAGTGCCATTATGCTGCTCCCGTTATTACTCCGTGGCTAGAACTACTACCAGTATTCTTCGTCAGGCTCGTATTGCTGATCGTCCACGTCCGTAGCCTTTCTCTTCCTCTCAGCGTCAGCTTTCCTCTTCCTCTCAGCAGCAGCTTTTTCCTTCTGGCTGGCGTCGTCCTGAGTGTTGTTCTGGGTGTTGTCCTGAGTGTTGTCCTGGGTGTTGTATTCGTCGTCAGCTTTCTTCTTTTCTTTGTTATTAATGTCATAGTCTTGGCCCGTGAACTCGTCTTCTTCTTCTGGATCGAGATCCGGATTCGGATTGTTTCTAACAGTGCTATTGTTGTTTCTAACATTGCTTCTGTTGACACTGTTGTTGTCGTCGTCCCCAAACAACTCGTTCATCAATCTTGCATGTTCTGCGTTGGCTTTGTCCATCATGTCGCGATCGTGCTGTCTCGTCCGCTCGGCTTCACCCGTACGCCAGCGCTGCTCAGCCGTCTGCATGGCTAGCTGGTGCGTCATGCCCTCCTCTTCCAAGCGCACGGTCTCGGCGTGGAACTCTGCGTTCTGGAGCAGCGCCGCATATCGGTAAGCGTCTTCATTCTCAATCCCCATCCTTGTCAGAGATTGAGCGGCCAAAGTGAGCTCATTTTCCTGAGCAAGCGCCGCGTTCCGGTAGGCATTATCCGCGGTCTGGCCTTCCTCCTGCAACTCCAGCGCCTTTTCGCGTAAAGCCGTGTCCATCTCCCGGGCGATCACCGTTTCATTCAGAGACGCAGCGAACTGGCTCTGCTGCTGTAGCCTGCTTGCAACCTGCTCGTTCATGCTCGTCGCGAACTGGCTTTGCTGCGCATTGAACTGATCGCGACTGAGACCCATGTTCGCCGCGAACTCGTCTGCACGCTGATCGAATTCCCTGTCTGCGAGCCTCGCCTGCTGGTTGAGTGAGTCTATGCGCCACTGTGCATCAGCCTGGTCGCGAGCTTCCTCGAGCGACAGCGATGCGTCAGCCTGCCTGATCTGCTCGGTACGGAATTCGATGTTCGATTGATCGCGCGCCTCTTCAAGCGACAGTGACGTGTCGGTCTGCCTGATCTGCTCGGTACGGAAATCGATGTTCGCTAGATCGCGAGCTTCCTCGAGCGACAGCGCTGTGTCTTGTAGCCTGATCTGCTCGGTACGGTAATCCACATCGGCCTGGTGTCGTGCCTCTTCCAACGTAAGCGAGCGATCGGCCTGTTGTAACTGTTCCGTCCTAAAATGCACCTCGGATTGGTGTCGTGCCTCGTCCAGCGTGAGCGAGCGATCGGCCTGTTGTAGCTGTTCCGCCCGGATATCCACGTCGGCCATATGCCTGGCTTCATCCAAAGACAAAGACCTGTCGCCCTGTTGTAACTGCGCGACCCTGATCTCTTGATCGGCTATATTCCTGGCCTCTTCGAGCGATAGCGCCCTGTCGGTCTGGCGTAGTTCCTCTGTCCGGAACTCCACCTCGGATTGGTGACGCGCCTCGTCTAGCGATAGCGACCTGTCGCCCTGGCGGATCTGATCCGTCCGAATCTGTATATCGGCTTCGTGGCGAGCCTGATCCAGCGTGAGCGACTCGTCCTGTATCCTGATCTGTTCGATCCGAATCTCTTGGTCGGCCTTGTCCCGAGCCTCTTCGAGCGAGAGCGACGTATCGATTTGCTGCAATTCTTTCGTCCTGAATTCCACATCAGCTTGGTGACGCGCCTCTTCGATCGAGAGCGATCTATCGCCCTGACGAATCTGTTCTGTCCGGATCTGTACATCGGCCTCGTGGCGGGCCTCGTCCAGTGACAGCGACTCGTCGCCCTGACGGATTTGCTCGATCCTAAGCTCTACATCGGCTTCGTGCCTGGCCTCATCCAGCGTGAGCGCACGATCTTCGGTCTTCGCTTTCTGCATCAGCTCGGCCGCACGAGCTTCCAGCGTCTGCTGGTCGATCTGAACCGAAGCCTCGGCCTTGTAGCCTTCCAACTCTGCGAGATAGCGCTCGAGGCCAGCGGTATCGCCTTGCTGGGCCGCCTCAAGCGCAAACCTGCCAGCCCGTTCACGATCCTGACTCTCAGCATCGGCCATCATTCGTAACAATTCGAGTTCTTCTTCGCCTTGAGCCGCGGCAAGCTGGCCCTCAAGGCCCGCGCGCTGCTGGCCTTCGTAGCTGCTGCCCAGGAGCCCACGTTTCGCGGCCCATTCCTCGATACCTACGCCAGCCTTTTCACGCGCAGCAGTACGTCTGAGGTCACCGGCTTCGCGGGTCTTAGTGGCTAGCTCCGACAAGTATCTATTTGGTGTCTCCATCCACTGCTGCGCGAAGTCGGCTACATCCGTGGACGCACGAGGCGCCCCTCCCGGCGGTGCTGGTGCTGGCGGTGGTGGTGGTGGTGGTGCGTATGTGGGTGTTCCTACCGGACCTGTACCTGGCCCAGCCGGAGTAGTGGGTGTAGCGGCCGGAGCGGCAGGTGCCGCTGTCGTGGCTGGCGTTGCACCATTCTGTGCTGTGCCAGCGCCGTTAGCCGGTGCAGTCGGAACGGCAGTACCAGACGGAAAGCTGACGTTCCCTTCCGTGAGCAAAGCGTTTGCCTGGTTAAGCTCGCCCTGTGGGTCTGCGCCGCCGGTTTGTGCTTCCTGCTCAATCGTGGGATCGGTCGTCGGCATGTTAGACGCGCTCCTTTAAGACATATCCGCTCAAACCAAGCAACGTGATGCGTGCGGCGTCCGAGGTCTGTACCTCAAGTTGTGGATTATCGCCTCTCGCAGAGATCATCTTCTTCGCACGGACCGACTGGTTGAGCGATCCCCCAGCAATAGAAATCGATTCAAGTGGTGTGATCGCGCCCGCTGCCCTGACACCGGCACTGACCGTGATCGCGCTGCTGTTGATCGATGATACGTGCATGACGCGCACCTTCTTTTCGTGCATGATACTGCCGAAAAAGAACGGTTTCGACACGAGTTTCATGGTAACGGTAGCTCCACCTGTGCCGTCCGAAAGCACGTCATCCAGAATGCCTTCCCCGTGCAGCCTCACAAAACCGTCATAACCAATCGAATGGACCCTGCCAGGGTGTCCGGAGATAGGTGCCACGAAGATTGTGGCCGGCATCGTATTGTCGACCACGGTCTCCAGGTAGCCGTCAGAGTCTTCCGCTGTCGGGTCGCCACCGGCACCAGTCGTGACGAGTGCAACGTAACCCTCTGGGGTACGCCTGAATTCGGCACCGCCTGCCCCGGTCGTGAGGTAGCCATCTCCGCCATCAAGGAACAGAACGTCGCCAGTAGCGCTGATCGGCACATCTACTGCCGGAGCACCAAAGTGGGTCTGTGACCGCTGGCGCAGGCTGAAACGCAGCACAATGTCGTTGCGTGTGCCGCTTGTAGACACCGCTAGTCGATATTCCTCTTTCGTCTGATCATACACACCACTCGGCAAACCCGGCGATGATAGCAGCTCTTCGCGATCGATCTGATCGATATATTCTGTGATCCCGCGACTGAGCAGCAGGATATCTGAACCCGGCGTGTAGTATTCGACACCACGCTTACTCAACCAGCAGCAGCCGTTGTCACCAGTAGGAGCAAGCGACCTAAACGCGAGCAAGCCTACAGAACGACTTAGCCCGGTAGCACCGCTCGCCACGATGATCGTCTGCTCACCGAATCCATCGATGTAACTGGTCTGGTTCTCATCGAACACGAGAAGGTGCGGCCCGATCTGAAGCAGGCCAGTCGGTGTACCGCCCGACGCCACGAGAATCTGGAGCGTGAGCCCCTTTGGGCTCGCCCAAACAGTCGGGTCAGCGATTTGAGATGCTTGCACGATAGAACCGCTATGTCCGGTCGCGTAAAGCCTGCCATTAAACGGCTCGATCTGCTTCGCGCCCGACGGCCCGTCCGTTAGTTCGCTCCATGTCGTGCCGTCCCACGACTGGATATATCCGGATCCGCCGTTCGCCATATACAAATAGTTCGATGCACCGACTCGCATCTCAGCGAAGTCCCAATAATCTTCGCGTAGGCCGGTCGCGATCTGGGACCATGACGCGCCGTAATCGGTGCTTTTGTACGCGGTATCGCCCGCAAGTGCTATGAACTGAACAGCGCCCGCCGCAGTAACGAAAGAACAGGCGCCCCAACCCCTACCGCCACTGTTGAGCGCGGTAGCGTGTAGTCGCTCTGATCCACCACGATGAGATACCGACGAGTCTGGTTCCAACCGTCCATTCAAGATCAGGGCGAGCGCATCTTTCGGAAACCGAGAAGCTGCGGTGTTATCGACCTGACCTCGCCTGAAGTCGGTAGTTGTCTCCGTCAGTAACTTTGGCATCGCATTCTATTACCATTAACGCCCATCTCAGGAATCGTCCTTCTCGAAGTAGCCCCAGATCGTTACGACCGCCGCTCCGCCATCCGTTACGTAATCGACGCCGATCATCTGGTTTTGGCCGAGCGTGAGGATGTCGTCCATCCTAACCTCACGCATATTTGCTGCTGGAATACCGCCGCTCCACATGATGTCGCCCTGTGTGTTGCCGGTCTCGTCGGCCTTTGCTGTCGCTGGTGCCGTGTTAGTGCTCGCGCCGTTCAGGTTTATGCCGGTGACCGCGGTGCCAGCCATAGTGACCGTCGTTGCTGTTGGACGGTGAATCTGTACGACAGTCGCGGTATCACCCCACAGCCATATTGTGTGGATATGCAGCTTCTTGTCCTCGGACGTGTTGTAAACGCCAAGGATCGTATCGGCCGCATCGTAGTTATAGGTAAGATTCGACCAACTGAACGCGAGGCCGTCGAAGCGCGCGTTGTAATAAGCTCGGTCAGCTACCCGCGCAGAGACATTGAGTCTACCAGACGGACTCGCCTCGATGGGCTTATTGTTATTTCCGCCTACAATTACGAGTGGCATTATTTCTCTCCTGGCCCGAGGGCTAGTTGCGTGACGACTTCAAGGTGCGTTAGCGCCCGGTCGAATTTCTCGTTCAATGCTTCCAGCTCGCCTTGCAACAGATCGATCTTCTGTGAGTTTGCGCCCAGTGCTACGAATGCCATGAAATCATCTCCCTCGTTCGTTTCGCCGTCATACCGTGTGTAAGTGTCGTTTCCGACATCGCCTTCGAGAAATTCTGGGATGAGCCAAACGGTGTAGTCGTAGCCGGTATCGCGAGTGATCGTAACATCTTGCTGGCGGTTGGCCCTGCAATCGACCTGAGTATCCGACACAAAGAGGTTTGCGTTGAACGTCGCGCCACCGCCACTGCCTCCGTCATGCTGGACATGTACTCGGACGAACATGGTCGCCCTGGTCGCCCTGAACCGGAGAACGATGTTATCTCCTGACGGCCTAATACCCTGGATCCAGACTCCTGGGCGCTCATCGAAATGGGACCAGAAGAACTTGAGCAGGCGGTTATACCAGCCGTCGGTTGATCGTCGGTCCGTTTCGCCCGCCCGTCGATTTGCATCGCCTTGCACATTATCTGCACGTCGCGCCACTCTGGCTCCCCATTGATTATGCCGACCATAATGCTACTGCTAGTGTTTCTTTTGGACTTTCAACAGATCACCCATATCAAAGATCGTATTGGCAGTCAGCTCGACGGAAGCGTCACCGTTCGGTGTCCATCCGTAGGAGTCGTCTCTTTCGTAGAGTATGAACGGCTCATCAAAGTAAAGCTCGGTTGCCATGAGCTCGTTAAACGCCGCCACATACGAAGGCCAGCCAGGCATATCCGATGACACCTGGGTTGCCGTAGTTTCGCCATCTTCAGGAGTTCCGTGCTCTTCCACCAGGCCCCTGTTCAGCGTAGTTATATCCTCTATACGGCTTTGGATCTGCCGCTGTACCTCAACGATGCTGAGAGCAACCTTCATGGGCACCTTACTAGCACCACACTCTCTGAGCGCGACCTGAAGCGCCGCCAACTCTTTGTTCAAAACTGCGATTCTTCCGTTACTGGACATTACTTACTCCCCTAAATGCTGTTGAACAGTATTTCGCCCACGCTATCCTCCATTCTGCCACGGAGGGTCCCGCACTTCTGTCGTTGGATTCTTCGCTTCGGCAACCCTAGCGCGAAGGCCAGTTTTGATCGTATCCACATCAAGGCCATCCTCGCACCAGCCCTGGACAATCGCCTCAGTCAGATCTGCGAATGGGACGAAGGGGTCGCCTTCTGTGTAAGTCACCCCCAGACTTCCACCAGCGCTTGCAGAGTGGCCGCTCTCTCTGGCATTGAGCCTCCAGGCGATATTGAATACGACATCGGTCTGGCCCTCATGCGACTTGTAGCAATCCAGCTCACCGAACTCCCAATCGTATGTCATCTAGTTCTCCATTATCCTGCACTAATTCTCAGATCGCCGGAAGAATTCCAAAGCTGACCAGCTACACCGGGATCACTGGTGGCGAGCCCCGTCAGCTTGATCGCCGCGTTGTTAGCGGTGACCGCCTTGTTGAGGTTAATAGCTGACGAGGTAAGCTCCATCACATTGGCAGTTGAAACATGGAAGCGAATGGCTGACCATTTAGTGTTATCACCGATGTCCATCGTGTCGTTTCCGGTAACGACGTTCTCTCCGATGAGGAGCTTATTCGCATCGTTGGCGTTATTGCGAGTGAAGATCCCGAAGT
>CAYNZV010000034.1:6272-39587 GCA_964401715.1 uncultured Gemmatimonadaceae bacterium | reverse complement strand
CATAGCTGAGGCCTGGTTTCACGATGCCAATGCGGCTCAGGATTCGCTCCGTGTAAGCATCCACAACGAAGCGTGGAATCTGAGCTGCGTATAACAAGATCGAATCGGCGGTTTCCGGCCCCACGCCTTTCAACGACAGTAAGTCTGGGCGCAACTCGTCGGGATCACGCTGCAGGAATTCAGTTACGCTGGTGGCGGCCCCGGTTATGTATGCGGCAATGCTTCGCAGCCGCGACGCTTTCTGGTTGTAATACCCAGAGGGGCGTACTGCCATTGCCAGTTGCATCTCGGGCGCCTCGAGTATGGCATCGATGTCCATCAGCTCTGCGGCCCACAGTTGCGAGAGCGCCGCTTCCACATTGCGCCATGCTGTGTTCTGGGTGAGAATCGCTCCGACGATGATCTCCCACCGCTCGAGGTCGGTTAGATGCCTCGAGCACTTACCTGGAAAATAACGCGGACGGTTCTCGCCGGCTGGCGTCGTTGGCCACCACCCTTGAGGGCCAAACGTCTCGAACAGCTGGTTGAACAACAAGCGGAGGGTGAACGACTTCTTTTTCAAACGCAACTCCGCGAAGAAGATGTCGGATTGCTGCCGGTACAGCAAGGCGCTTCCGCGGCAATGCAGGGTGGCTGCAGGTATGAGTAGTTCTTAGTATTGAATCCCGTTTTCAGAAAGGATATAGGAGGTTCAGATGATTTCCAACAAAACTTATCGTGCTGTTTCGATTGGTCGTACCGGTTGTGGCGGTTTCGGACACGGGCTTCACAAGCCGTTCATGGAGCTCGACAACATCGATTTTGTGGCGTTATCCGACGACGATGACGAGGGTCGAAAGACGGCTCAAGAGGCGGCTGGCGTGCCGCGCGCTTACGCCGACTACAAAGAAATGCTCAAAGAGGAAAATCCGGATCTGGTGTGCATAGGGCCGCGTTGGCCCGATCGCCATTTGGAGATGGTGATGGCATCACTTGAGGTCGGCGCCAGCATATACTGCGAAAAGCCGATGACCTCGAATCTCCAGGAAGGGGACGAGATCGTGCGCGCCGCCGACACTGCCGGTAAGAAGATCGCGGTTGCTCACCAAGGGGTCTACCTGGACGGGTTGCAGCGCACTAAACAGACGATTGCGGAGGGTGTGATCGGCCACCTCAATGCTGTGCATGCCCATGGCAAGCAGGACAGCCGCGGAGGGGGCGAGGACATGATCGTTCTGGGGACACATCTGCTCAACGGCATGCGGTTCTTGGCCGGCGACATTGATTGGATGAGTGCCCACGTGACCATGGAAGGGCGCGAACTCGAGCCCGCCGACGCGCGCGAGGCGACCGAGCCGCTGGAACTCGTCGCCGGCGACTGCATCAACTGTTACTACGCCTTCAAGAGTGGGGCGGCCGGGTTCTTCGATTCCAGGAAAGACCAGCCGGGGCGATCGCACCTGTTTGGCTGGGAGGTGATCGGAAGCGAGGGGCGCATTTTTCTGTCGGGTGGTGGTGGAGCGGATGCGATGATCTACCCCCACGCCGCTTTTGTACCTAACGACACGGATAGGAAGTGGCAACCGCTGGACGGGGTGGGTAATCAGGACTTTCAGCGCGAAGGGAACAAGCGCGCGGTGTTGGACCTGATTGACGCCATTGAGAACGATCGCGAGCCAATTTCGTCAGCACGAGACGCGGTAGCAGCCTTGGAAATGATACTGGGTGCCTACGAGTCGCAGATTACCGGTGCCCGGGTCGAATTTCCCATGCGCCAGCGCAAACATCCACTAGCGGCTTGGAAAGATGGGGAGTATGGCCGCTAATCGACCCGTCCCGCACGAAATAATACCCTGCCACAATCTTCCTTCTCCCACCTATCGTGACCTTCCCAATGCGCCTTCATGGTTGCGCCTGATCGGTCCGAGCATCCTGCTTCTCGGTCTGTCCATCGGCAGCGGTGAGTTCATTCTTTGGCCGCACATTACCTACCGCTTCGGCTTTGTGGTTTTCTGGGCCTGCATGTTGGGGGTCACCACTCAGTTTTTCATCAACATGGAGATAGAGCGTTGGACGTTGGCCACCGGTGAAACAGCGGTAACCGGCTTTTGTCGTTTGTGGAAACACTGGGCGTGGATCTTCCTGCTTTGCAACGTAGTGCCGTGGGTGTGGCCCGGGTGGGCGTCAGGTGCTGCAACAATCCTATCCTGGGAAATAGGCGGGGATGAGGTAACAAGGGTGATCTATTCCATCATCGGCCTCATAGCTGTCGGCCTCGCTCTAACCCTTGGACCAGTGGTATACCGGACCGTATTCATCATCCAGAGCATTCTGGTGGCGGTGGTGGTGGTGTTTCTGATAGTCTTGGCCGCGTTGATCGTCAAAGCTGAACACGTAATGGCAATGCTCAAAGGAGCGGTGAACTTCGGCTATATTCCTCCAGACATCGAGCTTCCGTTGCTGTTGGGAGCTATTGCATTTGCTGGTGCCGGCGGGTCCATGAACTTGGCGCAGAGCGATTTCGTGCGCGACAAAGGTTACGCCATGGGCCGTTTCATCGGTCGCATAACAAGCCCCTTGACCGGTCAGGAAGAGGTCGTGGCGGATATCGGATACCACTTCGAACACACCAGCGAAAACATGAGCCGCTGGCGCGCCTGGTGGAGAGCAGCAAACATTGAGCACGTGGTTTCCTTCTACTTGCTGGCGGTGCTGTCTTTAATGCTGATGTCATTGATTTCATACAGTACCGCCCGTGGCGGTGTCGAAGTGGGCACCGGTTTCGAGTTCGTGCGCGCCGAGAGTTTTTACATAGGGGAGCACTTCGGCATCGGTTTCAGGCATCTCTTCAACTGGATGGGAATCGCCATCCTGTTGACTACCGAACTGGGCGTGGTAGATGCCTGCGCCCGCATCTCGAGTGACATCATCAAGGTCAATTGGCTGCGAGACAACGAGCGTTGGACGGATAGCCGGCTGTATTTCGCCCTGCTGTGGGCGCAGATTCTGTTGGGTTGCCTGATCATGCTTTCGGACTTCAATCAACCCCTGGTGTTGCTGGTGCTCAGCGCCTGCATGAATGGCGGCGTGATGTTGATGTATTCCGTTTTGCTGTTGTGGCTCAACAAGCGGGTCCTGAAGGGCGAGCTCGCCATGGGCCCAATACGTTTCGTGATCATGATCTGGGCTTTCGGCTTCTTCGGATATTTCACTTGGATTACGCTCCAGCACCAGCTGCCGAAGCTGTGGAGCTAGTGTGATCAAACGTTCGGAAATAGTTCGAGTTTTTGTTTTCGCCGTTGCGATGTCCCTTGCCAATGCCGATAGCTGGTATTGGTTGGCCCATGTCAGCGCGCACTTCAATTTTGTGGAGTAGAGCTAGCACGCTTTCGGGAATGTCAAGGAGTTGAGTGGAGAATGAGACTTTTCGATCTAAGAGGCAAGAACGTGTTGGTCAGCGGTGCCAGTCGCGGGATAGGCGCGGCCATCGCATGTGGACTCGCCGATTCAGGAGCGGCGGTGGCGGTGGCGGCGCGCAGCGTCGAGGCGCTTGGCGATCTTCAAAAACATATCTCCGATGCGGGCGGCAAAGCGATTGTCCAAGAATTGGATGTCAATGCGATCGGATCCATACCCGATGCCGTGCGCCAGGTAGAAAGCCGACTCGGTCCCGTCGACATTCTGTTCAATGTCGCCGGGACCAATATCCGCAAGCCAATCGAGGAGATCACCGAGGCGGAGTTCGATCAAATTACGGTTACCAATTACAAGGGGGCGTATTTCCTCTGTCAGGAAGTGGGTCGGGGGATGATCGAACGCCGGCGGGGCAAGGTGGTCAATATCGGCTCGCTGACGACCGGGTTCGGTGTGCCGAAGATATCCGCGTATGCAGGAAGCAAAGGGGCCATCGGCCAACTGACCAAGGGGCTTGCCGCGGAATGGGGCCGATACAACATACAGGTCAACGCGATCGCGCCTGGTTTCATAGTGACCGACCTGAATCGGAAGCTGTGGGACGATTCGGAGATGCGGGACTGGGTGCACCAGCTTACGCCAGCAGGTCGCCTGGGCAGTCCAGAGGATATGGTGGGAACTGCCATTTTTCTCGCTGCACCAGCCTCCGACTTCATGAGTGGCCAGGTGCTCTACGTAGATGGTGGGATTATGGCCAGCATCATGTGGCCGCTGTAGGCTGATTATCGTCCGAGTAATCGAAGGGCGAAACGACGGGCCGCGAACGCCATTTTCGACCAATTGCTACCATACCGTTCCACGGCAAAATAGGAAGTCAGTTCGCCCCCAAAACCACGTTTGAACAGAGCGATGGAGGGCATATTGGCGCCCACAAAGTCGAACTGTTTAAGGGCGGTGTGTTCGAAGAATCGCCAATACAGAAGCGATGTGGCTCCGCTGGCAGCGAAATCCGGGTTTTGTCCTGCTATCCACGCGTACGCTGTGTCAAAACCGTTGACAAAGACAACTACCGAGGCGATCTCGCTCGCGGACTTGATGGCGAATGCTTGGCCGAGACCGCTGTCGATAACTTTGGCAACGAACTTCTCAACGCTTGCTGGATCGACCGGCGGTGGTCCGCTACTCTTCGCATACACCAGTTCGTAAAGCTGGCGTATGGCACTTGCGTCGCGTGTCTCAATGAATTCGAACCCGGAGTCCTCCGCCTTGCGGATTACGGTGCGGGTACGACGTTCCAGCTTTTCCCACACCTCTTCCAGGTTCGAGATGCCAATTCGGTACGTGTAACGTACCTGCGGCGAGAATCCATTCCAGCTGAATGGCCGGAGATCTACTATGGCCGGCGTGTGGCACAGGGAGACGTGGTTGTAACACTGTGAGATGTGTGACACTAGGAGTTCCGTTGCCCGGTTGCGGTCCGCTTCCAGCTTTCCGGGGCTTTTTACTTTGACTGGTTGATACATCAGTCCACCGTGCGGCGTTAGTACCGGTGTGGCGAGCTGCCGCATCCCGCCGCCACTGCGCTCCATGCCCGCGAGGCCGGCGACCAAGCGCCCGTTTTTGATACAACCGAACATCCGCGGCTCTCCTCCGGTTGCATGTTGGGCGTTATTCAGCCATTCGCGAGTGGAAAACACGCAACCGCCCACGCCTTCTCGCACCAGCTCGTTCCAGGTGTCGGCGTCGTCAATCTCAGCTATTTCGAGGGAGTCGGCCATTTAGGTCGGGGGTATAGGCGCGAATCTTCCGTGGCGACGATAAAAAACAGGTCCCGTAGTGAAAATTCGCACGGTACAAATCTACGGTCGATACGCGGCCGAGCCAATCCAGGGGAAGATTGGTGTCCTAAAAGACGCATGGGCTTTTCTCTAAGGTAGTGACTTTGCTTAAGATTCACCGCGAGATGTCGATAGCTTGACGACCGAAGTTCTCTTGACATTGCCGCAAAGCGGACCTATATTATCGCACTTTTATAAACCGGATAACTGATTGAGCCGGAAAGATTTGAAGCAAATGCAAACAGCGCGGTACAATGTCGTTAAATCCTCTCTGTCGAACGCTTCAAGCGACCGAAGAGCCGGCTCAGAACGCTTCCTGCCCGTCAGACCTGCCCTGCGGGTTAGTAACCCGCTTATTATCGGCTTACTTAGCTAGGGCTTCGTTTTCTCTTAAATCATTCTTCAAAACCGAGAATCGAACGAAGCCTCTGAGGAGCAAGCAAAGGCGGTCATCAAATTATGTCCACAACTGCTGCTGACTAACACCCACACAGGAGACCCCACGATGCAGATGTTTTACGACGGCGACGCCAATCTTGACCTCTTGAGCGACAAGACGGTAGCGGTAATCGGTTACGGCAGCCAAGGCCATGCCCACTCCCTGAATCTTAAAGACAGTGGCGTGAACGTTGTCGTCGGACTGCGCGAGGGTAGTTCCAGCCGCGCAGCCGCCGAGAAAGAGGGGCTGAAAATTGCGACAGTCGCCGAGGCTGCCAAAACGGGCGACATCATTATGATCTTGATCAACGACGAGATTCAACGGCAGGTCTACGAAGCCGACATCAAACCGCATTTGCAGGCGGGCAACGCCCTTGCCTTTGCTCATGGCTTCAATATTCATTTCCAACAGGTGGTGCCGCCCGACGACGTCGATGTCTTCATGGTTGCGCCGAAAGGCCCCGGGCATCTGGTGCGCCGCGTATATGAACAAGGTGGTGGTGTGCCGGCGCTACTGGCGGTCTACCAGGATCCGTCCGGACGGGCGCATGAGATCGGCTTGGCTTACGCCAAAGGAATCGGGGCGGGTAGAGCCGGTGTTATCACCACCACTTTCCGCGAAGAGACCGAGACCGACCTGTTCGGCGAACAGTCGGTGCTTTGCGGCGGCATCACGGAATTGATCCGTGCCGGCTTCGATACTCTGGTGGAGGCCGGATATCAGCCGGAGGTTTGTTACTTCGAGTGTCTGCACGAGGTCAAGCTGATTGTCGATCTGATCTACGAAGGGGGTATCGCCAACATGCGCTCGTCGATCTCCGACACCGCCGAGTTCGGTGACCTGACCCGGGGCTCGCGGGTTATCACCGAAGAAACCCGCAAAGAGATGAAGAAGATTCTCAGCGAGGTCCAAAACGGAACCTTCGCCAAAGAATGGCTTGAGGAAAACCAGGTGGGCCGGCCGGTCTACAATGCCCGCAAACGCCAGGACCAGGAACACCTCATCGAGGAAGTTGGTGCCAAGCTGCGCGGCATGATGAGTTGGTTGGACAAGAAATAGTCGAACTAAAGATCCGAAAGGGGGTGATGCAGATGGAACCCGCTCTTACCGAGGTATCTGAGTCGATCGAACTCGACCTTAACCGGCAGATGGAGCAGCATGCCGGACCGTTCCATCTGCCCGGCACCTCGGAAGTCCGGCTTTTCACAGCGAGAGCACTAAAATGACCGACCAGAAGGAAGAAAACAGGATCGTCATTTTTGACACCACCCTGCGTGATGCCGAGCAGACCCCCGGCGCGTCGCTCACGGTGGAAGAGAAGTTTACGGTAGCCCAACAGCTGGCGAAGCTACGGGTCGATGTTATCGAAGCGGGGTTCCCGATCTCTTCCAACGAAGATTTCGAGGCTGTAAGGCGAATTGGCCAGGAGGTGGAGGGGCCCACTATCTGCGGGTTATCGCGGGTGCTGCCCAAGGATATCGATCGCGCTGGTGAGGCGCTCAAGGGGGCCCCGAAATCGCGCATCCACACCTTCGTCGGCACCTCGAAGATCCACCTGGACAATCAGCTGCGGAAAAATGCGGGTGAGGTGTTGAAGATGGCGGTGGCTGCTGTCGAGCTCGCCAAGTCCTACGGCGACGATGTGGAATTCTCCCCGATGGATGCGGCGCGGACCGACCCCAAGTATCTGCACGAGGTGATCGAAGCGACTATTGCCGCCGGTGCCACTACGATCAATGTGCCAGACACCGTTGGTTACGCCATCCCAGTACATTTTGCAGCCATGATAGCTGCAATCATCGAGGAAGTGCCGAATAGTTCTGACGCGCTGATCAGTGTGCATTGCCACGACGATCTGGGGATGGCGGTCTCCAACACCTTGGCGGCCTTAAAAGCGGGCGCTCGGCAGGCGGAGTGCACCATCAACGGTCTGGGAGAACGGGCGGGCAACGCCTCGTTAGAGGAGGTTGTCATGGCCATATCCACACGCCGTGACTATTTCGATCTATGGACAAACGTGGAGCGCCGGGAGATCATTGCCAGCAGCCGTTTGGTGAGCCGGGCGATGGGGATCGTCGTCGCTCCGAACAAAGCGATCGTTGGTAGCAACGCCTTTGCGCACAGCTCAGGGATCCACCAGGATGGTGTGTTGAAGGGTCGCGAGACCTACGAGATCATCGATCCCTGCGAGATCGGCTTGGACGACACCGAGATCGTACTCACTGCACGTTCAGGTAGGCATGCACTACGACACCGTCTACAGGAGCTGGGTTACGAGTTGACCGCCGAAGATCTGGAGACCGCGTACGAACGTTTTCTGGAGCTGGCAGATAAAAAGAAAGAAGTGTACGATGAGGACTTGATGGCGATTGTAGGCGACGAGATTCGCCAAGCTCCCGAAAAGTACACTCTAGAATATCTCCATTCGATCAGCGGCACCGGAACCATACCGTCGGCGACGGTGAAGCTGGCTATTGACGGTGAACAGGTTCAAACCACGGCTTGCGGCGACGGTCCGGTTGATGCCGCTTATCGGGCCATTGAAAAGGCGGTTGGTCGCTCGGTGAAGGTTGATGAGTACAACATTCGTGCGGTTACCAGCGGACGACAGGCCATGGGTGAAGTGACCGTCGCGGTATCGGAAAACGGTGAGATAACCAAGGGATGGGGTATCTCCACAGATGTCATAGAGGCCAGTGCCAAGGCGTACATCGACGCCCTCAACCGGATGGCCTTGCGCGTCAGTCGCATGCAGGAACAGGTGGTGTAGCATGGGTAAGACATTGCTGGAGAAGGTCTGGGAGAATCACGCCGTTCGCGAATTGCCATCGGGACAGACCCAGCTGTTTATCGGTCTTCATCTGGTGCACGAAGTGACCAGCCCCCAGGCGTTCGAGATGCTGCGAGAGCGTAACCTGAAGGTGAAGTTTCCCGAACGCACCTTCGCCACCGTCGACCACATCGTGCCCACCGATTTGGTGAAGCGGCCATTCGTCGACGATCTGGCGGAGGAGATGACGGTCGCTATCGAGGCCAACACCAAGGAGTTCCAGGTACCGCTGTTCGACATTAACCACGAGAACCAGGGCATTGTACACGTAATTGGTCCCGAGCTCGGTTTAACACAACCGGGTATGACCATTGCTTGCGGCGATAGCCATACTTCAACCCACGGTGCGTTCGGCGCTATCGCGTTCGGTATCGGTACCAGCCAGGTGCGCGATGTGCTCGCTACCCAGTGTTTGGCCATGTCGCGCCTGAAGGTACGGCGGATCAAAGTCACCGGCGCCCTCAGGCACGGAGTTTACGCCAAGGATGTGATTCTCAAGATCATTCGCCAGTTAGGGGTGAACGGAGGCGTTGGTTACGCCTACGAGTACGCTGGCGAGGTTATCGAGCATATGACCATGGAAGAGCGTATGTCGATATGCAACATGTCGATAGAAGGTGGCGCCCGGGTTGGCTACGTCAATCCGGACCAGACCACCTTCGATTACCTCCAGGGTCGCAACCATGTTCCCGGCGGAGATGCGTTCGAGCGTGCCGTCGACTGGTGGCGCCATCAAGCGTCCGACCATGACGCCACCTACGACGATAAGCTCGATCTGGTTGGTGAGGATATTGCGCCAACCGTGACTTGGGGCATTACCCCCGGGCAGTCAGTGCCGATCGACGGCGAGATCCCGGATGTTTCGGAGTTCGCTGAAGCGGAGCGCTCTAACGTTGAAGAAGCGATGCGCTTCATGGAGTTCAGCACCGGCCAGAAGATGGCGGGCACTTCGATCAACGTCGCATTCATCGGCTCCTGCACCAACGGCCGCCTATCCGACCTTTACGAAGCGGCCCGCGTGGCGAAGGGGCGCAAAGTGGCTCCCGGAGTCAAGGCGCTGGTCGTGCCCGGTTCCAAGCGGGTGCGGGACGCTGCCGAAGCGGAAGGATTACACGAGCTGTTTCAGGAGGCCGGTTTCGAATGGCGAGGTGCTGGGTGCTCCATGTGTCTGGCCATGAACCCCGACAAACTCCAAGGCCGCGAGCTGTGCGCTTCGTCTAGCAACAGGAATTTCAAAGGCCGTCAGGGTTCGCCCAGTGGGCGTACGTTGCTGATGAGCCCGGCGATGGTAGCTGCCGCTGCCGTGAGCGGAGAAGTAGTGGACGTGCGCGATCTAATCGAGCCACCTGTCGAGAATGAACAGAGGAATGATGACCGCTGATAACAAAATCTCTGAGATAAGAGGAAAAGGCGTAGTGGTGCGCGGCGCGGATATCGACACCGATCGCATCATACCGGCGCGATTCCTGCGTACCGTGACCTTCGAGGGCCTGGGAGATCACGCCTTTGAAGACGAGCGCGCTCAGGGTGACCATGCGTTCGATCAAGAGCGTTTCCAAGGAGCGTCGATTCTAGTGGCGAATCAGAACTTCGGATGCGGATCGTCTCGGGAGCATGCGCCACAGTCTCTCATGCGCTGGGGTATCAAGGCGTTTGTCGCCGAGTCGTTCGCCGAGATATTTTTCGGTAACTGTCTGGCCCTAGGCCTACCCTGTTTGACCGGGAGCAGTGTAAAAGTGACCGCGTTGATGAATGCCATTGAGAGCGATCCTCAACAGCAGCTCGTCATCAACCTGGCGGAGCAGACAGTAGTGCACAAAGGAGGGCAGTTGCAGGGTACGATTCCAGACGGACCGCGGGAACAGTTCTTGAACGGCACCTGGGATGCCCTGGGTCAGTTGCTGGAGGCGGATAATGCCATCAACGATACCGCTGCACAGCTGCCCTATGTTTCGGCATTTAAATAGTAGCGAACGCATTTTCGACCAATTGAGGAGGTAGTAGTGACTAAGATTGCAGTACTGCCCGGCGATGGCACTGGACCCGAAGTCATCGCCGAGGCACTGAAGGTTCTAGCCGTTGCGGCGGAGAAGACGGGGTTCGAATACGAGACACAGGAGTTTGACTTTGGGGGCGAAAGGTATTTGCGCACCAATGAGGTCCTGCCTGAATCAGCAGTAGACGACCTACGACAATTCGACACCATTTTATTGGGCGCCATCGGTCACCCCGATGTGAAACCAGGGATCCTCGAAAAGGGTATTCTTCTGCACCTGCGTTTCGAGCTCGATCAGTACATCAACCTGCGGCCGGTGAAGTTGTACCCGAACGTGCCAACGCCGCTGGAGGACAAAGGGCCTGAAGACATCGATTTCGTCGTGGTGCGAGAAAACACCGAAGGTATCTACACCGGAGCCGGCGGTTTCCTGAAAAAGGGCACCCCGGACGAGGTCGCGGTGCAGGAGTCGATCAACACCCGCAAGGGCGTTGAAAGGTGCGTACGCTACGCTTTCGATTTCTGCCGTCGGCGCAACGAGGACAAGACCCTGACCCTGTGTGGCAAAACCAACGTTCTTACTTATGCCTTCGATCTTTGGGAACGCACTTTCAACGAGGTCGGGGAAGCTGATTATAACGATATCAAGCGGGATTACGCGCACGTAGACGCTATTTGTATGTGGATGGTCAAGAACCCGGAGTGGTTCGATGTGATCGTCACCGACAACATCTTCGGCGACATTATCACCGATCTTGGCGCCATGATACAAGGTGGCATGGGCATCGCGGCCGGCGGCAACATCAATCCCGAAGGCGTGTCCATGTTCGAGCCGATTGGCGGTTCGGCACCGAAGTACACCGGGCAGAACGTAATCAACCCGATGGCGGCTATCGCCGCGGCGCAGTTAATGCTCGATACCATCGGTCAAACCGAGGCGGCTGGTCTCATGGAGAAGGCTATCGTCGAGGTGCTTGGCAAGCTTCAAGATATGGGCGCCGGCAAGATGGGTTATTCCACTTCAGAAACAGGTGACATGGTAGCGCAGGCTGTTGCCGACGCCTGATACAGCGGATTCACCATGGGCGAGTTCGTAGAGATATACGATTCCACCTTGCGCGATGGCGCCCAGGCGGAAGGCATCGCTTTTTCCAGCGAGGACAAGCTACTCATCGCCCGCCGCTTGGATGAACTGGGTGTGCATTACATCGAAGGTGGGTGGCCCAACCCAACCAATCCGAAGGATCTGGCGTTTTTTCGAGAGGTGAAGAAACTCGGGCTGCGGGCCCAGGTTACTGCCTTCGGCAGCACTCGCCGGGCAAACAATCCGCCCAATGAGGACGCGACGCTACACACCCTGCTCCAAGCCGAGACCGAGACCGTATGTGTGTTTGGCAAGAGCTGGACGCTGCACGTGGAAGCAGCCCTGAAAACCACACGCGAAAAGAATCTCGAGCTTATCGAAGATTCGGTCGGATTTTTGACCGATAGGGGGCGCAAGGCGGTGTATGACGCCGAGCATTTCTTTGACGGCTACAAAGACGATCCGGCGTATGCCATCGAGACGCTCAAAGCGGCACAGCGTGGTGGTGCGCAGATTCTGGTTTTATGCGAGACCAACGGCGGGGCGCTGCCTTCGGAGGTTGCGGAGATTATCAAAGCGACGATCGAAGAAATCGATATTCCATTTGGTATACACGCCCACAATGACGCTGGTATGGCGGTGGCGAACACCATCGCCGCCGTCGAACTGGGTGCTATACAGGTACAGGGCACCTTCAACGGTTTGGGTGAACGGTGCGGCAACGCCAATCTCTGTACTGTCATTCCTAACTTGGAACTGAAGATGAAGCGCATCACTATTGGTGCCAATCATCTGACCGAGCTAATGGACTTTTCCCGCTTCTTGAACGAGATAGCCAACGTGTATCACGACCACCGGCAGCCGTTTGTCGGTGAGAGTGCGTTTGCCCACAAGGGGGGCGTTCATATCGACGCCATGAGCAAACATCCACGTTGCTACGAACAATGTGATCCGGAGCTGGTGGGAAATGAACGCCGTTTTCTGGTGTCGGACCAATCGGGTAGCAGTACGGTGGTATCAAAGCTGGACCGGGTCTTCCCGGGATTGAACAAGAAGGATCCCCGGGTAGCGGCGATCTTGGAAGAGGTGAAACGGCTAGAGAATCAAGGATATCAGTTCGAGGCTGCGGAGGGTTCATTCGAGCTCTTGGCTCGTCGTGCCATGGGGAGCTACCAGGATCTTTTTGAGCTGGTCAGCTTTCGCACTATCATTCGCAACGCTTCCGACGATGATGCCTCAGAAGCCATCGTGAAGGTGGTGGTGGACGACCAAGTTTACCACACAGTGGGTGAAGGAGACGGTCCGGTAAATGCCCTCGATCGGGCGCTGCGGAAAGCGCTGGAGCAGGAGTTTCCCAGCATTCGCCAAGTACATCTGGAGGACTACAAGGTGCGCGTACTTTCCAGCACGGATGGTACTGCTGCGCGGGTGCGGGTGTTGATCGAATCTTCCGATGGCCGCGATGTATGGGGAACAGTCGGAGCTTCAGAGAACGTTATCGAAGCCAGCTGGATCGCGCTTGCTGATAGCTTGCACTACAAGCTCATGAAGGACGCGACCCAGGTGGAAGAATTGCACCAGAAACGGGTTTCCTGACCTTGAAAGAGCTGACCGACGGTAGCGTGACTTCACCCGCGGGTTACAAAGCCTCGGGTATCCATGCCGGTATCAAACCGGACGCCAGCATAAAGGATCTGGCGCTAGTCTTTTCGGAGAGCGAAGCGAGTGCTGCCGCCGTCTATACAACCAACAGGGTGCAGGCGGCACCTATTGCTGTCGACCGTAAACACCTGTCCAATGGTCGAGCCCAGGCGGTGATCGTGAACAGCGGCAATGCCAACGCCTGTACAGGAAGACGTGGGCGTGACGACGCCGAATCAATGTGTGCCCACACCGCGTCCGCTCTGTCCCTCGAAGCGGACCAAGTTCTTGTGTGCTCGACGGGAGTCATCGGAGTGCCTTTACCGATCGCAGCTATCGAAGCTGGCATTCCCAAGGTGGCCGCTGCTCTTTCCGAAAAAGGAGGAATCGATGCGGCGGAAGCGATCATGACCACCGACACGGTGCCCAAACATTTCGCCGTAGAGCTGGAGCTGAACGGTATGCCAGTCCGTATTGGCGGTATGTCCAAAGGGGCCGGTATGATCGCGCCGAAGATGGCGACGATGATTGCACTGGTGACCACTGACGCCGTCATCGAGTCGACCCTCCTGAAAGAGTTGCTGATAGACGTCGTGGGTCGCTCGTTCAACGGCATCACCGTCGATGGCGACATGAGTACTAACGACACCTTGATCGCAATGGCGAACGGCGCCAGTGGGATCGAGATCGCCATCAATACTGCTGAGCTCGCCGCTTTCGCCGAAGGGTTCGAGATCGTTTGTCGGCACTTGGCGCGCGCTGTGGCCCGCGACGGTGAAGGTGCCACCAAGTTGGTAACTATTACTGTGCGCCAAGGATCGAAGGAAGAAGAGGCGCGGCAGGTCGGACTGGCCGTAGCCAATTCAAATTTGGTAAAAACCGCGGTATTTGGCCGCGATCCCAACTGGGGCCGCATTCTCTGTGCGGTGGGGTATTCAGGTGTGGAAATCGATCCAGACAAGGTCCGGGTAGTGTTGTGCGGGATGCCGATCTACGAAAAGGGTGCTGGCGTCGAGTTCGATCACGACACGCTGATAGAAGCGATGGGCGCCGACGACATTCCAATCGAGATCGAGCTCGGCCGGGGTGATTGCGAAGCAGAGCTCTATACCTGCGACTTCAGTTACGATTACGTGCGCATAAACGCTGAGTACACCACATGACGGTTCGAACCGGTATTCCTCAATCGCACAACGTGCAGCAGATGCAGGAGTCGATCACCATGTCGATTACTGCCCGCGCTGCAGCGATGAAACGCGAAGGCGTGGATGTAATCGCGCTGTCCGCTGGCGAACCCGACTTCGATACCCCAGCCAACATCAAAGCGGCGGGCATCCGCGCCATCGAGAAAGGATTCACCAAGTACGATTCGCCCGGATCAGGGATTTTGTCGTTGAAGGAAGCTATAGTAAGGAAACTCAAGGACGACAATGGTCTAGACTATTCGCCGCAGCAGATCACCGTAAACAACGGTGCCAAGAACACCATCTTCGTCGCACTTGTTAGCATGCTCAATTCTGATGACGAGGTGATTGTACCGACACCTTACTGGGTAAGTTATGTGGAGCAGCCCAAGGTGGTAGGCGCAGTGCCCAAGGTCGTCGAGACCCGTGCCGAAAACGGCTTGAAGCTGACACCCCAGGAGCTGCGCCAGGCGATCACTCCAAGTACCAAGTTGCTTTTTTTGTGCAGTCCTTCCAATCCTTCAGGTGCGGTATACAGCCAAGAGGAGTTGCGTTGTTTGGCCGATGTATTGGTGGAACACGGTATCTACGTGATCAGCGACGAAATCTACGAGAAGCTGGTTTATGACGAAGCTCGACATCACTCCATTGCCTCTATTGGCGAGGATATCAAAGAACTGACGTTAGTGGTGAACGGTCTGTCCAAATCTCACGCCATGACCGGATGGCGGATGGGCTATGCGGCGGCGGCGGCTCCGATCATTGCTGGCATGAACAAGGTGCAGAGTCAGGAGCTGACGCAGATCTCCTCTATTACCCAACGGGCGGCGGTGGAAGCGCTCACGGGACCGCAAGATTTCTTAGGCGAGATGTTGTCGGCGTTTGACGAACGGCGAAAGTTCGTCGTCGGGCGACTCAACAAGATACCGGGTGTGATATGCCCTATGCCAAAAGGGGCGTTTTACGTGTATCCCGATCTTTCCGCTTATTTCGGACGTTCCAAGGGTGACTGGGAGGTGTCGGACTCCATGTCACTGTGCGAGTATCTACTGGAAGAGGGACGCATAGCTTGTGTGCCGGGAGCTGGCTTCGGCACCCGTGAGCACATCCGCATTTCTTACGCTACGTCGATGGAAGCTTTGACCACGGGAATGGACCGTCTGGGCTCCGCGCTGCTACAACTGAGCTAACTGAAGAATCCAGAGAATCCGGTGTCTATACCTGGTTAGACGATAACACCCTTACGAGACCTGAATATGAGTGAAAACAACGAGACATTCTACTTGGATTTCGAGCTTCCCATCGTCGAGTTGGAAAAGAAGATAGCCGACATCCAGCAACAGACTTCGAAAGTCGACGGCCTGGACCTGAGCGAAGAGCTGAAGGGATTGGAGGAGAAGGTTGAGCACATGCGTCAGGAGGTGTACACCGACCTGACACCTTGGCAGCGAGTGCAGATTTCGCGGCACCCACAGCGACCTTACAGTCTCGACTACATGGAGCGTATCTTCACCGACTTCACCGAGTTACACGGAGATCGAGCTTTCGGCGACGATCGCGCCGTAGTGGGTGGACCAGCGCGATTGGACGGGGAGCCGGTGATGGTGGTTGGCATGCAGGGGGGGCGTACCGCCGAAGAGCGTCAGTACCGCAACTTTGGTATGCCACATCCAGAAGGATACCGAAAAGCGCTAAGGCTGATGAAGATGGCGGCGAAGTTCAAACGACCGCTCATCAATTTGGTGGATACCTCGGGGGCATATCCGGGCATCGAAGCTGAGGAACGCGGTCAGGCAGAGGCGATCGCGCGTAATCTGTTCGAGATGTCGCACCTACCCATACCGATCATCGTGGCGATCATCGGACAGGGAGCAAGCGGTGGCGCCTTGGGCATGGCGGTGGGAGACCGGATACTGATGATGGAGAATGCCTGGTATTGCGTTATTGCACCCGAAAGCTGTTCCACCATCTTGTTCAAAACCCGCGATCGCAAGGAAGAAGCGGCGGACGCATTGAAGCTGACGGCCCCGGACCTCAAAGAACAAGGAATCGTCGACCGCATCGTGCCAGAGCCATTCGGAGGGGCTCATCGCAACTACGACGAAGCGACGGCCAACTTGAAGCGTCTCATCCAGGAGGCGCTTGCCGAGCTTCGTCCGTTATCAACGGACGAGTTGGTACGCCAGCGGGTGGAGAAATATTCGAAGATGGGGGTGTGGGAGGAGTAGGTAGAGTAAGGCGCTGTTAATCCAGAAGTTCTACATTACCGACCTTTGCAGTCGTTACAGAAACCCGATCAAATCTACTCCGATTGGCTCGCTGCAGAGGTTGTCATCACCTATCAGCAATTCCCCTATCGCTTGAGGTACGACCAGCGGTTTTGATGTTTGACCCGCTATGGTGCTGCCCATAGACTTAGCGGGATCCAAGCGGTGCATCGTCACGCGTCAAAGCCATAAACGGTGGTGGGAGCAAAAATACCTTTGTTGAACAACGCTCATCCCGACATCGCACGCGAGTTGAGTTTCTTTGCAGTTGAGAACGATCAACCCCGGAAATTCACCCGCGGGCAGATTGACACCTTCAACGAGCGGGGATTTATATTTCCACTCGACGTTTTCACCCCCGAAGAGGCGACGGCCAATCGGAGTTACTTCGACAGTCTGATGGCAGCGGCAGCGTCGAGCGGCCATCAGGCCTATTCGATCAACGGCTGGCACACCTGTTGCCAGGGCATCTACGACCTAGTCATCGATAATCGCATTCTCGATTACGTACAAGACCTGTTGGGCGAGGATCTGATCTGCTGGGGTACCCATTATTTCAACAAACTACCAGGCGACAAAAAACAAGTGATCTGGCACCAGGATGCCTCCTACTGGCCGTTGACGCCAAGCAAGACAGTGACTGTATGGCTGGCCATTGATGACGCCGACGTCGAAAACGGCGCGATGCAGGTGATACCGGGTTCCCATCGGCACGGTCAAATCGATTACGAGGCCAGCACGGACGAAGATAAGAACGTATTGAACCAATCGGTCAGGAACCCTCTGCAGTACGGAGAGGCGCCGGTTTCGTTCGAGATGCAGGCAGGGCAGATCTCATTGCACACCGACTTGCTGCTGCATGGCTCAGAGCCCAACTGCTCCCAGCGACGGCGTTGTGGCCTCACCATACGGTATTGCCCGCCCGACGTCCGTGCTCTCAAAGGCTGGAACAAGAATGGAGTAGTGTGCCGCGGTCGGGATTGGACCGGCCATTGGGCAAACCACCCTTGTCCCGACGGCGAGCAGATACCCGGTCCCAAGCCGAAATGATCTCAGATCTGGATATCTACCTGTTCGATCTGCGGGGCTATCTCAGTTTAGAGGCGGCATTGGAGCCACACGAGATCGCCGAGTGCAATGCCATCCTAGATAAGTTACGGTCTACCGAGCCTGGAGAGTGGAACGGTTACGTCCACGGACATTTCTTCTCCAGCGCAACGGAAGGGTTGAATCTGCAGCAGATCTACGAAGCGGGTGAACCGTTCGAAGCGCTGATCGACCATCCTTCCTGGATAGAGCATGTAAAACGTTTCGTCGGCGGTGAGGGCACCTTCGACTACAAACACGGTCCCCTCTTCATCGATGAAAACTTCGCCAATATCCGTGGTTGCGGTGAATCGATCGGCATCCATTCGGGACCCGTCCCGTGGATCAAACGATGCCAGTTTCAGGTTCAGAACCAGCGTTTCAACTGCGGTCAGATCAACATGTTACTGGCACTGACCGATATCGGACCCGGTGATGGAGCCACCATGGTGATTCCTTCCAGCCACAAATCCAACTTTGTCCATCCAGAGTTCGAAAAAGCGCGTATGGGCAAGAAAGGAGGATCGGCGGACGGGGTCACCGGGGCTGTCGAGCTGCACATGAAGGCAGGTGATGTGGTATTGTTTGTCGACGCTATATGTCACGGATCGGCGCGAAGGGTCAATGCCGACGAACGCCGTACCGTGGTGTATAGGTACGGCCCGTCATGGGGTTTTTTTCGGCACGGCTATCGCCCCTCGAAAGAGCTGCTGGATCGGCTGTCCCCGGAACGACGGCAGATCGTTTGGCCCCACGAGAAGATCACCGGTGCTCCTTACGCGGACGGACTATGATTCGGAAAGGGAGATTAACCTAAGGGCCCACCGACAAGACTTTCCGCCGCTTCCCGCTTGATCTATGGTCGCATTTTTTCCGTTGCCACTGCATTGGATCTCTAGGATAGCAGCTTATACGTTGCTGCTATCCAGCTCTCAACACGAGCGGCGTGGGTGTTCGATTTGAAGGTAGCGACGGTCTTGGCGCGTAGATATCCTGCTCGATTAAGATGTGAGCTGACATGGAACATATAAGTGTGCCGAGCCGCCGACCCTTGCGCAGTTTCCGCAAGGCGTTTGCCAGGGAGCGGCCCGTTGATGGAATGGTTTACTGGGTTTGGGTGTGGCGTTCCTTGAAGTTGTTTCTGCGTTTTTCTTGAGATCTGTTCAGCATCTTTCGGTACATTCAATTGGATAGCTCGGGCGCAACGAGAATTAATCGCAACCCGTCAAGCCGCACCCGGGTGCGGCTCAGTCCTTCAT
Organism: uncultured Gemmatimonadaceae bacterium; assembly: GCA_964401715.1. Lineage (GTDB taxonomy): Bacteria > Latescibacterota > UBA2968 > UBA8231 > UBA8231 > CAYNZV01. Next base: position 20,570 of record CAYNZV010000034.1, on the reverse strand, counting down.
CCAAAGCAATAACTCCCCTTTCGACCGCGTCGATTTCCTCTTGGCTGACGGCGGGGTTTACCTTCGCCAGTTCGGATAGCCGGCCGACGACTGGCTCCAATACTTCGCGCAGCTTTTGATGGGCTTGTTCTGAGATGACAACAGTCCTTGCCTCGGCGATCTTGCGTGCGTCCTCGATCAATTTCGGGAGGATCGCTTCAACCTGCGGAAGTTGCAGCGTCGCCGCAGCCATTGGCTTCAGGTTAGCGATGGCCTCTTCGGGATCCAGCTCTGTTTCTTTGCCGGCTGAATCTACGACCACCCGAATTGGAGTAGGCGGCAAGAAGCGGTCGGCGCGAAGGTGCTGGTCAAGCATCGGCTCGGCGACGAATAGCGTTTCCAGCAAAAGTCCCGCGGCGCCGCCGTTCATGGAGGCAATGCTGGCGTTCCCCAACTCGTGAGAGAGCAGTATATCGAGGCTGTCGCGTACCATCGGATGATCCCAGGTCAAGAGGGAACGATCGGGATGTTCCAGAGCAAGGTCCCGATCGAAGGTAACTGCCATCTCAAAACCGACGAAACCAGGAAAGGGGCGATGGTAATCCATACCGGCTCGTAAGGCATAGCTGCGCTCACCGATGTCCTCGACATCGAGACCTCCTCGCTCGAACGCGCTGACCATGAATTGCTCCAGGTCCTTGTTGGCTTCCAGCTCAGTGATGGTTTGCTGCAATTGGTGAGCGGTTGCTTTGTCGAACGACGTCAACTCCAGGAGACGGTCGCGCCCTGTCTCCAATTCGTTGATGATCTCGGCGTTCCGACTATTGCCATCAGATATCACGGCATTGAGCTTCCTCTCATCCCCATCCAGCACCCCTTCTAGTAGCTGAGTACCCAGTTCGCGTTCGACCACGGGCGATCCATGCCAGGGGCGCTCGAATATCTGCAATGCTTCGGAATACCAGCGCGCAAGACCGGCCTGCGGGGTTCCTTCCACAACGACCGGGTAGATGAACACTTTCTCCCCCTGTCCTATACGATCGATTCGACCGATGGACTGCTCCAATCGATCTGCGTGTAACGGCAGGTCCAAGAGCACAAGGTGACTTGCCACCTGGAAGTTGCGTCCTTCGGCACCGATTGCCGAGCTAATAACCACCTGCGGACCATCTTCATCCAGAAACCAGGCCGCCTGGCGATCCCGCTGCACCACCCCCATCTCTTCGTGGAAACGCGCTACCTGCCGCTTGGGCGTTTCCAATGCTTGGGAAAAAGTTTCGACCTTGGCGGCGTTGGCGCAAAGGACAAGCACCTTTTCCGCGGGATGCTCATCGAGAAAGGTTGCTAGCCAACTGCTTCGCGGGTCGGACTCGATGTTCTCCAGCGCGAAGCCGTCGTCGCGTCCAATGTCGGCGAGAAACTCACGACGAAGAGGCTCAGGATCTCCTGGCAGGCGGACAACTTGAGATATGCGATTAGGAAAGCCGGGGATACGCGCTCTCACGTTACGGAACATGAGCCGACCGATGCCGTGCAGATCGAGTAGTTGCCGTAGCAGCTGTTGGTTGTGGCCTCGATCCAACAAATCTTCGACGTTGGCCAATCGTCGGCGCAGTAGCTCGCGGTCTTCGTCCTCAAGTGGTTCATCGTTCGCCAGCCGTTCTGCCACCGACGCCAGCTCTCGGTAGTGGCTTGACTCACTACGGTAGGCATCAATGTCGTGATAGCGAGCGGGGTCGAGAAGGGCAAGACGGTGAAAATGCGCCTCCTCACCGTCTCGATCGGGGCTGGCACTCAAAAAGACGACGTGTTCCGTCCTTGCGGCGAGCGAATCGACTAGGGCATAAGCTTCGGTTCCCGGACGTAGATGGTGGACTTCGTCGACAATGACCATGTCCCATCGGGTTTGGGAAAAGGAGTCTCCTAGATCGGCATCGAGGGGACAGACGAAAAGTTGGGCGACGAGCAGTTGTTCTGGAAGATCCTCGCTCTCCAGATCAATGGTTCCACCGCCATGCGTGTCTTCGCCCATAACTCGCAGGACTAAATTGAAGCGCAGGTATGCTTCCGCTAACCACTGGTGCACCAGCGACGGGGGCACGAGGATCAGAACGTTTTCTACGCGCCCGGTGAGTAGAAGGCGGTGCAGAATCAGCAGGGCCTCGATGGTCTTTCCAAGTCCGACCTCGTCGGCAAGAAGTACACGCAACCGATGGCGGTCGCAGACCTCCTGGGCAATGTAGAGCTGATGGTCAAACAAGCGGATGCGGCCACCGAGGAATCCCCGCGCCGAAGAGCTCAGCAAACGATGCCGAATCTGGAGTGCCTCACGCCGAAGATCGAACAGCCGAAAATCATCCACTTGGCTGTTGAGCAGACGATTCTCTGGCGTTGCGACATCCAGATCGGCCTCGAGTTCGCTTTCGCTCAGCTCCCGGTTCTCGCCACGGTAATGAAAAAGACCTACCTCTTCTACAATTTGCTCGACGATGAAACCTACACCGCCACCTCGCGCCTTTTGGCCGACGCTCAGTTGAGCCCGCACAAGCGGGGGATCGGCGACGGCATAGCGACGTGTCACCGTGCGCGCTGGAAAGGCGATGACCACCTGGCGTCCCTCCACAGCCTCCACTATGCCTAATCCAAGCTCGGGTTCGGTTACGCTATACCAACGTTGCCCGCGGACAAATTCCAAGGTACTATGACTCCGGTTGATTGATAAATCGAGGCAGGAGCTTATAGTAAGCAGCGACATTTGTCTGCTCGGTCAAGGGCGCGGGACGATGCGCACTAGGAAAGGAATAAGAAAGCGACATGGTGGAGAAAACCCGATGGGGAATCCTGGGCCCCGGCGGAATTGCGCGTCGTTTTGCCGAAGGAGTGCAGGCGGTCGAAGACGCAGAGTTGAGCGCTGTGGGGTCGCGATCAGAAGAGAAGGCTAACGCTTTCGCCGATCAATTCGGAATACCTCGACGACACGTCGGCTACGACAACCTGCTAAGGGACGAAGAGGTGGATGTCATCTACATAGCTACACCCCACGTCTTTCACATGGAGCAGACCTTGCACTGCATGGAAGCTGGTAAACCGGTGCTTTGCGAAAAGCCCTTTGCCATCAATGTGGCGCAAACGCAGGCCATGATCGACAAGGCGAATGAGACTGATCTCTTTTTAATGGAGGCGATGTGGACACATTTCTTCCCGTCGATGGCCAAGGTTCGTGGGCTGGTTAGTGAAGGTGCAGTGGGCGAGGTGAGGCAGGTGAAAGCGGATTTTTGTTTTCGCGGCGGCTGGGATCCAGAAGGACGGCATCTGAATCCGGTCCTGGGTGGCGGTGGATTGTTGGATGTGGGAGTGTACTGTGTTGCTTTCGCGCAGATGGTATTTGGGACTGAGCCGGCTGCGGTGACCGGATTTGCAGACATTGTCGAGACCGGCGTGGATGGACAGGCAGCGATGGTGCTCTCTTTCGATGACGGTGCCTTTGCTTCACTGACCTGCGGCGTGCGAACCTCGTCGACCCACGAGGCGTATGTTTTCGGAACGGATGGGTATATCAAGGTCCCGCACAGTTTTTGGTGCTCCGATCGATTGGTGCTTGTCAGGAACAACGAGGAAGAAGAGTTCGTCTTCGAGACTTTGGGGAACGGATTCGGCTACGAAGCGATAGAGGTGGGACGCTGCCTAGCTGAGGGCAGACGGGAAAGTCCGATTATGCCATTGAAAAAGACGATGGCGATTCAACGGACGATGGACCGCTTGCGAAGCAAGTGGGGGTTGTGGTATCCGATGGAGGCTTAGCCCGACTCGCTAACAATGATTATGAGGGCGGCTGCCATCCAGGCGGACGCACAGCCACCAGATGCAGGCCGTTCCCACAGCGGTGTTAAAGGTACCAACAACAAACGGCAGATGGGTTCCCATCTCGACCAATATCCCTCCCGCCAAACTGCCGGTTACCATGGCGCTGCTCCAGACCATATGTCCCAAGCCTACGAGTCGATTCTTCTCTTCGACGCCTGCTACTTCGTCTATCAAAGCGGGTACCAGGGTGGAGACCGCCCAGGCAGTCGCAGTCAGCGTGGTCCCGAACAAGAATAAACCACGCACCGATTCAGTACTATATGTCAGACAAGCAGCAGAAGCCATGATGCCGAGTGCCGACCCAATCAACGGAACGGTGCGCCCCCAACGGTCTCTGATCAGTCCAGTGAGCAGCTGACATACCGCCGCCGATGCGAGTGAAACGGCGCCGTAAAAGGCGGCGGTTGAGACCGACCCGCTGACCCGGAAGATCAACAGGGGCAACACCAGAGTAGCCATGCCCCAGAAGCTGGTGATGGCAAAGCGTAGAGCTATGAGCAGGTGAACGTTGCGCCGAGCAAGCAGGGGACGATACGATGCCCACAACGCGAGACGCTGCCGTGGTACATCGGAGGCTGTTGATGAAGGCGTCGCCGGCAGCAACAACAGTCCGATCAGAAACAAGCCTGCCATGATCGCCGACATGACGGAACCCAGTAGCGGGAAACTCCAGGTGTCTTTGACGAAACCGGTACATAGGCTTCCTATCGAGTTGCCGGCCGTGCCACTCAAGAAATAAAGTGCTCCGCCCAATCCCAATCGCGAAGGTCCCGCTAAGAGGATCAGGTATCCCTGCCCGGCCGTACTCCACGGACCGTGGGCAGCTCCGATGATCAGCACGAGTGTGGTGAGAATGGCCACTTGGCTGGAGTGGAACACGAGCCCTGTGAGGAGGCCGCCGGCAATACCGAGTAGCACGATGATTTTGAGGCCTAGAAGGTCGGCAAGGCGTCCGCCCAAGATGGCAAACACACCACTCAATGCGAGAGCCAGGGATCGCAAATAGGCGGTAAACAACGGTTGGCGAGCGAGGTCGGCTTCGACGTAAACCGGAAGCAAAGACTGGTACGGCGCGGTGGCAAAACCGAAGAAAAACACTAGGAGGCAGAGAACGACGAAAGTACGGCTTCTAAGTCCCGCTGACGTGGCGCGGTAGGATCCGCTGGCGTCCTGATTCAATGCGGCCCGGAAGTGTTGTTACTGAACCGGTGTTCGGCTGTTGCTACGCTGCCGCTGATGCAGGGACATTTCGTTTTGATAGATGCTCGACATTGTTGCTCTCCTTACATAAAGGAACCAACATCAGGACGTTTGCGTGCAAACGTCTTTCTTTGATTTGGAATCAAAGCCGTATATACTACCCGTTCTAAGAAGGAGGAAAAGATCATGGTAGCAGATCCAAATAAGATCCGGGTAAGCGGCGAAAACTCGTTTGTGCGACTGGGAGAGTCGGTGGATGCGGAGCCGACCGCCGAAATGAGCCACTGGCGGGTGGTGGCATCGCCCAAAGGATGCGGCCACGTTCTCTTTGCCAAGAGTGTTTTGTCCGACAATGAACCGCGTATATACTCCGACAACTTCGCCTTGGCGCGGTGGCTGCAGGAAGGGATCCAGGCGTCCATGCGTGACACTTATTCCGGGCATGTCCCGATTATCGACGCCGAATTTTCTAAGAGCGGCGACATGCTGACCAGTTGGGTCGAATACGTTGCGTCGCGAGTGGACGAAATCATGCTATGCTGGTACGATTTCATGGAGCCAGTGCAAGTTGCCAATCAACCGTTCGAGAATCCCGATCAACCGCACGGGGTCTACAGCTTGCTGATTCCCGCTATGCGGGCGGAATTGTCGATCAACGGCGCAACTGTTCCGGGTAAAGTCCTGCCCCGTGATCTGTTTGGCCGCGAGGGAACCAGCTGTTGCCTGGCGCTCTCGGAGACGTGGACGATTCCATCCGACCACGAGTGGGCCCAGGATGCGCTGTAAGGTCCTTTTTCAACTGGTTGCTATGAGTCGCTGCACCTATGGCCCATAGGAATGGCTAGTTGCGCAACTGACGACAGTGCGCGCGTCGGAGGTAAGCCTGTTCCAAGTTTATTTGCTCTCCGTGAAGTCAATGTATATTGCAGCGTCAGCCCATGCTTCGACGCTACAGGCTGACTATGACCAAACGTAGATTTCCTCATCTTCTTCGGAAAAACCGAAGAAACAGGCGAGCACGACGCGCGGTTGATCACCGCTGATCGCGGGCATCTCGTGAATGGTCTCAGTGCAGAAGAGGTAGAAGTCCCCGGGGTGAAGTGCAATGCTGACTCGCTCAATGCCGTGCTCTTCGGCATAGCTACGAAATCTCGGTAGCTGTGGGGACAATTCGGACGCCCACTGGCAGTTATACAACAGGGTTTGGGCGTAGTTGCCGTCCGAATCCGCTTCCTGTAGACAAAGAACACCGGCAAACTGCTTGTCGAATCTAGCTACCTGCAAGGCGGACAGCTGTTCGCGTTTGCGCGCTGAATCGAAATGCGGTGGATGCCCTACTCCTTTATAATAGGTCCGGAAAATAGCCGGGCCATATTGTCGCCCGTCCGGTTCGCGGGCCACCACAACCCGCTTTTTTGGGGCCAACGAAGATAATGTTGTGTAGATGAAATCAACGGGGTTTTCATAACCGTCGAACAGCGACGTAAAAAGTGTATGGGTCGATTCGGCGAGGGCAAAGAACTGGTCCATGTCTTCGCATTGATTTACAAGGCTGGTGCCGATATCGATCCGCGGAACATCTTCATTGCTACCGATCCGAGGGTCGTAGAGCAATCCTTGCCGATAAAACCGGTCGACAAGCCCTTTGCAATGTGCGGGATCAAAGGCCCGGCGGAGGATAAACGCTGGCAGATCGCCGCGACTGAGGGCGCTAAGCGGCTGCTGATAGACTTGCAGGATGGAGGCGATGTCACCCTCAAACGCCAACCACGGAACTCCATTCATGGTCGAGAAAATCCCCCAAAGTGTAAGCGTTTCATGCGGTTTAAAATACGAACTTTTCCCGAGCGTGTTCTGCAAAGATAGGTGCCCCGTATTTCCACCGGTAAGGTGAATCGGTTGCAAAGTTTTGACACTTCCCACTGTTAAACTATTGGATTAATTTAGCACTCGGACAACTTGTCTCGTTCAGAATAGCCTATACAATCAGACCTTCATACATGCCAAAGGTGCAAGACATTTTAGTGCTGTTCCAATCCACGCCGGCCCTGGACGCCACTGTGACGGCGTGGTCTCGATACGAAGCATCGAAAGGCGACAGGATTTCCGATCTTCTGGATGAAGCGGAACCACCCTACCGCACTGCCATGGAAGCGATGCGAGACGGCTGGCAAGTAATCCAGATGTCCGAGCTCAAACAGCGCTCACCCGAAGATGCCTATGAGGATGGGCCGTTGCCTTATCAGGTGGTTTTGTCAAAGCTCAGCGAGATCGAAGAGGACGAGAAGAACCAATGACAGAGCATCTATTGACGTCAGTAGAGATGGCTCGGTTCGTGAGCCACGGTTATTTAAGGTTCGACGAAATGGTGCCGAAAGACCTTTGCGAACAGTGTCTCAAAGAAATGAAAAACTACCAGGGGTATTTGGCGGTGGGTACGCCGTTCGAAGAGACCTGGCCGAAGGGTACGGGGTTGGGTGACGTCTTTCGGTTACCGGTTGTGCAGGGCATGATCGAGTCGCTGGTTGGTCTCGAACCGCTCTACGACCATCACTACCCCCACCACGTTGGTGGCAATGTGCTGTGGGGTCCGAATAACCACCAGGACTCGGTGATTGACTTTCGGAAGAACTATTTCGACATCCAGATATCGCTGTTTCCCTCCGACACCTCCGACGAGATGGGGGGCACTTTCCTCATTCCCGGTACCCATTTCCGCAACGTGCGAACCAGCGAGATCAACATCTATCAGCACATGCGCGGGAAGATTTGGGCTTCCTGCAAAGCGGGAACGGTGTATGTATGGAATACACGCGTTTGGCATGGGGCCCGCAGTAACCACAGCGAGCGCGAGCGCTACATGTATAAGCTGCGCCTGAATCCGACTCGGCCACAGGTCTGCAACTTCGACACTTCCGACCTGGACGATCCGGAGATCGATAAGATCTTGAGACACGATCACGGTTGGGAAGGAAACGACCTTCGGTACGAGATGATACGGCGGGTGAAGCTGTGGCGCTTTGTCTCCGACCAACCCGATTACGACGTAGGCGAGCGGTTCCTGCGTCGCATCGAATACCATCCCGGCAAGAGAATAAAAGGTTTCGCGACCGGTTAGATACGCATCTGCGAGCTTACACCCTGTACGCCGTATCTCGTCCTTCTGGCGTTCGTCCCCTAGTCTGGGATGTCATCAAGTGTGCGACAGAAAAAACAGAGATTTGTGCAAGATCAGGCAGCACGCGAATCCGTTCGAACCGAACTGATGTAAGCTGTAAGAAAAGGAGAAACAATGAGAACCAATCTGACCCAGGAACAGATTAATACCTATCGGGAAGACGGCTGTCTGATTGTCAGAGAGTTCTTACCTCAGACGGAATTGAAAGAGCTCATTGCCGCCATCACCGAAAGTATGGAAGAGATGGGTGATTGGAAGTTGAGCACTGCGGTAGGTAGCAAGAATGAGCGGTGGAAACAGGGGAACGAGTATTATGACAGGGTGTTCATTCAACGGGTGAACCTGTGGAAGATAAACGAAACGGTAAAACGCTTCTTCCTCGCCCCGGAGTTGGGAGAGATGCTCTGTCAGCTGGAAGGGATCGACGGTGTCCGGGTGTGGCACGACCAGACATTGCAGAAACAACCGTGGGCAAACCCGACCGCGTGGCATTCGGACGATCCGAAATGGTCGTTTCACAATCCTCACGCGATTTCGATCTGGATCGCGTTGGATGATGCCACCATTCAGAATGGATGTATGTACTACCTACCGGGTTCCCACAAGCTCGGGAATTATGAAAATCTGGCAATTCGAGAAGATACAGGTGGATACTTCGAGGTATTTCCCCAGTTCAAGGGAGTGCAACCGATCATCGGCGAAATGAAAGCCGGCGATGCGGGACTCCACAACGGTCTTACTGCTCACGGTGCTGGCCCGAACATGACGCCGGGATGGCGTCGGGCGATGACCTGCGCATACATGCCGGACGGTGCCACGTTCAACGGCATTCAGAACATTCTTTCGGATGAGCAGATGGCGGAGCTTGAGGTGGGTGACCTTCTGAACGATAAGGAGCAGAACCCACTGGTGTGGTCTAGGGAAATGGTAGAGAAATAGAGTGGGCAGGAATCGCAAGTCCCCCCGCTAAGCTTGCCCGTTTTCCTAGCTGGCTGCAAGGTTAATGCCGCTTGCGCCTCATCCTCAGGCTTTCGGCAGTGCCGAACCTACTCGAGGACTCACATTCTCACTCTACCTTTGTAGCTCCACCAACCTGTAACTATCAATAAGGAGCGGGATCGCTCCCTGTGGGTACGTGTTTGAAATAATCGCCGGTCTCTTTACACCAAGCTCGCAGGAACGATCGCATTCTCACCAGGTCTGGCAGGAACCGCGAGCTGGAAGCGAGGTTCACCATCTCGCCGGGATCCACACTCAGGTCGAATAGCTGCTCGCGATAACGACCCCATTCGTAGATCACGTACTTCATGTTGCCTTCGACTACAGCACGGCCGACCATGCCGTAGTCGTGCCGATCGGTAACGACCACAAGCCGTTTGCGCCATGAATCTTCCGCTTCTTTTGATCCCTCCACCAGCGACCGCAATGAATGCCCTTCAAGACCTTGAGGCACATCGGTTTCGGCATAGTCGCAGAAAGTTGGAAAAACATCGAGTCCGCTGGAGACGAAGGCGCTGGACACGCCGGACTTGCATCTCGTCGGTGGCTTAAGTATGAACGGTATCTTCAAGGCTTCTTCATACAGGACGTTCTTCCAAAGCCACTGATGCGAACCAGCGCAGTCACCGTGGTCGCTGATGAAAAGAACGAGGGTATTGTCGTATTGCCCGCACTCGCGTAGGGTGTCTAGCACGATCCCGATTTGGGCATCCACCATCTCGATCATGCGAAAGTAGGCGTTACGGTAGCGTCTCCACCAGTTTGGATCGTCAATCGGTTGGTGGGCGGGGTAGGCCGGGGTATGGCCGCCGAGATAGGCTTCTATGCACTGGGGGGTGAAAGCGGCCATTCTATGGTTGGCCGGCAGGATGGGACAGTCGTGAATGGCTCGCTCTTCGACTGCGCCTAGGTAGGTATCTTGGTCTCGCGCCCATTGATAGATGTTGTGGGGGTTGATGAACGAGGAAACCAGAAAAAACGGTTTTTCGGTGTCGACGTTGGCTCGTTCCTTCAGAAATTCGGCCGAAAGTTCTGCAGTGATGCTATCACCTTTCGGGGCGAGCGGCTGGTAGCCACAGACATCGGGATCCTCACTCAAAGCGAAAGCACGGTTGCCGGCATAGTAACAGTCGTAGCCGGCGGCAGCCAAGATGCGGCCGAGGGTATCTTCCGGTTTGGCGATGCGGTTTTCGTCGTTGAACTCGACCTGATGCGGCATCCTGCCGGTATGCAGGCTGTTACGAGCAGGGGCGCAGGACGGTGCGGCACAATAGGCACGTTCGAAGCGTATGCCGTCAGCGGCGAGGCGATCCATGGCCGGGGTCGAGATCTCGGCATTGCCGGTGCAGCTCATGGCGTCGGCGGATTGCTCGTCAGTGTAAATCAACAGGATGTTGGGACGGTTGGGCATGGGTGCCTCCTTGGACGTGTGTTTGTCCTCGACATAATCTACGGGTGTCAGTAGGATATAAACTAAGCAATCCCCGCTACGGTCACATGACGGTTTCAAAGTGTAGACCGTCGGCCTCTACCTTCGGTTCAGGATCATGTGGTTACGCTTAGGTTCGGGCTACAAGGTAATCACTTAGGTGGGAGCGACTGTCTCCATTAGGCTGTCGAGGTTTCGCCTCAACCAATCATATGAACCCGTGAAATGCTCAGATTCGCTTCCTTTCTCGAAGAGGTAGGATGCGACCCTAGTCGAGAAACAGGTTGAGGGCGGTGTACAACATTTCCTATTGTACACCGCGCCTGTTAAGAACATACCGGAGTGAAGCGGAGTTTGTTATGGGTCGGACATAGTTGTAATAATCCATAATTGTCACTGGCGCCCGGGGATGAGAATAAAGAGATTGCTAGTGATAAAGGACGAGATAAGGAGGCACGAGCCATGAGCAACTACGAATTCAAGATGGGGATGTACTTGGGCGAGCTGCAGCAACCGTTTGAGGAGTCGTTGGCGACTGCGCGCGACATCGGCGCCAAGTACGTCTGGTGCGGCAACTACTCACAGCACCGCATGATATGCGAGCTTGCGGATGACGAAATCGACAAAGTTGTAGCGCTAGTAGCGGCCCATGATCTCGAGATTTTTTTGTTGGACTCGGGTGGGCTGTTGAAATCGGTGCATTTGGCTGAGTTACAGGCGGGTAAAATGCTGGAACACGAGCAGTTCAAACGGGAGTTCGAGCTGCTCAAGCGTTCGATGGAGGTCTCATCTAGGTTGGGGATCGGCGCGGTTTCCTGTTGTAGCTTCGCGTGGCCGGCGGAGTATACTGCGGGCAAACCGACGTGGCCGATGCGGTGGGCGACGCGCGGTGGCATTATCTCCGACGGAGACATGGAGAAGCTAGTGGAGGCGCTGTCGATGGTGGCCGAACAAGCGGAGAAACACGACGTTGACATTGCTTTCTTAATGATGCAGTGGGACTACGGAAATACCAGCCGGAACTTCCGACGCATCGTCGAGGCGGTGGGATCGCGACGCTTCAAGGCGCTATGGTGTCCGGCGGATGCGCTCAACTGCGGCGAATGGGACAACGCGACGGCGGGATTTGAGAACCTGCGGCCGTATTTATACGGCGTACACGCCAAGGATCTGCACACGATCGACGGCGAGAAACTGAAGTTTGAATACTGTCCCATCGGCGATGGGGATGTGGATTATCCGACGATTCTGAGCAATCTGCGAGACAACAACTGCGACGCGGTATTATCTATCGCGACTCATTTCACGCCACCTAGCGGCTCGAAGATAGAAGCGATGGAGACGAACTATGCCAACATCCAGAGGTTGATCGCCGATCTGGACTGAGGTTTTGGACGTGAGCATCGGTGACTGAACGACTGTAGATTCTTCCACATCGACCGTTCGCAGCCATCGCCGTCGGGTCAATTGGTGTAGGGGACATTGCCCATCTCGTCGACTTCATAGCCCCACTTCTCGAGATAATAGCTCTCCTCCCTGAAGGGGTCGCCGATCTCCGCAAGTAGGTGCGTCAACAATTGCTCCAATTCCTTCTTCGCGACTGCTGTCACCGGATCATCCACCAGATTGTTTAGCTGATACGGATCGCTCAGATCGTCGTAAAGATGGCACTCGCCATCGCTTTTTCGTGCCCAAGTGTACTGCCGGGTACGCAAAGCACGGTATCCTACATCGAGATAGTTCACCCTGCTGAACGGTGAGATGCTCATGTAGAGCGCAACGTGGCCATCTACTTCTACCCGATCGCGCACACAGCATGAGAGATCCACACCCTCGACCGCTGCCGGTATATCGATACCGCAGAGGCTGAGTAATGTCGGCATGATGTCCACCGTGCCCAGCGGGGTCATGATTGTCCGCTGCTCGATCTCTGCTGTCAGCGGGGGATAACGCAACAGAAATGGAACCCGACAGGACTCATCCCAGAAGACCTGTTTGGTGAATGCCCGCAGACAGTGCGATCCCATCATCTCGCCGTGATCGGAAGCAAAGATGAGAATGGTATTCTTTGCCAGATCGTAAGCCTCGAGGGCTTTTGTAACGTCGCCGACACATCGATCCATCGCGGTGATGTGTGCGTAGTATCCAGCCGCTTCACGCCGATTGAATTTTTCGAAGTCGGGATCGTCGAACTGCACATTGGGTGAGAAGGTCACCGCTTCGGGAGTAAACATTCGTTGGTATTCGGCCGGGGCATTGTTGTGAGGAAAATGAGGCGGGCCCAACGACAGGGTCAGGAAGAACGGTTTGTCCGCGGCGGCCTGTTTCCGGACATATGCCACCGCATCGGCGGTTTGGGAAAACGCATCGTAGCCGTTCCATACTTTGATGCTGGGATCATCGTTGTCGTAATACTTTGAGTTCTGATAATCGTGGGTGCACTCCAGCACCTTCCAGTAATCGAAGCCCTGGCGTCGCTCCAATGGGATGTAGCTCGAGCGACCGTGACCGTCTACATGCCACTTGCCGATGTAGGCGGTATTGTAATTGGCCCTTTTGAATGCTTTGCCAATACTCTCTTCGTCCGGCGAAAGCGGAATGTCGTTCATGAACATGCCAGTAGTGGTCGGATAACGTCCGGTGAGCAGGGCGGCGCGTGCAGGTGTGCAGACGGGAGAGGTGGCAATGGCGTTGGCGAATTTGATCGACTCAGTGGCCAATCTGTCGATGTTTGGCGTAACAGCATTAGGATCGCCGTTATACCCGGTAGCTTTGGCGCGCCACTGATCGGTAAGAATGTAAAGCACGTTCGGTCTGGTCTCGTCCATTTCACCTTCACCCACAACATCGAGGGTCAAAAAACGCTTTAAGTGTGTTTCACAATTTTGGTAATCGTTCAATATGCTCATTCTTCTGATCTCGGACACCCCATCAGTTTCGACCTGCCGTTGTGTTCGCGAATCAACATACGGCGCCGTAAGCGGGATTTTCGCTCCAATTTTTATTGAGCACTGGAGCCCAATCTTCAGGGTGAAGAGGACCTATAGTGGTTCACGGAGACGATCTACTATTCCGCAGCAAAGTGCCGGCGGCAACGGTGGAGATGACGATGATGCCGCCGGTGGAAATGGCGTCCCGAGGGACTCCTTCTATCTGGTGTCGGGCAACCACGAACGTTCCTGCATCTCCATTCATTTTTGGGTGAGCCATCCTCAAATCCGCATCTTCGTGTAGAAGATCGGCCAGCATGCGATTGCAATTGCGGGTTTTCCGTTCGAACGTGATGTCCACAAGCGGTTCAGATTGGTGTTAGCTAAGAAAGAGGCTCCGGCGATATTGTACGTTTACGAGGTGGTAGAAGGGCAAAGTGGGCTCGTCCGGTTTCACCTTTCGGTACGGGAACGACGTGATTCGGAATCGTGACCATCGAAGTAGGTTGGTCGGATGCTGGGCATTGAATGGATTTAACTGCGAACGCGAGGTGATGGAGATCGAACTGGCGAAAAAACTAGCGGCGTTGGACGACGATTCGGTAGTCACGATAAACTTCGGTGGTCCGTGGACCCTAAGTGTGTAGCAGGTTTTTAGCGCCGCCAACCTGAGGAAACTGGTGTCGGCGAAGATGAATGTCGGTTTACACGGATTCAAG
>CAYNZV010000034.1:0-6172 GCA_964401715.1 uncultured Gemmatimonadaceae bacterium | reverse complement strand
CGCTTGAGACGATCGATAGCCCCGGGTATATTCCGCACTGACATTCATCTCAAAAAGCAGTCACCGGTGGAGGAATGTTTTTGTGGGCAGGATAAGGATGGGATTCATCGGCTGCGGCGGCAATGCGAGCGGCCACATCGGCCGCGTGTTGGCGATACCCGAAACAGAAGTCGTTGCTCTGTGCGACGTCAGTGAGGAGAGCCTGCAGCGGGCGCGGGAACGACACCCAGCATGCCAGGATTTGCCCGCATTCTCGGACTACGAGCGGATGCTATCCAGCGTCGAGTTGGATGCCGTTGAAATCTCCACACCGCATACGTTACACTTCAACCAGATCATGGCGGCGCTCGAATGCGGACTCCACGTTCTTTCGGAGAAACCAATGGTGTGCAAGGTCGATCATGCTCGATCCGTCATTGCCAAAGCCCGGGAGGTTGGCAAGACGCTGATGGTCTCATACCAGCGCCACCTGGCACCTCAGTTTCGCCACGTCCAGAAGCAGATCCAGTCAGGTGAACTGGGAGAGGTTCAATTCGTTTCTGCCTTGCAGGACCAGAACTGGTATCAACTCTCCCTCGGCACCTGGCGACAGCAGATGGTGCTTTCTGGCGGCGGTCAGTTGAACGATTCTGGCAGTCACCTGTTGGACATCGTGCTGTGGATGACGGGACTGGAGGTGGCGGAAGTGCATGCCTACATGGAAAACTTCGACTCTGAGGTTGACATCAATTCGGCGCTCTCCGTACGGTTTTCCAACGGTGTCATCGGGAACATCTCAGTAGTGGGCAACTCCCCTGCTGCCGGCATTTGGGAAGATATCACGATCTGGGGATCCAAAGCGGTCGTTTACCTGCGCAACGGCCACTTGACCATACGATCTGGTAGCCAATCCGTAGAGCCGGAGAGATTGCCGCCGTCCACCACGGTGGACCAAAACTTCGTCGACGCCATTCTGGGCCGGAATGACGTGCAGGTTCCTCCCGAGTGTGGACTGCGGGTGATTGAGTTGACGGAGGCGGCATGGGAATCCGCCCGCATTGGGGTGCCGGTCAAGGTCAATTCTTGCAATAAGGATTTTCAAGCCTGAGCATGTCACCACAGGCAATGCCTTGCAACATTGTTACCGTCAGGTTGAGACCTGATAACGATCTGCTTTACGCACATATAAAAATATTGGCGGTTTGTTTGTCTCAAGATCTAAAAAATTTACAGGACAGAGATTGTGTCTAAGTCAAAGTCGCTCAGGCAGCGCATCAAAAAGGGCGAAGTGCTGGTAGCCTTGCGAGCCGAGTTGTCTATGACCAAGGCTCAGCTGGCCGATGCGTGGTCGACGGGCAGGTACGACTACGTTCGTATCGAAGGCCAGCACAACCCTTTTGCCGAACAGCAGCTAGTCGATTTCTGCGCGATAGCCGACGACATAGACATCGACGTACAGCTGCGTATTCCCCACACTGGGGAAGCACACCTGGTGGGCCGTTATCTCGATTTCGGATGCAGTGCAATTCTGGTGCCTGAGGTCATGGAATCCGAGACAGTGGACGATGCGATCGCCTACGCGTACTACCCCCCTGTTGGAAGACGCAGCTGGGGCGGAGATTTTCGCCGCGGATTGCGCAGAATCGGCAAAGACCGTCAGACCTATGCGGCTTGGTGGAACGAGCACGTTGTGCTGGGCATTCAGGTAGAGTCTGTTGAGACGGTGATCAACATCCGAGCGCTTGCCAAACCGGGCGTACAGGTGGTGACCTTCGGGCCGAACGATCTTTCGTTCAGCTTGGAGGATCACCCGGAGTTTCCACTACCAAGCATCGACGACTGCATGCGCAACGTAGCTGCACAGTTGGCTGGCACCGATGTTCGCCTGGCGATGGGTACGGGAACGAAGCCGGAGGAGCGGGGCAAATATCTGGATATGGGGGTTACGCTATTTCAGGAAGATCCGCCGGCACTGTGAATCAAAGATACCGGCCCTCGCTGTTCCAGGTGTCAGGCATCACACCCCTGCCGACTAAAACTCGTGGCGTTTGCGGGGAATGTGGTTCTTGGGCTCCATTCCAGGACGGACCAGAGTTTCGCCATCATCCTCGATGAGCTGCCGGTTGGGAACATAAGGCGGTGCCAGTACCGCTTTTTGAATGTCGGTGAGCTCGTCGTACCATTCCGGCATCTGAGTTTCGTAGATCCCGGTGCCAAAGCTGCAGAACCTGGGGGTGTAATGGTACATGAGCGACCGGCGCTCGTACTCCAATTTCCAGGGCAGCGAGCCGTGGATTGTCGTTTCCATAAAGATTACCAAGTCGCCCGCCTTGCACGCAATGTTGTGCACCACCTCTCTGTCGCTGTTATAAAGCATGATGTCTTCCGGGCATTTAAAGTTGGCTTTGTGGCTTCCAGGCATAACCGTCACCCCGCCCATACCCTCCTCGATATCCCGTAGCTGATACTGGAAGATCGTCATGCCGGTGCGGAAATGTCCGTTGGCGTAGACATAACACTGGGCGCCGTCGTAGTGCCTGCTGGTGTATCCGTGGAGGCCATGACCTCCACACCCTGGTCGCGAGAGAATGATGCTGGGTCCACCTTCCAGCCGCCAGCCACGGCCGAAAAGTGAGTTCAGGTAGGGAATCACCTTTCGATGAGCCATCAGATCGCGAAAAGGCTGGCACCAGGGCTGTTTCCAGGTTAACATCCCCGATTCGGTGCGAATGTTATACTCCCCATCCATCCCCCCGGCGTACTGATTAGGTCCGGTCCACTCGTAATCTTCCATTGGCACGACGTTGGCATCCACCGCATCGTTCAAAGCCCTGACCTCGTCGGCGCTGAGAAAATCCTTAATGTGGAGAAATCCTTGCAGGTCGAAGAGGAACTTTTCGCGTTCGGTCATTTCTAGCATGATCGGTCTCTAATCATTCAGTGGCCATGGATGTACTTATGGTCGGTAACATAGTTTACCGAGGAACAAGGAAGCTATAGATGCCAACCAGAACAAGTGCGTGGATTAGATTGGGAAGATGAGGATATTCCAATGGACTAGCAAAAAATCGGCAACAGCGGTGTGAGGGTCTCGAGCGTCTGTCTAGGCACGGCCTTTCGTCGGTTTGCGCATGGTCAAACCGACGGTCAGACTTCATAAAAACCATAGAACGGGCGGTCGAAAAAGTGAGCGCCCTCCTTGTCGCTTTGACATTTTTGCTGATGACGCAGACATCGAACTCAACCATGCACGTCGGGAGCCGTCTGCAAGATCTCGTCGATGCGCTCGAGGTCGTCGCACGAAAGATCTGTATCGACTGCGCCCAGATGTTCCTGGATTTGCTCCGGATGCTTGGCACCCACCAGGACAGTGCTAACCTGCGGAACGCGCATGACCCAGGCGATCGCCAACTGAACCAGGCTCACCCCGTTGTCTGCAGCCACTTCCTTCAGTCTCTCGGCCACTTCGAGAAAACGACCAAACGCTCCTGGCTGAAAACGGGGGCGGCCCGTGCGTTCGTCGGATTCGGGGAAAACGTGATCCGGGCGGAAGCGTCCGGATAGCAGTCCTTTGGATAGCGGGCTGTGAGGCAGGATACCAATGCCTTCGTGTTCGCAATGGGGAATGATCTCGGCCTCGATGTGGCGCCGGAACATGCTGTATTCGGGCTGCACTGAAGCTATAGGGGCGACGCGTGCGGCCCGGGCGATCTGTGCCGCATCGAAGTTGGATACCCCGATGAAGCGGGTCTTGCCTTCCTCCTGCAGACGTGCCATGGTCTCCATGCTCGCCTCGATCGGGTACCTGTCGTCCCTCCATTGGTGGATCTGGTAGAGATCGACGCAATCCACCTGCAACTTGCTCAGGCTTTCTTCCATGGCCGCGGTGATGCCTTGCGGTGAGAAGTCGTAGCTCACTTTAGTGGCGAGGAAACAACGCCGCCGGTAGCCGTCTTTCAGCGCGCGTCCCAATCGCTCTTGGCTGGTGCGGTACGACTCCGCGGTGTCGATCAGAGTGACGCCACGGTCGATGGCGCCGCGCACGGTGGCGATCACCTGTTTCTCGTCCATAGGCCCCATGCCTTCGCCGAAAGGCCACGCGCCTAGGCCCAAGATGGGAACGTTTGGTCCGTTTTTTCCAAGCTGGCGATATCGCATTACTTCGCTCTCCGTTGGTCTCCTCGACCGCATCGTTCGTGCGATAGATGGACGAAGGTTTGACTGCTGTGTAGTGTAGGGTCCGGGATACTCAACGAAGCTACAGATCGCCGCCGGAGCAAGTGCATAGATAACTCCGGCGCTCGGAGTGAGGCCGAATACGCCGGATTCCAGGCGTTACGTGCAGCGCCCGTCAACAAGATGAGTCTCACCGGAACTTCAGAAGTTGGGACAGGAGACAAACCATGAAAAAGACGAGACAAAAAGCCCGCTGGCGTCAGCGTCGCATCATCTACAACAACGACGGCGACGATGTGATCCAGGCGAATAGCAGCCACGACCGCGAGGAGGAACTGCTGGTCCGCGGCAAGGGTGAGTTGATCGATGATTTTCTCGGAGCGCGCACCGCGCCACTGGTCGGGACCCAGGTGGACAGCAGTTGGTACTGCAGCTGCATGGCTGGCCAGACCTTTTCCCACAAAACCCGGCTCGGTGGGTTCTACGACAAGGGCATTCCCCAGGACCTGGTGGATAAGTATGAACGGGACAGCCTGCAGATCCAGACGGATTTCTGCCACGAGCACGATATGGAGGCGTTCTGGTCATTACGCATGAACGACGCTCACGATTCCCATCCACCCGGCACGCGCCGCTGGACCTACGGCCTGGCGCCGTTCAAGCAAAACCATCCAGAATGTCTGATGGGCAATCCAAAGGACTGGGAGAAATACCAGGATGGGCCCAAAAAAGCTTGGTCTCACATGGACTTTGGTTTTCCGGAGGTGCGAGCGCACGTCTTCGGAGTGATTCAGGAGGTATGTCAGGGATACGATGTGGACGGTGTGGAGCTGGATTTCCTCAGGAGCTTTCCGTATTTCCGTGAAACATTGGAGATGCGTCCCGCCGCAGAAGAACATGTCGGTATGATGACCGACCTGGTACGCCAGGTCCGCAAAATGGCAGAAGAGGTTTCTGCCAAACGGGGCAGGCCTTTGCTGGTGGCGGCGCGCACTCCCTACACTGTAGCCGATGCCTGCTTCATCGGGCTCGATGTGGAGACCTGGATGAGTGAAGGTTTACTCGATCTGTTCGTTCCTGGCGGGGGCACCGAATCGCACATGAGCGAGTCTTTCTTCGCGGCGGTGGAGTTGGGGCACAAACACGAGATCCCGGTTTATCCCTGCATCGGCTGGGGGTTCTGGAACCACTGGGCGTATCTTGACCTGGGCGAGGAACGGTATCCCACCCACGGCGATTGGTTGCAATCCCTTCGTGCCAAGAAAAAGTCCCACGCCATTGAGATCAACGATTGGGAAGGCACCTTGCCCAGCTGGCGTGGGGCGGCGGCAAATCTGCTTAATGCGGGAGCAGATGGCATCTACACCTTCAATGGTTTCTTTGCTGGTTCCGAAATCTGGAGCGAGATCGGTTCCATGAAGACCATGACTGGGAAAACGAAGCTGTTCGGTATCGATATAATGGACGGTGAATCGAGTCTGTCCTCATCGGCGGATCACCGGCGGAAAGCGGTGAAGCCAAACGAACCACTGCGAACTCATTTTCAAGTTGGTGAGGAACCTTCGTCTCGTGCTGTGTTGAACTTCCGGCTGCATTTCTGGGAGCTGACAGCCACAGATGAGCTGCGAGTGGTGGTCAACGGGGTCCCTATCGAAGGTCTGCAATCGCGGGCGGAACTGGGATCGGCTCCGTGCGGATGCTGGCTTGGGACCACTATCGGCAAAGAGATGATACAAAGGGGGAACAACGACCTGGAGCTGCATCTGGATCGCCGCAATAAAGGACTTACGTCAGATCTGATTCTCGACGGGGTGCAGCTGGAGATGAAGTTCGATTAGCCCTGGATTGCGAGGAGTAGTCCCAAACGGCGCATTCTGTGCTGACACGCGGAATTCGCATCTGGTCGGTACTCCGGTCTCACGCATAGGCTTTCCATACGACGCGCGGTTGAGTTGAAGCTGGCGAATCCCCGGACAAATTGTGCGGTACTACGGGTTGCGGCCAAAGCTGATCGCCC
>CAYNZV010000033.1:5204-41424 GCA_964401715.1 uncultured Gemmatimonadaceae bacterium | reverse complement strand
AGCTGGCTTTTTTTATATGACGTGGGCAGTTCGCGGCTATCGAGACGGCGCCAATGGCGCGCGCAGTTGCATTCCTACGCTCAAATGAATCCGGAATGATGACCGGTGCCATCGTCGATTTCGCGCAAGCGGTCAACGACTGCTTCGACGAGCCGCTCACGCCACGGGAAGATCTGTAGTGCGGTATTTCCTGAGCCGACCTTGTTTTTCGATGCAAAGATCACGCGGATCATCCATGTGAATTCCCGCGATCCTTATTTGCGTCCTCATGGCCTGCATGGGTTCTGATCACCAGTTTGCACCTCCACCTGAAAAGGAGAACAGCGCAACCGGTCGAACATCCCAGAGCATCTTCTGGGAGACCGAGGCACCAAGGAGCATCGACCCGCGTAATAATATAATAGACCACCAGCTGTCTATTTTTCGACCTGTCGACATGGGCAGGTCATGGTAACTTTGACGATTTCGGAATTCTTCCCAATACTCCCCACTGGATTTTCCTTCCACATAGCTTTAGATCTGGCAGAACATTCGGTAACAAGCGTTGAAGAAACATCCTAAGATTCAATTCGCGCTCCGCCTCGTTGGTGTCTTCCTGATGCTTGCCGTTCTGGTGGAGCTTCTCAGCTATCTGACTTTCTCCCTCGCCGGCACCGACGACATCGAGCTGGCTATTCTCGAGACGATCGAAGCACCGAACCGCCATCCCGTCGAACCCAAAGCGCTCCACGAAGTCGCCGAGTGGCCACCCGAAAAGGGCCGCGACTTCGCCCAGGCACCGCACTGGGACTCCATGGTAGCAGCGGGCTCCCTGCCTCCCGTGGAAAAGCGGCTGCCCGAGAATCCACTGGTCATAATACCCATCGAACAGCTCGGTCCCTACGGCGGCACCCTGACGCGCGTCGGCACCGGCCCGCAAGATGTAGGGATCCTGGAAGCTCGATTGTGCTATGAGAGCCTCGTGCGGTGGGATCCGATGGCCCGGGGCGTTCGTCCCAACCTGGCCACCCATTGGGAGATCGATGACGACGGCCGCACCTTCACCTTCCACTTGCGCCGCGGCGTGCGTTGGTCCGACGGCCATCACTTCACCGCCAACGACATTCTCTTCTGGTACGAAGACGTGCTGCAGAATCCAGATCTGACGCCGATCGTCCCCAGGTTCCTCACACGGGGCGGCGAGCTGATGCGCCTGGAAAAGCTGGACGACTACACCATTCGCATCCGCTTCAAGGAGCCTTACAGCCTCTTCGTGAAAATCGTGGCTTCGGACCACGGCCAATTTCATCTGTCGACGCGACACGCGGCCCACTACCTCAAGCAGTTCCACCCGCGTTACGTCTCGAAGCAGCGCATGCGACAGATCCTCAAGGAAGAGAACAAGGATCTGTGGCCCCAGGTCTTCGCGGACAAGACCGATTACCGCAATGTTGAAATGCCGCGCTTGTGGGCTTGGATCACCGACCAACCGCCGCCGGCGCGCCCGGCGGTCTTCATCCGTAATCCGTACTACTGGAAGGTTGATCCCGAAGGCCGTCAGCTACCCTATATCGACCGCATCAGCTTTGAGATCCACAACGTCGAGACGATCAACCTCAAGGCTATTAACGGCGAAATCGGCATGCAGGGCCGCCACATCAGTTTTCAGAACTACTCGCTCTTCATGTCCAATGCCAAGAAAGGCGGCTACCGAGTTCATCACTGGCTGGACGAGGGGGACGAATCGATGGGATTCGGCTTCAATTTTCACCATAAGGATCCAGTGCTGAAAAAGCTCTTTCACGATCGCCGTTTCCGGTTTGCCATGTCCCACGCCATCGATCGCGATGCCATCAACGAGGCAGTCTACCTGGGCGCAGGTGAACCGCGGCAAATAGCTCCTAGCCCCAAATCGAAGTTCTATGTAGCGGAAAACGTCACCGCCCACATCGAATACGACCCGAAAAAGGCGAATCGCTTGTTGGACGAGATTGGTCTCGAAAAGCGCAACGAAGACGGCATCCGTCTGCGCCCGGACGGCCAACCCCTGATCCTCCAGCTGGAGGCAACCAACGATATTGGCAACGTCACGGTGCTGGAGATGATTGCCACCGACTGGACGGCGGTGGGGGTAAAAACCAAGGCCAAACCGATGGCCCGCCAACTCTACATACATCGACGCCACGCACTGCTCAACGATGTGACCACCTGGGTGTTGGGCGGCAACCTGCTGCCCCTGCTCGCATACGGACCCTATGTTCCGGCAGTTATGTGGTCCTTTTTCGCCGAATACGAAAAGTGGGTGCGCACCAACGGTGTCCGGGGGGAAAAACCGCTGCCAGCGATGTTGCGCGGCCTGGAGCTCTTCGAACAGATCCGGCGCACCTTCGACGAGGACGAGCAGATTCGCCTGTTCAGAGAGATCCTCAAAATCAGCCGTGAGAACCTCTGGGTCACCGGCATTGTCGGCGAAATCCCCAGGTTGTTCATCGTCAAGAACAACGTGCGTAATGTGCCCGAGGTAGCGATTGCCTCCTGGCTCCTGCGCGCCCCTGGGGCCACAGCTCCCGAATCATATTCGATCGAGCAGAACTGACCGATGTTCGAACTGATCCTCAAACGCCTGTTGTGGATGGTGCCGACCATGTTGACCATCTCGCTGCTCTCCTTTGTTATCATCCAGCTGCCACCGGGCGACTATCTGACCGCTTACATCGCAGCTCTCGAGGAGAAAGGAGATGTGGTGAACCTGGAACAGGTCGCCGCCATGCGAAAGCGTTACAACCTGGATGAACCGTTTGTGTCCCAGTACCTGAAGTGGCTCAACAACCTTCTGCCCTTCGGCTTCGAGCGGCAGGACAACAACTCCTACCTGTGGGTGTATGAAGAAAACGACGAGCGCGGCTTCAACTGGCCCGGCTTCAAGTGGCCCGATATGGGGATGTCGTTCGAGTGGAACCGTAGTGTCAACGAACTGGTCGGCGAGCGCCTGCTACTGACCATGGTAATCTCCTTCGCCACCCTGATCTTCACCTGGGCGATAGCCATACCGATCGGCATCTATTCGGCGGTGCGCCAGTACTCGTGGGGCGACTACGCCTTTTCCATTCTCGGATTCATCGGTTTGGCCATCCCCAATTTCCTGCTCGCCCTCGTGCTGATGTACGTCGGTTACTCGGTGTTCGACATCAGCGCCGGCGGTCTGTTTTCGCCCGAGTATCAGAATGCAGAGTGGTCGCTGGGCAAGTTCACGGATCTGCTCGCTCACCTGTGGATCCCGGTAATCGTCATCGGCACCGCCGGTACCGCCGGGCTCATTCGCGTCATGCGCGGCAACCTGCTGGACGAGTTGCCCAAGCAGTACGTGATGACCGCCCGCGCCAAGGGGGTAGCACCTTGGAAGCTCCTAGTCAAATACCCGGTGCGCGTGGCCCTCAATCCGTTGATCAGCACGGTCGGTTGGGTCTTGCCCACCATTGTCTCCGGCGCGGTGATCACCTCTGTCGTTCTCGGCCTGCCTACCACCGGCCCGCTGCTTCTGCGGGCCCTGCAGAACCAGGACATGTACCTGGCCGGCTCCATGCTCATGATCCTCAGCTTCCTCACCGTTATTGGCACCTTGATCTCCGACATTTTGCTGTTGTGGCTGGATCCGCGCATCCGCTACGAAGGCCGGGGAAGCTAATGATGGAACGCACGCCAACCGCCGAAGAAATAGCCGCGCTCCCCGCAACAACGTCCACCAAGGAAACGGATCTCTACACCGCTTCCCAATGGCAACTGATGGGGATGAAGTTTCGCAAGCATCGTCTGGCGGTCTGGTCCGGCATCGTGATCCTGGCGCTATACATCGCCGCTCTCTGCTGCGAATTCATGGCGCCATACTCCTTGCAATCTCAGAACATCGACTACCTCTACGCGCCACCACAGCGTCTGCACTTTGTGCACGCCGGCGATCTACACCTGTGGCCGTTCGTCTACGCCCTGAAAGGCACACGACACCCGGAGACCCTGCGCCGGGTCTACGTGGAGGACCGCAGTCGGCCCCATCCACTTCGGCTCTTCGTCCGCGGCCAGAGCTACCGCTTTTGGGGGTTGTTCGAGACCGATTTGCATCTTTTTGGCGTCAATGAAGGCGGGACGTTATTCCTGTTAGGAACCGACTCAATGGGAAGGGACCTGCTCAGCCGCATCATCTACGGCGCCCGCATCTCGCTAACCGTGGGATTGATCGGTGTCGCCATGAGCTTCTTCTTCGGTCTGTTGATTGGCACCATCTCCGGCTATTACGGCGGCTGGATAGACAACCTGATTCAGCGGTTCATCGAGATTCTGCGCTCCTTTCCTTCGATCCCGCTGTGGATGGCACTGTCCGCCGCCCTGCCGGCCCATTGGACCCCACTGCAGGTCTATTTCGGCATCACCATCGTGCTCTCGTTTCTAGGGTGGACCGGACTGGCACGCGTCGTTCGCGGCAAAATCCTCTCTTTGCGCGAAGAGGACTATGCCACCGCCGCCTTGCTTGCCGGCGCCAGCAAGCGCCGTGTGATGGCGCGTCACCTGCTGCCTGGCTTCACCAGTCACATCATCGTCAGCCTTACCCTCACCCTGCCGAACATGATCTTGGGCGAAACGGCACTGAGCTTCCTCGGTCTGGGCTTGCGGCCGCCGATTACCAGCTGGGGCGTGTTACTCAAGGAAGCCCAGAACGTGCAGGCGGTGGCGCTGCAGCCGTGGCTGTTGACCCCTGTTTTCTTCGTGATCGTCGCGGTGCTGGCTTTCAACTTCGTCGGGGACGGCATGCGCGATGCCGCCGATCCATATTCTAAATAACACATTATGGATGCCATCGTTACCATAGAGGATCTGAAAACCTGTTTCTTCTTGGACGAGGGCACCGTGCAGGCGGTGGACGGTGTCGACCTCCAGATCCCCCGCGGCAAGACCTTGTGCGTGGTAGGGGAAAGCGGCTGCGGCAAGAGCATCACGGCGTTGTCACTCTTGCGCATGATCGCCCCTCCGGGACAGATCGTCGACGGCCGCATCACCCTGCATCGGGAGGACGGCAATGTGGTGCTGACCGATCTGGATGAGGACGGCGAGGAGATCCGCGCCATTCGCGGCCGCGAAATCGCCATGATCTTCCAGGAACCGATGACCAGTCTCAGTCCGGTGCATTCTGTCGGTAGCCAGATCAAGGAGGCGGTTGAACTGCACACCGGCATGCGCAAAACTGTCGCCCGCGAGCATGTCGTCTACATGATGAGCCATGTGGGCATCCCCGATGCGGCGCGCCGCTTCGACCAGTATCCGCACGAGATGAGCGGTGGCCTGCGCCAGCGCGCCATGATCGCCATGGCTTTGTCCTGCCGACCCTCGTTGCTCATCGCCGACGAACCCACCACAGCGCTGGACGTCACCATTCAGGCGCAGATTCTGACCATGATGCGCTCGCTGCAGGCAGAGCTCGGCATGGCGATAATGCTCATCACCCACGACCTGGGCGTCGTGGCGCAGATGGCCGACGAAGTGGCGGTGATGTACATGGGCCGCATTGTGGAATACGGGAAGGTCGACCTGGTTTTTTCGTCGCCGCAACATCCGTATACCATCGCCCTGTTGCAGTCGCTCCCGGGAGCGGGAAAGCAACGCAAGAGCCGACTGCAGGTGATCGAAGGCTCGGTGCCTGATCCGTTCGAACACTTGAGCGGCTGCCCGTTTCACCCACGTTGTGGCGAGGTGGTGCGCGGACGGTGCGATATCGGCGAGCGGCCGGCGCTAATGGCATCGGGGATAGACCACCAGAACGCTTGCCTGGTGCGACAGGGAACGTGATCGCATGACTTCAGCTAACCCGATCCTGTTGGAAATGCGTGACATCAAGAAGTATTTCCCCATCACCAAGGGGTTTTTCAACAAAGTGGTAGGTCACGTACGTGCCGTTGACGGCGTCACCTGCACGCTCTTCGAAGGGGAATGCCTGGCATTGGTGGGCGAAAGCGGTTCCGGCAAAACAACCATCGGCCGCGCCATCCTGCGCGCCATTCGGCTCACCGCCGGCGAAGTACTGTTCCATCTCGATGGCAAGGTGTTGGATGTAGCGACCGCGCCTGAAGACGAACTGGCGGAGCTGCGCCGCCACATGCAGATGATCTTTCAGGATCCCTACGCCTCACTAAATCCCCGTATGACCGCATTCGATATCATCGGTGAGCCGCTTCTGGTCCATGGCATGCGCAACCGCCGCGAGCGCGAAGACCGGGTGCGGGAACTGCTGCTGCAGGTCGGCCTCAATCCCCAGCAGCTACAACGTTATCCCCATGCCTTCAGCGGTGGTCAGCGACAGCGGTTGGGCATTGCCCGTGCTCTGGCACTGCATCCCCGTCTTATCGTTGCCGACGAGCCGGTATCGGCCCTTGATGTCTCGGTCCAGGCCCAGGTGATCAATCTGTTGCAGGATCTCCAAGAGGCGTTGGGCTTGACCTACCTCTTCATCGCTCACGACCTCAGCGTCGTGCGCCACATTGCCGATCGCGTGGCGGTGATGTACGTGGGCCGACTCGTAGAGATAGCCCCGGTAGAGCAGCTCTTTCAAAAGCCACACCACCCCTACACCGAAGCCCTGCTCAGCGCCGTGCCCGTGGCCGACCCTCGCAAACGTACCGAAGAGATCCCGCTGGCGGGTGAAGTGGCCGATCCGAGCCAGCCACCGCCCGGATGCCCATTTCATCCTCGTTGCAGATACGCCGAAGACCGTTGTCGCAACGAGCCGCCTCCGCTGGACGAAGTGACGCCCGGCCGGCTTGTCCGTTGTCACCTGGCAGGGGAGCTTGAGCTACGAGGCATGTCGGAGTAAGGATATCCAACACAGTCACGACGAGCGCCAAAGTGTATTTTTGTTACCGTTTGTCGTCTACATAACAACGGCGAGGTCAGAAGTAGCCTTGATCTTGTTTCGCTCGTCTTTTTGTTGGCTGCATGTAACCAGATCGATAACACGATATCAATGGGGAGAGATCCAATGACCACGCTTTGGTATAGACAACCCGCAGAGGAATGGCATGAAGCTCTGCCATTGGGCAATGGCCGTTTGGGTGCGATGGTGTTCGGAGGTGTGCCCCATGAGCACATTCAGCTCAATGAAGAAAGTCTGTGGGCGGGTGAGCCGCTGGACGTTTATCCAGAGGATTTCGCCAAACACCTCAAAACCGTGCAACAGCTCGTGCTCGATGGCAGGATTCCCGAAGCTCATGATTACGGCCAGGAACACCTTACCGCAAAGCCAACCGGGTTTCGCTCCTACCAACCGCTCGCCGACCTCTGGATCGAGTTGGATCTTAACTCGGGTGCTGAAGAGTACCACCGTGAGCTCGATCTCCAGAGCGGAATCGCCAGGATTAAGTATCGAGCGAATGGAGCTACGATCACCCGCGAGACCTTCATGTCCGCCGTGGACGACGTGATGGCGATCAGGATTTCTGCCGACACCACGGGAACCGTTAGCGGTAGAATCCGGTTGGATCGCGAGAAGGATATCACCGTCGAACCTCTTGGTCTGGACCGTCTCCAGTTGAACGGCCAGATCGTCGACATTCCCGCTTCGGAAGGGGGTTACGACGACAATCCCGGCGGTTCGGGGCCGGGCGGCGAACACATGCGATTCGGCGGACGTTTGTTGGCACGCGCCAAAGGTGGGAACGTCAGCGCAGACAAGGACGGTTTAGTCGTTCAAAGCGCCGACGAACTGGTGTTGCTGTTTACCGCCGCTACCGACTTCAGCCTACAGAAGATGGACTTCGATCGTTCCATCGACCCTGGCGCGGTTGCCAACCGCGTTCTTGATGACGCCGCTCGAAAGTCCTGGGACAAGCTGCTTGACGACCACATCGCCGAACACCGCTCCTACTTCGATCGGGTGTCCATCGACCTTGGCACCTCGGCACAGGACCAACTACCCACCGACGTGCGAATGGAAGGGGTCAAGGAGGGCAAGGAGGATCCGGGACTGATGGCCCTCTACTTCCAGTTCGGTCGTTATCTATTGATGAACAGCTCTCGCGCTCCGGGCCGCCTGCCCGCCAATTTGCAGGGCATCTGGAACCAGGATATGTGGGCGGCGTGGGAGTCGGATTATCACCTGAACATCAACCTGCAGATGAACTACTGGCCGGCCGACCTGTGCAACCTCTCGGAAACCGTGGAACCGCTGGCGAATTATCTGCAGAAGGTCACTGAGAAGGGACGAATCTCGGCAAAAAAACTCTACGATGCCGATGGCTGGGTCGTTTTCCTCGCCGTCGATCTCTTCGGCCGCACCACGCCGTCCGCGTCCACGCGGGAATCGCAATTCGACAACGGCGTCCTGGATCCGTTGGCCGGCGCCTGGATGATGATCGTTTTCTGGCGCCACTACCAGTTCACCCAGGACGAGGTTTTTCTGCGCCAACGGGCCTACCCTGTCTTGCACGGCGCCTGTGAGTTCCTGCTCGATTACCTGGTGGAAAAAACAGATGGTGCACTGGTGATCGTGCCCTCTACCTCTCCGGAAAACACGTATATCGATCCGATATCGGGTGGTCCAGTGCGTATTACGGAAGGTTCCACCTACCACAACATCATTGTCCGCGAAATCTTCCAGGTGACGATCCGGGCAGCAGAAGTCCTAGATGTCGACCCGGAGTTTCGAAAAACGCTGGCAGACGCCATTTCGAAGGTTCCGCCCATAAAGATCGGCGCCATGGGTACCATTCGTGAATGGATAGAAGATTTCGAAGAGTTGGAACCGGGACATCGCCACATATCCCACTTGCTGGCGCTTCATCCCTTCGCCCAGATCACTCCCGAGATGCCCGATCTTTTCGAAGCCGCGCGTAAAACAATGAAGCACCGCCTCGAGCACGGCGGCGCTCACACCGGTTGGAGCCGGGCGTGGGCGGTGAATCAGTATGTAAGACTTCTAGATGGCGAAGAGGCACACGAACATCTGCGCCAGCTGTTGATCAGAAACACCTACCCTAACCTCTTCGACAGTTGCAACCCCCAGCCGAATTTCCAGCATCCGCCCTTCTGTATCGACGGCAACCTCGGAGGCACCGCCGGCCTCGCGGAGATGCTGCTACAGAGCCACAACGGGCAGCTTCGCCTCTTGCCCGCACTGCCGTCTTCGTGGTCTGCAGGGCATATCAAGGGCCTGAAAGCACGCGGCGGTTTTGTGGTCGACATCGAATGGCAGGATCAGAAACTGACTGAAGCACGGATTCGCTCGGAAGCAGGCAAACCCTGCCGTCTGCATCGAACCGAAGAATTGTCCGTCACATCCAACGGGGCGAGCGTCAATGTTGCCGCAACCGGTCCGTCGACGCTGGAGTTCAATACGGAGGCTGGCGTCTCTTACGTCATCAAGTCGTTGTAGATCACAAACTCACCACCTGACGATTTCAATAGCTCGGGCCGTTGGCAGGCTCATCAGCCGGTCCCCTACTCCCTGAGTCTCACTGAAATCGGCGCATCACCACCAGTGAACCCAGTGACCGTCCAATGGAAACCAGACCAGATCTACCAGACCTGAAAGCGCCACTCCTATTACGTAGCCAAACGCGAGCCCGTAAAAAAATGGCTTGCCGGCCTGATAAGCACCGATCCCGCCAAAGCGCAACAGGATCAGCTTGATCAGCCAGACCAGGGCCAGACTGAACCAGTATAGCCAAGTTCCGAAGGTGTACTGGAACGCCAGTCCCAACGGGTGCAGGGGGAACCACTGCAACCGTGCCCGCAGTAGTGCGACCCCAGCCGCCTCCACGAATCCCAAAAACCATATGCCCCAGCGCAGTGGATCAGGGCCGGTGGGATTCTCCAATAGGAGCACTAGCTGATTGTATGCCCCGATTGCGGGCGCAGCAACCGAGACCTGGGCGCCGTCCTTGTAAGCCAGTTGCAACGTCGCACCCGCCGCCACCAGGAAACCAATCGGAAAGGCGATCAGCACTATGGCGGTTATTTTCCCCGGCTGTCTCCAGATACTGAATATCCGCAGGTTGTGGACCATCGCCGGCCACGCCGGCATCCGTATATTGCCGAAGAATGCCTCGCCTGAGAACAGTTTCCACCCCACCAAGCTTTGATTGGATAGGAAGTTGGTGCCAACGAAATGGGTCACGAAGGAGCTGCCGCGAAGAAATGTCCAGTTAGGAAAGAGATAGGCGAACCCGGTGGCGGCGATGAGCTTGGCGGTCACCAGCAACACCATCGTCATGGAAAGGAAACCGAAAATCGCCAATACTACGTTCATGCCCAGACCGACCAACCAGGTGACAGCATAGATCGCCGACAGCGCCATACCCGCCAACGCCCAGCGGTATACGAGCACTTCGCGGCAATCGCCGGCACCGCTGCGGACCTGGTGCCATACCGCCTTCAGGTGCCTCCTACCGAGCCAGACCGACCAGCCGGCAATAAAAACGAACGCACCGTAGCTTTCCAGGTAGAGAATTTCCCAAACCCCATCGATGGGGTAGACCGATTCGCCGGTGTCCTCCAACGCGTAACCCAATCTTCGAAGCGTCCACTCCTTGGGTACCGACAGCAGGTAGAACACGATCAGACTGCCCAGAATGTCCAGCGGGCACAGATAGACCACCGCCAATACGAGCGGCATTACACGAAACCACAGACCACGCCAGTAATAAATGCTGAACTGGACGTTGTAATGTTCCCAGTAGATTCTGACCTCCGGCAGCCCGGGCGAGAAGTAGGTCCCGATGTTGTAGAGTATCGGTAGAAAAACCGCAGCAAAACCAATCCAGAACAAGCGGGTGCGGAAGACGTCCGGCATCCGCCTTGGCCCGTCCATACCGCGGGTCAGCTCGATCGGCATCTGCGCCAGGGGCTAGGTCAGCTTCTCGTGCTCCACCCATTACCGCTGAAAGAGGATCATAACGCAGTGTCCGAAGACGACGATGGCGAAGGAAACACTCAGCCATTGTAGCAACACTCCGCTCCAGGCCGACCACGGAAGTGTCATGCCCTGGGGCAGCCCATGGAAAAAGGTGTCGATCACGTTGGAGGTAGCGGTTGGAAGAAGGTGCCAGGGCATGTAGTCGAAAAATATTTCCGCCCATTGATTCTCGGAGGTTTCGAAGTAGGTGGGTGCCGCCAGGGCTCTGGTGAAGTAGGTCATGTACCCCGGCCCCGGGAGGGTAGCCACGACCCAGAGCATCACCATGATAGTCAACAGCTCACCGCGCTTGAGGGCTATCCGCGGCCACAGCTGTTTGAGCCCGGTGTTGACGAAGAGCCAGACCACAAACGGCATAACCACCGTCATCGGGAACTGCGAGTGGGTGTAGGTTCCGAGCCCCTGTCCCTGAACGACGTGCACGACGTAATAGAACCAACCGGCTATGGTGAGCGCTCCGAGCACCAGGCCGCGGACGGTCACCGCAAACGACTCTCGCGCGTCACTACTGTTTTGACGGTGCGACTGCGAAGCGTTGCCGGTTGCGGCGGTCGCCTTGGGCGTCGTAGTAGTAGCTTGGTCTGGTCCGTCAGCCAAAGTTGTCACCGCACAACTGTCGACAGGAGAGAGGATCCATAATTGGTTAAGAAATATAGAAGGGTGAGACGATATTTCTACTGGGAGTAGTTGACCCGGCGCACCATGCAATGAAGGTCGTATAAGGGCGCGCCCTGCAGACGAACGACTACCAGTCGTGCACGGAGTGAGCCGCTGACGGGAACCAGATCACGTCCACCAGCCCCGAAATCGTCACCCCAACCACATACCCGATCGCCAGACCATAGAACAATGGTTTACCGGTCAGGAATGCCGAGACACCACCCACCCGCAACACTACCAGCTTTATGCAGAAGACGATGAACAGACTGAACCAGTAGAGCCAGGTGCCGAAGGTGTACTGAAATGCCAACCCTAACGGGTGAAACGGAAACCAGTGGAAGCGTGCACGCAGATAGGCGATGCCCGCTGCCTCGAAGAATCCCATCAACCACAGCAGCGATTTCTCGACGTCAGGTGTGGTCGGGTTCAATAGCAGATGCGCCATGCGGTCGTATACCGCTATGAACAAGGTAGCCGCTCCTGACATGGGACCACCCCCGACCTCGTAGGCGAGCTCGATGGTAGCGCCCATACCGACGATGAATCCGACCGGGTAGGCAACGATCACCGTCGCCGCAACCCAGGCCGGTTGCAGCCGCAGCGAAAAAATGCGCAATACGTGGGTCATCGCGGGCCATGCCTGTAACCGCAAATCACCGAAGAAAGCTTTGCTGGTGAATACCTTGTAAGCGACGAAGTTGCGCGCCTCCAGATTCGTCGTGCCGATCAGATCGACAACAAACGCCTCGCCTTTCAGGTGCGGATCGTTGGGAAAGAGATAGGCAAACCCGGTGGCGGCGATCAGCTTCGAAGTGACGAAATACATCAGCGCCATCAAGACGAAGGTGAAGAGCGCCAGCGGCAAGCTCACGCCGATGGAAACCGCCCACGAGACCACGTAGACCATGGAAAAGACCATCCCAGCCAGTGCCCAACGATAGAGCCGGACATCACGGCCGTCGCCGCTGCCATGCCGCACGTGGTGCCAAACCTCGCGCAGATGCCGGCGCGCCAGCCAGATCGACCAGAAGGCGATGAAAACCAGGGCTCCGTAGCTCTCCATGTAGAGAACTTCGATCGGACCGATCTCCTGATCCGGAGCCCCGGCGGAGAATCCGACCCGCCGCATGATCCATTCCTTCGGAACGGTAAGTGCGTAGAACACCAACAGACTCCCCATGATGTCCAGCGGCGCCAGGTAGGTCATGGCGATCACCAGCGGCATGACCCGAAACCAGATGCCGCGCGGCACATGGGGCCCGATCTCCAGGTTGTAATGTTCCCAATAGAGTCGCGCCTGGGGCAAGCCGGGCGAAAAATAGGTGATCATGTTGTAGACCATGGGAGCGAATACCAGCGCAAAGCCCACCCAGAAGAGACGGGTATAGAAGATGTCGGGCAGATACCGTTTGCCGTCGAAACCGCGGGTCAGATCCTGCGGCATCTGAGCAAGCGGAAACGAGAGTTTCTCCGCCTCCACCCATTGCCGGTTGAATACCACCAAGAGGCAAAGTCCGAAGATCACCATGCCCATTGCGACACTCAGCCATTGCGCCATCACCGGCACCCAACCCTCCCAAGGCAGCGCCATGCCTTCCGCCAAACCGTTCCAGAAATAATCCATGAAGGCGGTCGAGGTTGGCGGGTAGACGTGCCAAGGCATGAAGTCGAAGAACGCTTCCGCCCACTGGTTCTCGGGGGTGGCGTGCAGCGTAGGAACGGTGAGCACGAACAGCCAGTAGTTAGCCCAGCCCAGCTGCGGAATGGTGCCCACCACCCAAAGCATGGCGAAGAGGGTGAGCATCTCGCCCTGGCGCAGCGCGATGCGTGGCCACACCCGTTTTATGCCGATGTTCAGGAAGATCCAGACGACGAATGGCATCCAGAAGGCCATCGGCATCTGGCCCTTGACGAACTGCGCGACACCGATCCCCTGCCCTACCTGGACGATGTAGTAGAACGTCCCGGCGATGGTCAGAATGCCAAGCACAATCGCCCGCAACGTAATCAGCGGTGGCGCGTTTTCATCGCGGCGGTGGGTCGGTATTTCCGGCGCAGTTGGCTTCACAGCAGTGTCAGATGTTTCAGCCATTGCGATGCGTCATGCGTGATTTGCCTAAGTTCAACCTTCCTCGAGGACGGTTCCTTCAATACCGCGTAGGCCATCTTCATAGGTATAATAGTAAACCACCAGCACCTTGCCGTCGGCCAGCTCGACCGACCACGGGTAACCGCAGTCGGACACCGGCTTGCCGTCCGGGAGTTTGGTGATGGTGGAATCGCCGCGCACCACAAACGACGGCACCGTGTCCATATCGCTCCCTTCGGGGTCGAGCACGCGGGCGTTGCAACCGCTCTCTTCCGGGAGTCGACGGCCGACGGTGATGAAGATGCGTCCGTCCCGCAATCCCAGCATGTGACCGGGACAACCTTCAAGTGGCGTGCGTTCCCACTGGGACCAGGTGGCACCACCGTCATCAGAATAGACCCGCGCGAGGAACACCTGGCGGTCAGTGGTACCCCGTTGAGAATGGCAGCGGAAGAGGATTAAAATACGTCCTTTGGGAGTGATATGCACTGTGGGTTCGCTGAAGTGGGCGGTATCGTCCACGGCGACCTTGCCTCCATAGTGCCAGTTGTCTCCCATGTCGCTTGAATAGTGGCACATTCCGAAGTAAGGATAGCCGATTCCCTCAGCGGTACTAGGCGCTTTGCCGGGCAGGAACAGACGTCCGTCCGCCAGCTCGACCAGACCGCTGCGGCAAATACCCTGATGCTCGGAGTGACTATCGACCTTCAACTCTGCAGGCAGTTGTGGAAAACGTACTGGTTCGCTCCAGTTACGCCCGTCGTCGAGCGAACGCGACCAGAATGGCCGGCCGCTTGCAGTCTCCCACACTGTAGCGCTGGCACCGTCCTGCTGGGGCGCCAAAGCAACCGCAGATGCGTGCAGAAAGATGCTGCCATCCGCAAGAGTATGGGTCCCGAAATCGATGACCCCACCCAGCGGGTCGATGGTGACAAGCTGCTGTGGCTCCCACGTCTTCGCCTCGTCGGTGGAACGACAGGCACGAAGGTCGAACAGTGGATGACCATGGTGGCTGTAACCCAGGTGCGGAGAGCGGTGGAACAGAGCTAACAGATCGCCGTTCGGCGTACGCACAACATTCGGGTGAGCACCATACATGCCTTTTTCCCGATAGATGGTAAGGTGATCAATGACCTTCCAGCCCATGATCTCCCTTAGATGCGGCAGCGTAGAGATTGATTCGCGGCAAATTCACCGGCACCAACTCGGCACCGTCCTCGTCCACGTCGTAGATCCGGTTCATCGCGACCTGCCGAAAGCGCTGCACCGTAGCACCTGCGGGCCATTTGATCTCCAAAAGCTCGATTGCCACAGCTTTCCCCAAACCGATCTCCTGCTGCAGACTGGAGGAACCGAAGCTGCCTCCGGTTGAAACGGTGGAATAGATATCACGAGATCCGCTCTCCGTTTTCACCTGCACGCGGATGCGGGCACCGATTCCATCGCGATTTGAGCGGACGCCGTGCAAGCGCAGGGTGATCCAGTTGTTGTCGTGACCCGGGTTTTCATACAGGACATTTTGATACACATCGCCCGTGTAAGCCCCACCCATCACTTCGAAGATGTCCTGGTCGCCATCGTGGTCCAGATCACCAAAGGATATGCCGTGCCCTTTTTGAAGGTTACCGAAGCCACCGGATGTGGTGACGTCCTGGAACACCTTCCCATTGTTGTTGCGATACATCAGGTTGGGCATCAACGAGCGCAGGTCGGGGTCGCCAGTACCGAAGTAACAGTCGAGAAACCCGTCGTTGTCCAAGTCACCGAAGTTGGCCCCCATGGCGAGGATGACTTTTTCCAGTCCCATCTCCTTCGTTCGATCCGAGAAGGTGCCGTCTCCGTTGTTGCGATAAAGCTTCGTCTGGTCAGCCCCGTGCTCGGCCCCCACGAACACCTTGAGGATGTCATCGTAGCTGCTGACATAGAAGCTCGCAGCGAGTAGATCGAGCCAGCCGTCGTTGTCGTAATCCCAGAACCAGGTGGGAAAACTCTTAAACGGTTTCGCGACGCCGGCGCTTGCGGTCATGTCGTCGAAACGCCAACCCTCGTCGGACTCACCCCTGTTGCGAAACAGCGCGTTGTCCCTACCCAGACAGGAGATGTAAAGGTCCTGCAGTCCGTCGTTGTCGTAGTCGCCCCACGTAACACCTTTGACGTAACATTCGTGATCCAGGCCTACCTGCGGCGCGACATCTGTAAAAGTTCCGTCAGTGTTGTTGCGAAAAAGCTGGCACGGGTGTTTCTCCACCTGGTCTGATTCGTTGCCCACAAACAAATCGAGCCAACCGTCGTTGTCGTAATCAGCCCAGGCGACCACGTGGGTGGGATGGAAAGAGAGAATCCCCGAAGCCGCGGTCAGATCCCTAAAGGTGCCATCGCCCATGTTGCGCAACAGCGAGTTGGGATAGCGTCCATCTGACTTCATCCATGCGCCCCGCGGCACTACCACATCACG
Organism: uncultured Gemmatimonadaceae bacterium; assembly: GCA_964401715.1. Classification (GTDB taxonomy): domain Bacteria; phylum Latescibacterota; class UBA2968; order UBA8231; family UBA8231; genus CAYNZV01. The sequence goes on along the minus strand of CAYNZV010000033.1, from coordinate 25,287 downwards.
ATAGCCATCGTTGTCGTAGTCGGCATGGAAGAGATCGAGCCCGCCAACCTGACCTGTCAAGCCGGCCGCATCAGTGCGGTCGGTAAAGCTGCCGTCGCCGTTGTTGCGGTAGTAATGTAACTGATCACCCAGCCCCCAAGAAGAAGCCATGATGTCCAAGTGGCCGTCGTTGTCGAAATCTTCCATGATGCTACCTCCGGACAATCCGACCAGATCGAGTCCCAGATGGGGGGCAATGTCACGAAAACGACCGATGTCGTAATCGGACCTGAGAGACGCTTCAGGAATGCGCCACTGCGGCGGTACTTTGTCCGGGTATTCCCCCACCGTCATGTAGGCGATGTTAAGCAGCCAGATGTTGATTACATCTTCCGGATTCTTCTGCAACAGCTCGGTGAACACTTTGATGGCGGTCCGGGATCCCTCCTGCAGTTGGTGAACCCCCGCAGACTCGATGGGAAAGATGCAAGAATCGGTGCTGTGCTTGAGAATGCAGTTTTCCTGCTCGCCCAGACGGAGATACGACAAACCGAGCAGAGCGGTTACATCCCTCAACCGCCGCCGATTGTCTGGATCGTAGGCGGCCTGGCGGAGCTCACGACGGACGAACTCGAAAGTGTCGATAGCACGCCGGGTGTGCCCGGAGAGTAGCAGCTCGACACCGAGGTTGAAGCTTACCAGGATTGAGTCACGGAGGCTGGGCGCATCGGCGAGTAGTTGTTGCTGCATCTGCGCACGCTCGGCATTGCGAAAGATGTTGGTGTTAGGATCGCTGGCGTTGGTGATGCTGTCCAAAATCGCCGGCATGGGACGTGCTGCTGCTAATTCGGTCCGCGAGACAGGCTCACTCGCGAGCTGCGCTTCTCTTTCCGCCGGCTCACAACCCACCAATAGGTACAACGAGGCGATGGCAACGTATATGAATCGCATTTTGATCGAATTATGGCGCATAGGTTTCTGGCCAACCTCATCGACAACAGTCTGAATTTAGATATCGCGCGAAGCGCATAAGAAGAAAAGGTCGACTTCGTTTTCTGCCACCCCTAACGAAATTGACGATCGATATCACCCGGGGTAAGTTCAATTCCTCATGTTCAGTTCGTATTTGTTGCCGGTCCAATTTGTTCGCACGCCACATCGGTCCGCCTACAGCTTTCTTCTGCTGTTGATGATTGCGTCTTGCAGCAACCAGGCAGAGCACGATTCTACCAGCGAGGCAGCAATAGAACGGCCAGACACGACAACAACCGCAGGCGTTCAGTTCGCCGACATAACCGCGGCCTCCGGCATCGACTTTACCCTGGTTTCTGGCAGCGCCGATCAGAATTACATCCATGAGTCTATGGGCGGAGGTGTGGCATTTCTCGACTACGACAACGACGGCCATCAGGACATTTTCATGGTGAGCAGTACCCGCTACGAAGATCCCCCCGCTGAGGCCTACAGCAGACTATACCGGAATGTGGAAGGAAACACCGGGGGTCGACGGTTCGATGACGTGACCCTGAGTTCGGGTTTAAAACGCTCCGGTTGGGGGATGGGCTGCGCAACGGGTGACTACGACAACGATGGCGACGTAGACCTGTTCGTCACCTACGTAGGACCCAACGCCTTCTATCGCAACGAGGGAGATGGCACCTTCGTGGAAATCGGCAAGCAAGCGGGTGTTGACGATCGACGCTGGGGAGCCAGCGCCGCCTTCGGTGACATCGATGCCGACGGCTTCCTCGATCTCTACGTAGCCAACTATCTGGAGATCGATCTGGACAACCCACCACCACCGCGCCGCGGTTGGAAAGGACTCGTGGTGTACTTCGGCCCAGCCGGCATGACAGCCCTTTCTGACATCCTCTATCGCAACGACGCCGACGGCACTTTTACGGATATGAGCAACCCAACCGGGATCAGTCGTTATGCCTCACCTTCGATGGGGGTGGTGTTCGCCGACTTCGACATCGACGGCGATCAGGACTTTTATGTCGCAGTTGATGGCTCGCCCAATCAACTTTTTCGCAACGATGGAAACTGGAACCTGACCGAAGTGGGTGCGAAGACAGAGGTCGCCTACAACGAGGGCGGCCGGGCGCAGGCGGGCATGGGGGTAGACGCCGGCGACTACGACAACGACGGAGACCAGGATATCTTCGTCACCAACTACTCCGACGACGTCAACACCCTTTACCAGAATCAGGGGGATGGGACTTTCTTCGACGCCACTTTCGTCGAAGGGCTTGGCGGCGATGTGCACCCCTTCTTAAGCTGGAGCACCAACCTGTTCGATTACGACAACGATGAGGATAACGACATTTTCGTTGCCAACGGCCACCTCTTTCCTCAGCTCCGCGATCATCCATCTGGATTGCGTTATCCGCAGGTAAACTTGCTCTACCGCAATGACGAGGGTCGATTCATGCGCGTCGATCCGGTTTCGGGTCCGGCATTTAAGGTCAAGAAGGTCAGCAGGGGTGGTGCCTTTGCAGATTTCGACAACGACGGTGACACCGATGTCTTGGTCACCAATCTCAACGATACCCCCACCCTGATCCGCAACGACGGCGGCAGCACCAACAACTGGCTGGGCTTGCGTTTGATCGGCACTGACAGTAACCGCGATGCTATCGGCGCGCACGTACTCCTGTTCGCCGGCGACAAGGTGCAGATGCGCGAGGTCCGTCGTTCCTACGGATACCAATCGGCGAATGACGTTCGTCTGCTCTTCGGCTTGGCGCAGACCAAAGCAGTCGACAAAGTCGAGATACGATGGCCCAGTGGCCGCGTTCAGAAGCTGAAAAATCCGCCGATCCGGAAGTATCTGGTGGTGGAAGAGGGACGCGACGGTATCGTCGACAGCTATGGCAGGGACTCGGAATGGATCACCGCGACCGATGCCGTGGATGACGCCCTACCGAAACCGGAGATGGGGCCCGCTGCAAAACTATTTGAGGGTGATCCGCATTGGAATGCCGAGGTATTTTTTGGCAAAGGTGAAGAGTTCTATGATTCAGGCCGTTACGACGAAGCGTTGTCCATGTTCGAGGCTGCCCTAGACCGAAAACCGAATTACATTGCGGCCCATCGCGGACGTGCCGCTACGCTCATCAAAGGTCAGGGACGATACCAGGAAGCCGTCCGCCTGCTCGAAGCGGTGGTCGCGCGGGACTCGAGTCACGCCGAGCTTTTGGAGCTTATCGGCATGTCTTACGTGCTACTCAATCGCCCGCAACAGGCAACGGAAGCCCTGCGGCGGGCAACGAAATTGGATTCGACCAACTGGACTTACCTTAATTGGCTTGGGCGCGCATACATGGCCGCGGGTGATCTCTCGGTAGCAACTTCTGTTTTTCAGCGAGCCATCCAAGTCGCGCCATATGCCGCTGAACCGCACCTCCAGCTAAGCCGCATTTACGAACGACAAAGACGTTCAGAGGACGCGAAACGGGAGCGCGCGATCCACGAACGGCTCGACATCGAGAAACAGAACCTGGCCTCCACGCTGCACCTGTTGCGATCCGATCCTGACAACGTGCAGAAGTTGCGTTTCGTCGGTACTGCCTACGTGAAGCGACGGCAGTTCCCTTTGGCCTTGAGATATTTCGAGCGCCTGGTGGAATTAGAGCCAAGCGGTCAGAATTACTTCGCCCTCGGCGTTGTGCAACACCAGTTGGGACACCTGGAAGCCGCAGTAGAGGCGTATGAGAAAGCTTACAAGTTAGAACCACGTCTGGTTGTCTTGCTCAACGACCTCGGACGGGCCTACCATCAAATGGGGCGTCTCGAGGAGGCGATAGCCGCATACCTGGAGCTGCTGCAAAGACAACCACGCATGGCGCAGACGCGAGCAAACCTGGGTGAGGCTTACGCCGAGCAAGGCAAAAAGCAGTTAGCCATCGATGCCTACCGCGCTGCGCTCGAACTCGATTCCACCATGGAGTCAGCGCGCATCGCGCTGCGCGAGCTACGCGCTGACTGAACAACGGAGACCCGCATGGCCATTTTCAGTCTCGCATCATCCCTTTTTGTTATCACCAAGGAGAGCAAACCAGATGGCGATCCGTATGCGGCACTGGATGCCATCGCCGCCGCCGGTTTCAGCCAGACCGAGCTAATGGCAGAAGGCAAGATCTGGGAAAGAACGGCCGGCCCCAATCCACAATCATTCCGCCAGGCGATCGAACATTCGGCGGTCACACCACGTACCGTGCATACACCCATGTCCGAGGTGAATCTGGCCAGCTCCAATGAGGAGGTCCGGCGGGCCAGCGTGGCTCGCATCTCCAATACCTTGCGATTCTTTGCCGAACTGGATGGCAAGACCGCCATTGTCCATCCGACGGGCCGACCTGGTGCCGATGAGCAACCGCTCAGCCCCCAGAACATCGGAGTTGCAGTTGAAAACGCCTACCGCTCAGTGTCCGAGTTAGTGGAGGTGGCACGCGAAACCGGGGTGCAGATCGCCCTGGAGAATCTGCCGGTCACCGGTTTGGCCTGTCGACCATTGATGACGATGCAGGAACTGCGGGCGTTCATCGCCCCCTTTCCAGCGGAATGGGTGGGATTGTGTCTGGATACCGGACATGCCCGCATCTGCGGGCTCGACCCGGCCAACCAGGCTCGAGTGGCCGCGGAGCGACTGTGTGCACTGCACCTTCAGGATGTGGATGGCGAACGAGATTGCCACTGGGTGCCCGGGCATGGGGTCATCGACTGGTCGGCGCTGGGAACCGCACTTGCCGAGATCAACTTCGACGGCGCCTGGACCGTGGAAGCGATGTCGAAAAACACAGATCTGACTGCTGAGGAAATAGCAACCGAGTGTGCTACTGTCTGTGAACGCTGGAAGTCGGACGACATTTCTTAATGAGGGAACACCGATGAGCCACATCCGCGCAAAACGCCTTGGGTTCAAACGCAAGAAGCAGCAGCAAGAGCAATGCGCCTGACGGGAAAGGTCGCCCTGATAACCGGAGCGGCCAGCGGTATCGGCCGCGAGTCGGCACGGCTGTTTGCGCTCGAGGGTGCGGCCGTAGCCGTGGTCGATCTGAACGACACCGACGGCAGGGAAACTGTAACTGCAGTCCAGAAGGCAGATGGCCGCGCCATTTATTTGCATGCCGACGTATCTCAGGCCTCCGATTGCGAAGCGATGATTGCCGCAACCGAGAAAGAATTCGGCGCCCTGCACGTGCTGTTCAACAACGCCGGCATCATGGACCCGGAAGACCAGGACGCCGTGGGCACCCCGGAAGCGGTGTGGGAGCGCACCATGGCGGTGAACCTGAAGAGTGTGTTTCTGGGCTGCAAGTTCGGGATTCCGGCACTTCGCCGGGCTGGGGGTGGCTCAATCATCAACACCGCATCCTTTGTGGCGCTGATGGGAGCGGCAACTTCGCAGCTTGCCTACACGGCCAGCAAGGGAGGCGTGCTCGCCTTAACCCGAGAGCTGGCGGTGGTGCATGCACGCGAAAATATCCGCGTCAACGCGCTCTGTCCCGGCCCGTTGCGAACCGAGCTGTTGATGAAGTTCCTCGATACCGATGCCAAGAAAAAACGGCGCCTGGTGCACCTGCCCACCGGCCGTTTCGGCGAAGCGGAGGAAATGGCGAAGGCCGCTCTCTTCCTCGCATCAGATGAGTCATCCTACATGACCGGTACGGACTTCAAGGTGGACGGTGGCTTGACTTCGGCCTACGTGACCCCGGATTAGCATCGAGCGGATCAATCCAGGGTTCCGCGGGGTTAAGCCTATGCGACTTTGGAGTTTGTGCACGACTTGAATTCTCTAGTCGATCGTCGCGCCGCCGTCGATGACAATGTGAGCACCGGTCATGAATGAGGCTTCATCCGACGCCAGGAAGAGCGCGCCGGCGGCGATCTCCTCGGGTTTTCCCATCCTCTTCATCACAGCACCCTGCCCAAACTCCACGTATGCCGCTTCCGGATCGAGTCCGAGTGAAGCGATGTGCCGGTCCGTAGCCCGGGTGCGGATGGCCCCCGGGCAGATCCCGTTGACACGCACGTTGTCCTTCGCCATGTCCATTGCCATGCAGCGGGTCAACTGGGCCACCGCGCCTTTGGAGGCGTTGTAAGGAACGAACTCCGGTTGGGCAATGAACGACGACACCGAGGCGATGTTGACAATGGCACCGCTACCTTGTGTGCGGAACTCTGGAAGGCATTCGCGGGCGGTGTTAGCATAGCCGATCACGTTGGTTCCGAGAACTTTTTCCCAATCCTTCGGGGTAACCTCCTCCACGGTGCCAAAAACAAACGCGGCGGCGTTGTTCACCAAAATGTCGACCCGTCTAAACCGTGACACCGTAGCCATAACCATCGCTTTGACCGAGTCGCTATCGGAAGTGTCTGTAGCGTGGAACAACGCGCTACCGCCAGCCTGTTCGATGGCGGCGGCGGTTTCCTGCCCAGGTTCATCTTCCAGTTCGGCAACCGTCACCGCCGCACCTTCCCTGCCAAAACGTTCCGCGATGGCACGACCGATTCCGTTCCCGCTTCCGGTCACGATGGCTACCCGTTCTTTTAATAACATCTCGTATCTCCTCTAATGGATCCGGTTGTTTCTTCACTCTGGCACGACTTGCATTTCTTCGCGGTAAGTCTTTTCGTACGCAAATCATTTTTGCGGCGGGGTGCAAGCACGCTGCTCAAGTCTGATAGACGCCGGGGCAATCATCGCAAATCCGCGCACCCACCCTACCGCCGTCACAACACGTGCCCTAAGAGAAGTTTGAAACAAATATGAACGCCCAGCAAAGATACTTCTTCGATCTTACCGGTTTTCTGCATCTGGAATCAGTGCTCACCAAGGATCAGCTGGCGAAAGCCCGCACTGCCGCCGAAAAGTATATCAACACGCCGACGGATCAGCTCCCGGTCGACATGGGTCTGGAGATCGATCGCCGGCGCTATACTAACAGCTTCGCCTTTCACAAGGATTTGGAGACGTTGGCAACCCTGCCGGCTATGCGCAGGATCATCGGCGAGCTTACTTACGGGAAACCACGTCTCACTATGGGTACCCTTATGAGGGTGAAACACGACGACAACCGGGATGCACACAGTTTGCACAGTGCAGGCGACGAACAGGGTCGGGACAAGGTCTGGCTATGTTATGAGGACGGCAAGCTACGCAGCAACAACTTTGCGGTTTTTGTCTACCTGACCGACGTCTTTCCAGGTGACGGTGGCGTAATACTCGTCTCCGGTTCCCACAAGAGTAATTGCAAGCGAGATAAAGATTTTTTTGGCACCGACTCATTCGACACCTCCGAAGAGCTACCTCCGCCAATCGTGAACATAACGCCGAAGGCTGGAGATGTTCTGGTCATGCCGGAAGCTCTGACCCACGGCGCTTTGCCATGGCAACCTGAAGATCGGGAGCGTTGGGTGGTCATCCTGAGATACGGTATTAAAGACACGCCAATGAATTTCAAGAAATCGAATGTTTCGACAAATGAGTGCCCGCCTTACCCGGAAAAATGGAACCAGACATTGTCTCCCGAGACCCTCGAGCTGGTGAGGTAACTTAATCGTTGATCGAAGGCATGCAGGAGGTTTGACAATGAATATGAAAGAATTGAGGGTTTCGAACGACGCCTTGGAGCATCCAGAAGAGCTACGGCGACGACTCGCTGAGGAAGGGTACCTGTTTCTGAAAAAGTTACAGAATACCGACAGATTACTCTCCCTGCGCCGAGACATTATGCAGGTGCTCATGGAGGCAGGCTGGCTGGTGGAAGGTACCGAACCGATGGACGGTATCGCGCGCGTCGACGCACAATGCACCGAGGGAGATCCCGAGTACACCGACGGTTATCACCAGATCTACCGCCTGCAGTCTTTCCACAAGGCGGGGCACTGGCCGGAGGTGGTCGAAGCTATGACCAAAGTAATCGGCAACGAGTCATTGCCGCATCCGAAGAAAATCGCCCGAATCTGGTTTCCACAATATCTCGAGCATACAACGCCGGCGCATCAGGACTTCGTGCATTTTCAGGGCAGCTTCGAGACCTACACCTTCTGGGCACCAATCGGTGACTGTCCCATCGAGTTGGGCGGTTTGGCGATATTGCCGGGGTCACACAAGATCGACCGTGTGATGGATCACCACTTTTCGCTTGGTGCCGGGGGTATGGCCATCGACAATGCTGAGCTCCAAGGCGAATGGCACAGCACCGACTACGAAGCCGGGGATGCCCTGATCTTTCCCAGTCTGACAGTTCATCGGGCACTGCCTAACTATACCACGGACCGATTGCGCGTCTCGCTGGACAACCGCTACCAGTCGCGCTCCGTGCCGATCTCCGAATCCATGCTTAAGCCACACCTGAGCGGATTGAATCCGCTTTCTTGGGAAGACGTTTACGCGCGCTGGGAAGACACCGAGCTGCAATACTACTGGCGCGATCTAAATTTGGAAATCTTGTCGTACATGACGAAGTATCGCGATCATGCATTCGAGGAATCTCTGGCACGTAGCCGCCAAGGTGACAAAGCCGCTCAGTACTCGCTGAAACGGATTTCTAATCGCGAACCCGACTCGGAACAGGGCCAGCTGGCATCGAAAGTGTTGAGCGAATCGCCCACGCCTCCGTAGTGCGATTTAACCCGCTACAGCGTAAGCCTCGATCTCCACCACCAGATTCGGTTTCAGTAACTTGGCCACCACCACCATCGTCGAGGCTGGCCGGATCTTGTCGAACACTTCCGAGTGGGCGCGACTGACACTGGCAGCATGTTGGATATCGGTTATGTAGATGACCGTACGCACCACATCCGCGAAGCCAGATCCTGCTTCTATGAGAGCCTTCTCGATGATCCCCAACGCCCCCCTTGTCTGCTCATACGCATCGCCGTGGTCGTGCGGTGGCTGGGCACAAGTGCCGGCCACGTGGACCTGCTCGCCGACGCGAACGGCTCGGCTGTAGCCATGCACATCCTCGAATTCACCGCCAGATGGAATGTTTTTACGTGCCATGGTTAGTCTTTCCGAATCTTCGGCGTAACACCGCACCTAGTCGAAAAGTTTAAGAAACTTCCCGTAACCCTCTTCCCTCATCTTATCCCGTGGCACGAAACGCAGCGCCGCGGAATTGATGCAATAACGTAGACCTGTTGGCTCGGGTCCGTCGTCGAACACGTGGCCAAGGTGGGAATCGCCATGTTTACTGCGTAACTCAGTGCGTGGAATTATAAGCGCGAGATCGATGCGTTCCTCGATGTTATCCGGTACCAGCGGACAGGTAAAGCTCGGCCAACCGGTACCCGACTTGAATTTGTCGGTGGAGCTGAAGAGTGGTTCACCTGAAACGATTTCGACGTAGATCCCTTCGGCTATATTGTCCCAGTAAGCGTTGTTGAATGGTGGCTCGGTGCCTTCGTGCTGGGTCACCCGGTACTGCAGGTCGGTGAGTTTCTTCCTGATATCCGCATCGCTCGGTTTGGAGTAGTTCACTTTCTGTTTTGTCACTTCGGCCCAATGCTTGGCGATGAAACGATCACGTCCCGAGCCGGTGCGGTAACGTTGGTAGTGGGCAGGATTTTTCTTGTAATAATCCTGATGGTAACCCTCCGCCGCGTAGAAGGTTTCCGCTGGCCGTATAGGTGTAACGATTGGTGCGGAAAAACGGCTGGAGGCCTCCAACTCCCGCTTCGACACCTCTGCCAGCGTTTGCTGCGACTCGTTGGAATAGAAGATCGCCGAGGTGTACTGATGACCGCGGTCGACGAACGAGCCCCCGGCATCGGTGGGATCGTACATCATCCAGAAGGCACGTAATACGCTGCTGTAACTGATAATCTCGGCGTCGTAGGTCACTTGAACTACCTCTAAGTGCCCAGTACGGCCGGAGGAGACCTGTTTGTAGGTCGGGTTCTTTTCGGGACCACCCATGTACCCGGAGATGACCTTCTTTACCCCTGCCACCTTCTCAAAAGAGGCTTCCGTGCACCAGAAGCAGCCACCGGCGAAAATACCGATTTCAAGCTTTTCGGCCTTAGCCGTTGCATACACAGCCATAACCGTACAAAGTGTAGCTAAGATGTTCATCGTTCACCTCAGGCGAATCTGTATCAAGTAGTCCGTCGTTGGCTGGGCCTTATCTGAACTTCTTTGACGCTCAAGGCCACAACCGGTTTTCGTAAAGCTGCGTTTGCCCAAGCGGCAATATATAACAGGAGATCGCGAATACCATTCCTGTACAAGTGAATACCTATGGCGTTTGCGAGAAGATGGCCAAGGCAGTATAATCCGCGACACCTACGAAATGCCCGCTACACCACCGAGAACCGCCTTATCACACCCGGCTTCCGAAACGACTGACGATGACAAACACCGTCGACCTGTTGAATGACTGTATTGCGGCGTTCCGCAACGGTGACCTGACCGAGGAGCAGCTCCACGCCGTTGGTGATGCGCTGCGCGCCGAAAACCGCGTGCAGGATCTTCTCTATCTGCAGACGGTGACCACCTCGCTGGCATCTAAGGTGATCGGCATGACCATGCTTCGGGACGGCAAGATTGACGATGGCCCGATGGAACACGAGAGCTGGCCGTACAAGACCGTTGCTGAGGCTATTGCAGACGGCTGGCGGGTAATCCGTTTCCCCGCCGAGGTGCCTGCCGCTCACTCGCAGAACAATCACATCATCTGCGAGTTTATACTGGAGAGATTCGGTGAGCAATGACTGATCTGTTGAGACCCCATAAGAGCCATGCCCGGTCGGCGGACGAAGAGATCACACCGACCCTGACCGACAGTCAAGTGCTGGAGTTCTGCAAAACGGGTATCCTCAAGCTCGAGGGGGTGATTCCGGAATCGACCAACCAGTGGGTGCGAGAGTTCACGGACCGGGACATCGCCCACAACCCGTTAGTGGCGATCCAGAATAAACTTTTGGATGAGGAGCGCTTTCTCCGGGAAGTATTGCTCCACCCCGAAGTGGCCGGCGTCACGCGGTCCTTGCTGGGCAAACAATTTCAACTACCCGATTGGCTGGCCAATCATCGCTTGGAGGGACCGAAAACGGAGCGGCCGTGGCACATAGACGCCGGTTCCAAGTTCGAACGCACGTTGAAGCTGCTGCAGATTTTCTATTATCCTCAGGAGGCCACGCCGGAGATGGGACCTACTCTGTTCCTGCCCGGTTCCCATCTTGTTCCCATTGCCCGTGAACAGCTGGAACATTTCGGTAATCTGGCGGGACAAATGATGACAACCGCCCCCGCTGGTTCCGTTTTTTTCACTGCCTATTCCATCTGGCATCGGCAGCCAAGGAAGCGAGCTGAAGGTGTCCGCAATCTGCTCAAGTGGGATTGCTGGCGCACAGTGGCACCACAGCGAGACTGGATCCTGGAGAAAGACTTCGACCTCGCGGGCGCCAACTACGAATTCGAGAACGATTACTTCGCCGACTCTACCCGCGTATGGCAGTCAGTTCCCCGCGTTGCCGAACTGTTTCTGTGGTTGTGCGGCCGTGAGACGGACTTCCACCACCAAGGCGGAGCCAGCTGGCCGTACAGTATTACCGATCCGATTTTCCGCTGGGAAGAAGCCCCCCGCTGATTCTCGTCTAGAAATTGATTTGACCGCGGAGTTGAGCTGAACAATCGATCGTCCGTTTTGTGAAGCTCGGTCCACTGAACAATTTCCAGAAACACAGTTCCCACATATCGAGGCGATAGTAGCCTCATCTGCGGAAATCCACTTGCGCCTTCAAAAAATCGGCCGATCCTCGCGAGCGTAGCGCGCCAAGGCTTCCTCGTTCAACTCGACCCCCAAACCCGGCCCTTGCGGCAACGAGATGTAGCCATCCTGTATGAGTGGTGGATCGGCCAGCACCAGCTCGTGCCAGTGCGGACGGTCGACCCAATGCCATTCCAGTACCAGGAAGTTAGGAATCGCAGCGCAACAATGGCACGAAGCTATTGTACCCAGCGGACCGCAGACATTGTGCGGCGCAAACGGGATGTAGTAGGCCTCGGCGTGGTTGGCAATCTTGCGCCCCTCTGACAAACCACCGCACTTGGGTAGATCCGGCATGATGACATCTACCGCCTGGCACTCGATCAAATCGCGGAATCCCCAGCGGGTGTAGAGGTTTTCGCCTGCACATATAGGCGTTCGCGTACAGCGTTTAACTTCGCGCATGGCGCAGACGTTTTCCGGTGGCACCGGCTCCTCCAGCCACATCAGATTGAACGGCTCCAGTGCTTGAGCTACGCGAATTCCCGCCGAGATATCGTAGCGGCCGTGCATGTCGATCGCCAGGTCGACCGCTGGACCGATAGCCTCACGCACCGCCGCCACCCGCTCCACCATCTGCGCCAGTTCCCCCGGCGTGACCGACCAGTTGTAGCGATCCAATTTGTGGGGACTGTCGGCATCGTCGATGTCGAACTTGATAGCATCGAACCCCAGCGCCACAATCTCCTTGGCGCGGCGCGCGTAGGACTCCGGAGTTTCGTCTTCGCCGGCATGGCAGTCACAGTAGAGCCGAATCCGGTCGCGAAATTTTCCGCCGAGCAAACGATAAACCGGGACATTCAACGCCTTGCCCGTCAGATCCCACAGGGCGATCTCGATCCCGGTCATGGCGGTAACCGCGTTGCCGGCGATTCCGCCGTCAAAGAGGTGGGAGCGGCGAAGAGTCTCGAAGAGACGGTCCACGTCGAGCGGATCCTCGCCTTTGATGATGTCGGCCATTCTTTCAATCAGCCGGCTACAGCCATCACCGCCATGGACGCACTCCCCCACGCCCATCAACCCCTCGTCGGTGAAAATCTTGACGAATGTGGAAAAACCGTGGCCACTGGCCTCCGCGGTTTTGATATCGGTGATCTTCATTGGGCCACTCCAACCGTTGGTCGCTGTCTCTTCAGCTCGTCTTCAATTGAACCAAGCACCGGCTGAATTCCCACCGCTCATGGTATTGGCGAAAGCCCATCTACCTCCTGCTTCCATGGCGATTTCAGCCACTTGAAAACCTGCTCTCCTTAGCCAAAACCAGTGCAGTAATCGCCTCGTTGTAAGGCACCGTCATATCGACCTTTGCTGCCATACGCGGAATAGAGCCGTTGATCACCTCTATCTCCGACTTCCTGCCGGCCCGATAGTCCAGCAACATCGAAGGCACCGCATCGGGCATTTGCTCCCCGAAGTCCTTCACGTACTGAACCGGGTCGTCGAAGCTGAGAGTAATCGACAGGGCGCGAGCTACCTCATACGCTTCCACCGCGCAACCGGAGGCAACCTTCCAGCTGGAAGCGTCACCGATGACCTTCCCGATGGTCCATTCGAGTACAGTACACGGACCGCTGTAGGTGCTATTGCAGATCAGCTTCTCCCACACCAGTTGATCGATGTCGTCGAACGCTTTGACGTTGAATCCAGCGTCATTCCAGAGCTCAGTGAGACGTTGTACACGCGGCGTGATGGGGCCGTTCGCTTCACCGAAGCGGATGAGCTGCATGGAGTTGTGATGCACGTGCCCGGGCTCCACCACCGAAGCACCAAAACCTCCAGCCACCCCGGTGACGACGCTTTCGAGTTCCAGCGCTTTGGCCACCTTCTCTACACTTCCAAGTCCGTTTTGAATGGTGAGCACGGTGGATTCCGGCGTCAATAACGGACGAGCGCTTGTTGCGGCCGCCTCGGCGTGCATCGCCTTGGTAGCAACTATCAAAAGTTCAACTTCGCCCACATCGGCAGCTTCCGTCGTGGCCTGAAGCTTGACTACTCGGTTGCCGCTAGCACCCTCCACCCGTAACCCGTTCGCTCGGATCGCGTTGACGTGATCCTGCCATTTGTCCACCACCCAAACCTCGTTTCCGGCGTCGGCGAGAAGGCCCGCATAGATGGAACCCATCGCACCGGCACCTACAACAGCAATTTTCATGAGATTTCTATCACCTTTCTTCGCCAGTTGGGGGCTTTAACTTATCCCTCCACATACGTGTTTTCAAGAAACAAAAAAGGGGGAGTGGCAGCGAATGGAATATCGTAGAATGGGCAAGACTGGTTTAAAGGTTTCAGAGCTCTGTTGCGGAACCATGACCTTTGGCAGCGGCACCGATCAGACTACGGCCGACAAAATGGTCCGCAAAGCCTTGGACGCTGGCATTAATTTCTTCGACACCGCCAATTCTTACGGCGACGGTGCGTCGGAGGTGATGTTGGGTAATGCGATCTCCGGTGCTCGGGATCAACTGGTTGTCGCCACCAAGTTTTTCAACCCGATGGGCAGCGGCGTCAATGACTCGGGCATGTCCCGGTTGCACATCGTGCAAGCATTGGAAGCAAGCCTGAGGAGGCTCGGCACCGATCACATCGATCTGTATTACATCCACCACGTCGACCGGCAGACGCCGTTGGAAGAGATGTTGCGCACCCTCGACGATCTTGTTCACCAGGGCAAGGTGCGCTACACCGCGTGCAGCAACTATCAGGGCTGGCGCCTGATGAAAGCACTCTGGCTCAGCGATCTCAACAACTGGGCCCGATTCGACTGCTACCAGCCCCAATACAGTCTCTTGGCGCGCGATATTGAGCAGGAATTGATCCCCATCTGCCAGACAGAGGAGCTGGGGGTGGTGGTTTGGAGCCCTCTCGGCGGCGGATTCCTGTCAGGGAAATACCCACCCGGACAGCGGGTACTTGCCGGGACGCGGTCGGCAGACAATTGGGCCTTTCCGCATAACTATTTCGCCGCCAACGCCGACGCGACCTTGAAGACGGTGCTACAAATCGCCAATGAGGGCGGACATTCTCCAGCGCAGATCGCTTTACGTTGGTGCGTAGAGCAACCGGCCATCACCTCAGTAATCATCGGAGCGCGGACGTTGGATCAGTTCGAAGACAACCTCCAGGCAGCTGAGTTCAAGTTGGAAGGAGAACCACTGGAGCGCTTGAACACCGTCTCTCGCCTACCTGACCGTTACCCTGAATCAATGGAGAAGAACATGCACCTGCGGCGTGACGACGCCGTTTCGATGCCAAACGCTTGAGTCCGGTCACGCGCTCTCCACAGAACGCCGCAACAGCTTTTGAAGCTCCGCAGGCAGCCGTTGGTAGAGCTTCCTTCGCAGGAGAGGCCACTCCTTCTGCGGCCGGTGCACGAACCAAGACTTGAACCCGATGTTGGCGCCCATGCGGTACTGATCGGTGGTCGTGTTCTTGCCGCTACGATGCCACAAAGCAGTCTGCCAGATCAACAACGAGCCCTTCTTTCCGACCGCTGGCATCTCATGGGAGTATTCACGTCCCGAAACGGGCGGGCCACCGCTCAGATGACTACCGGGTACTACCCTGGTCGCACCGTTCTCCTCGGTGAAATCGGTGAGCATCCACATGGTTTGGATCCCGAGGGTCCAACGCGGCCAGGGTTGCGGCACCCGAAACAGCGGCCAGTCTGCATGGAGGTGGCCACCGCCTCCTCCGGGTTGGCACCACATCATTGCCACGTTGTTGGATAGAAAATAGTCCGCGCCGAGAAAATGCTCGACGATCTCGAGAAGTAACGGGTTCATGCACAGCGGCGCTAGATCCGGGATCTGGTTTAGTGCCCCTTCCAGCTTGACGTACCCCGCTTCTGGATCCATCAACGGTCGAGCCAGAGCATCCAGTCGCTCGGCCTCCTGCGATTCCAGCAGATCGGGCAGGACGCAAAAGCCTTCTTCGGCGATGACTGAGATGGCTTCTGCCGCGTCCATCAGACGCCGAACAACTTTGCGGCGTTGTTCCAGAACAGATCCTCCACCTGGCTGTCGCTGAGGCGCTCCGACCAACATGCCCATTTGAACGAACGCAGGTTCTCCAGTCCCACCAATACCGGCTTCACCTGCAGGTGTTTCTCACCCCAAACCGGAGTGTCTTCGTACAACCACAGGAACGAGTCTGCGACCCCGAAATGTTTGCCCCGTTTGTGACTTACCGGGAAATCGGACCCGTACATCATCTTCTCGTGGCCGAAGACGCGGAATATGCTCTGGTGGGCCACCGGCTCGCAGTTGGCGCTGCAATCGAAATACAGATTGTTCAGATCTTGCAATTGAACAAGACCTTCGAGATTGTGCTGTGGTTGGAAACCCCGCGCCGAATGTGCCAGGATCAGCTTCATATCGGGGTAGGATTCGCAGTAGTGTCGAATCCAATGAATATTGCTCGGATCCGCCACTGCCCGCGTCTTGACCATGTGCAGGGTGATCACGAGTCCCAACTCATGCGCCACCTGCACGAACGCCTCCGGTAAAAAGTCGGGAATCTCTGCTTCCCAGGTTTTACCTCTCCACGAGGGGTTGAGGACAGCTTGCAGGTGGTAACACTTCAAGCCGCTCGAGCCGAGTCGCTGAACCTCTTGGCGTATCCAGTCTGGATCATCGTTCGGCTTCACGAAAAACTCTGCGCGGCAGCGGGGATCGCACGCGGCCGCTTTCCACCCCCACTCGTTCGCCTTGGCGGCCCAGTCTGGATCGACAGCAAAGGAAAGGAAATTCGCGGCAATGTCGCGGCCGGGCAGCAGACAATCCAACCACTGCATGCACTCGGCGTGCCCCACACCCTCTGGACAGGCATCCCAGAGCGGTTGTGGATCGCCCGGTACCAGCAAATGGCAGTGCGCGTCATACACCTTGTCGGGCACGAACGAGTCCAGCTCGCGCTCGAACATCTCCAGGTCTTCTTCTCGCAAGAACTCGTTGCGGCAGTTCATTTCAGTGCTTTTCTCCTTGAGTGTTTCGCATCTGTGGGACAAGATGACTTACCGAAGCGAATGTCGCCTGCACGACACTTCACAACACGCCCGGTTTAGTCTTTTCGGCAACAACAAGATCTGCTGGAGCGAAGGGTCAAGACAACGTTAAGGAGTCTCTTTTCACGATATTCTTGATCGTATTATAGCTGGTGAACTCGATAAGTTCCCTGGTTTCCGGCGAGAGCCGTCCTTGGATCTCATCCGGGAATGGAAATGCCAAGTTGTCATCTATCGGTCCCATGTATTGGGGCACGTACCGAAACATGATGAAGCGGCGGTCACGGTCTTTTGGTTTCCAAGGCAACACCCCATGGGTCAGCAGCTCGGAGATGATAAAAACGTCTCCCGCTTTTGGCGTAGGATTTGTGATGCCGGCTGGCAGTTTGTTGGCACCATAACCTTTTTCTTCGTCGCCATCTTTGTAGAAAATTCCCGGCGGCCGCTCGAAGTTCGCTTTGTGAGAACCGGGAATCACAAGCAATCCCCCATCACCGGGAAGCACATCGGTAAAATAGAAGAAGACCACAAAATAGTCGCAGAGAATGCGTCCGTTAGACGTCAGATATCGGGGGATCTGCGGTCCGAAACCTTCGCGAGCGGAATGGAGCTTGGCGTTGAGGCCGTTTTGCGTCGTCTCCACACGCATGGTGGCCCCCGCCAATCGCGGACGGTTGTCGGTCAGTTCCCTGACAATCGGCCAGGTAATCGGGTGACGCGTCAGCACCTCCAGCCTCTTGTCAAAAGCGAAGCTGTGTTTGTAGCTGCCGTTGGTACTGCCGAATCCGGGTGGAAGTTCTGCTTCAGGGGTGTTTACGTAACGGTCCACCGCCTCCTGGGTGCCGGCTAGTTGCTCGCCCTGAAGCACTCCTTCCAGGTGGAGGTAACCGGCAGTGTCGAAGAAATAGCGTTGTTCAGGAGTCATATCGTTGGCCACAAATAGGTGGACCGAATGTAATGAATAAGCTGACTTCTCGGTTGTGGCATAGTCGTTGACATGTAATCGGATTAAGCGCGATTTTCTTGGGGTGTCAAGGGTGCCTGGCGCGCGGCGAAGGTGGTGCCCCCGACGATCATCAACGCTCCCAGGATCGCAATAACGTTGAGCCCGTCCGCTTCGAGCCTATCCACCCATGGACTGAGAATCGCGGTGCCGATCAAAGCAACAATAGGGACGTTGCCCAATGCCAAACCCGCTTTAGAAGCGTCGATATGGCGCAGCGCCGCACTAAAGGCCACATGGGAGGTCGCGGTCAGAAGAATAGCAAGAGCAAAAATCAACAACATCCCACCCTCGAGCACCGCGACCTGGCGAAGATCAGCAAATGGAAACAACGCCAAACTGCCGATGACATAACAACCCGTCACAATCGTGCGCGCATTGAGATCGCGGATCAGTCGTCTCTGGATAAGCAGATAAGCAGTCCACCCGACGGCGCTCGCCAGCACCAGCACGACCCCCTTGGTGTATCCAGAAGATAGCGACTGCAACTCTGCGTATCGTTGATTGAAGAAGAAGATCGATCCGACGAACAGGAACAAAACACCGATCCATTGCCGGCTGGCAAAAGCCTCGCCAAAAATCAGTACACCGCCAGCCAACATTATGTAGGGTGCAACCTGCATGACGATCAACGAAACCCCAGGTGTCAGGTAGTTTAATCCGCTCAGGAAGAGGACATAATTCGCCGTTAATCCCGAACCGGCAACCAAGACCCAGCCTACGGTTCGGCGCCCAAATGCGCGACGCAGGTCGCGCATTCCGGTGCGTCCGCTGAAGGACAGGATCAAAATGAAGCCAACCGCGAAGCGGTACCAGGTCAGGGTAAGAGGTTCAATGTCGGGTAGAATGAGCTTGAGGAGAATGACCAGCGAACCCCAACTCAAGACCGTGAAACTCAGCAGCAGCCAGCCCAATCCTTTGCGCCCACTCTCCGTTTCCTTTAGTGCACTCCCGGTCACATCGGGCTCATCCCAAGGGGTGGCTGCGGTCGTCGAGAGGAATCGCCACTCGCGCACCGCCCGACAGGTGCGATCGGTACACCCCCTCTACCATCTCGTTGACGAACCGAACCGAGGAAATGCTGGAAAGCGGCTCGCGATCCTCCTCAACCGCGGCGATCAGATCGCGCGCCAAAACCTGATTCCCGAAAGCCAGCCACTTCTTTACGAATACGTTCGGGTCCCGCTCTGGCACCCCGTGCCAGTCCTCGATCCAGACCTTTTTCCAAGTAAACTCCGATAGATCTGGCAGCACACGAGGAACCGGATAGTGGAACAGATCCCCCGGCTCGCGGAATTCCAGCAATGCACGCTCGCACTCCACCGACAACCCGTAGAGATTGGCGAACGTGGTTGAGCCCGGTTCCGCCAAACCAGCGGTGGAATCGAAATACCCGCGCACGCCATGGTCAAAACTGAACATAGCCGCGATGGAATCTCCGAGGATGGGCCCCACCGGCTGGGTGCCCTGGGTGGCATCTTCTCTAGTAGCGTCACGTCCGTCAACGGTAACATGTCCGCTGGCCCAACGGGGCGGTCCTGCCAGCGCCATCATCAAATCGAAGAGATGCGTCCCGTGGAGCAACAGCTCCTCCCCTCCACCGCGGCTGTCATCCTTGGGACGAGCGCGCATGCGCAGCAGCTTTCCATAGCGGCCTGCCTGGATCTCCTCGATCGCCTTCTGGGCCGGTTTCATCGCCCGCCACTGATGGGCTACCGCCATCTTCACCTTGCCGTGTCGGCACGCACGGACGATTTCGTCCATCTCCGCCACCGATTTAGCCGCCGGTTTTTCGCAGTAGATGTGAGCGCCGGCAGCGGCGGCGGCAGCAATCATCGGCACCCGTTCGGTCACCCATCCTGGCGTAATGCTGACAAAGTCTGGCTTCACTGCCTCCAGCATCTGACGGTAGTCGACAAATAGCTGATCAACCCCCAGCTTGTCGCCCGCACCCGCCAGTCCTACCGGATCAGCATCCGCCACTGCCACCAAGTCCACTCCTTCCAGATCGAGAAACGCCGTGTCCAAGCGATGACCGTAGTCACCCTTTCCGGTCGAACCGATCACTGCCGCTTTGTAGGTACTCACGTAATGGAAAAAGAAATGGCTGCGTTTGGACGGGAAAATTGGTGAACCGCGAAGCGGCATAAAACAGTAAGCCAACAGCATCGCGGGCGACTTTACCTCAATCCGTGTTGCTGAGAATCAAGGATGATTTTAATTATAAACCAGCCTCCGTTTTACTCAACGCAACCGGAAAGCGATTGGGTTAAAAATTGGTAGCGTATATAGAAGACGCCATATTGCTGACCCCTGAAC
>CAYNZV010000033.1:1301-5104 GCA_964401715.1 uncultured Gemmatimonadaceae bacterium | reverse complement strand
TCGGTTTACTGCAAGGAGTGGAATCCACCTGGGTCCTGGTTCAAACAAGACGCCTCCGCGGTCGCCATATTCGAGATGGAGAACGGCATCGTCTACACCTACCGCGGTAGCTGGTGTGCCCAAGGCGTGGAGACAACCTGGGAGTGTGATTGGCGTGCCATCGGCAACAGGGGCAGTATCACCTGGAACGGCGCCGATGGATTTAATGCTCAGCTGTCAGCTGACAACGACGATGTCGATTCCGTATGCGATTTTCAGGTAACGGAGGCGACGCCAGAGGAGACCTCGGCAGAGGCCGGCCATGCCGCACTTATTCGCGACTTCGTTCGCTGCATCCGCCAAGGCACGACGCCAGAGACCGTCGGCAGCGACAACATCAAGAGCTTAGCCATGGTCTTCGGCGCCATCGAAAGCGCTGAGAAAATGGCTCCGGTGTCAATACAGTATTAATCGTGTTTGTTTACAACACCTTTTCGCCAAAGGCATTCGCAGCCACGCCTATCGGAATCTTGCATTGGTGTATATGAACAAAACAGCCGGTTCACTCCGTGAAACGCTGCGATAAATAATTTGGAATGACGTCGAACCTCCTTTCCGCGGATGACATTCGCTTCTTCAAGCGAAAGGGGTATTTGATCAAACGGGGCGTTCTAGATCACGACCTGATGGCGCGGGCCCGTGACGCGCTGTGGGAAGCAGCGTCTCCACCCCTCGATCGCAACGACCCCGACACTTGGGTTGGTCCATTTGAAGTCCGCAACGACGAGACCAATTACATGGGGGAATACGCCTGGAAGTATCGCGAACGAGGGGGTGAAGACTGGATGATCCGGTTGCTGGCTACCGACCCGACGATCTGGAGCATGGCAGAGCAGTTTCTCGGCGCAGGGACCCTGCGCCAACCGGACCGGATTCGCGGCATCTACTGCACCTTCCCGGAGGGCGACAAGCCAGCCAAGACGCCTACTTGCCATTGCGACGGCCACCCCTTCCATGTCGGCGTAGTCGGTTACATCGATAAGGTGTTGCCCGATGGAGGCGGGTTAAAGGTATGGCCAGGTAGCCATCTTCGCTTCTACTACGACTTTGATTCGCGCTACCGCACCGAGGAGAACGAGCGCAGCCGGAAGGATTACGACTATTTCAACACGCAGCCGTACGTCGATTTTCACGGCGAGGCCGGCGACATCATCTTCTGGCACCACCGCCTGGCTCACGCCGGCGCCTACAACCGCACCCGCCAGATTCGCCAAGCGGTGTTTTACGACTTCTGCAAGGACGACATCGATGAAAAACTGGACGCCCCACCCGCAGAGAACATGTGGGAGGACTGGTCAGAAGAAGTGCGTTCGATCGACTGATAGGAGGATCGGATGACCGAAGAAGTGCTGTGGAAAGAAGCGAATACCCTTTAGTCCGTTTATGGGTTACTCGAACGAGTCGAGTGGGAGTTCTACCTGCCAACCGGTAGATGTGACATGTTGCTCGAACCGACTTAGCCACGCTTAATACAAGGTACCACGGACCTGGCGTTCTGGATCAGGACATTTCGGGAGACGTCGGTATCCGGCGGATTTCGAGTCGCTCCGCCCACTCGGTGAAGTTGTCGCGCGTTCCGCTCCACCTCAACTCTCTGACATCGCTGAAAACCTGGGCGTCGCGCCGCAGGGTCGCCAGCTCCCGGAACAGCAGGGCATTTTGCCGGCTCTCATATCCCAGGACTTCAGACGGGAATCTGTCGATCGATCCGTGTTTCTCGAGCAGACGCGCCGCCGTCTTCGGCCCGATTCCAGAGATGCCGGGGAAACCGTCCGCCGAATCGCCCACGAGTGCAAGATAGTCAGGAATCTGCTCAGGTAAGACGCCAAATTTGGCGCGCACCCCCGAGGTGTCTCGAATGATGTTCCTTCTGCGGTCGATCTGGACGACCCGACCCCCTCGGACGCATTGTGCCAGGTCCTTGTCCGGCGTCCAGATACACACCTTCTCGACCCGCTCGTCCTGATCCGCGCGATGAGCAGCCGAGCACAACGCGTCGTCCGCTTCCAGCTCCACCATCGGCCAGACCATCACACCCATCGCCTCGAGTGCTTCTTCCAGCGGACCGAACTGAGCCCATAGGTCGTGGTCGATCCCTACTCCGGTCTTGTAGCCCGGCCAGAGATCGTTCCGGAATGACTCGATCACGTGGTCGGTCGCGACGCCGATATGCGAGGCGCCATCTTCGATCATCTTCAGAACATTACCCAGCACACCACGCACTGCCCCCAGCGGACTGTACTCCCCTTTCGCTCCTCGACGCAGGCCATAAAAATGGCGGAAGAGTTCGTAGGTGCCGTCGATGAGATGGATAATCATGCCACTTAAAAACCAGTCACAGCGTGCCGGTATGATGGTTAGTAGTCATATCTTGATTGTCATTAAGCCCGAAAATATCCACTATAACCCCTATCATCGAAAGCTCGGCCAAAGCTTCTTATCTCAGCGACTGCGGTTGTGCCGTGCGACGAAATAATCGATCTCCGTAGCTTAGACTCCCAGGAGTGCTTCTGTAGCCCTATGACACCCGAAGAACGATCCCAACGGCTCAAAATCGACGCCGTGCACGCCCGGCACTTGGAAAACAACAAGCTGGGAGATCCCACCACCCGTAACCTCGCTATCATGCTGCCCCAATCCTACCACAAATCGAAAAGACGGCGCTATCCCGTGGTCTACTTCCTTCACGGTTTCGGTAGTTCGGCGTGGAACTGGGCCGGCAACTTCTCGATTTCGTCCGGACCACAATGGCGTTCATTTCTGGATGCCGCAGACGAGCTGATGAATGGCAGGCACTGCCAAGAGATGATTCTCGTTGCGCCAGACGGACACAACCGGTGGGGTTGCAGCCAATGGGTGGACTCCGGAAGCAACGGCAACTACGCCACGTACGTAGCTGACGACGTCGTTCGGTACGTCGACACGAACTACCGCACCGTACCCGAGCGGTCACATCGCCTGATAACCGGTGGCTCCAGCGGTGGCATCGGAGCGTTCCACATTGGTGGCGGTTTTCCAGAAGTCTTCGGAGCGGCGGCGGTCCGTAGCGCCGACATCTACTTTCAAGTCACTCACGTGCCGTGGCTCGTGGCCCTCGTAAACGCATCTTGGCCGCACGGATTCGCCGGGCCAATTCGTAACCATGAAGGCTCATGGTTTTGTTACGGGTGCGCCGCCGCTTACTCGCCCAATCCAAGAAAAACGCCGTATTATTGTGATCTTCCAATCCGTTTTCCTACCGGTGAGTTTGTGGAGAAAGTATGGGAAAAGTGGCTATGGTTCGATCCGATCGTCGCCTACAAGAGATATATCAAAGGCTTTCGCAGCATGCACGTTTACACCGATTGCGGATCTAAGGACGAATACCTGTTTCATCTCGGCCACCGCATACTCCACGCGCGCCTCGATAAGGCGCGCGTCAAACACATCTACGAAGAGTATGACGGCACCCACGGGAATCAAAACACCGAGCGCGTATTGCGGGTGATGCGTTGGTTTAACGATACTCTGCCCTCACCGGGAAAAAGTCGACCAACCCGAGCGCCAAAAAAATGAGGCGGCATCTCGCCACGGACGAGTCGAGAGAAAAATCCCTCTCGATGCCAATGAGTGACAGTTATTATCCGGACTAAGCCGCCTTGACGAGTTTCTCCTAGCCATCGACAATCTGTTTCCAAGACACGTTGGTGTGTTCAGGGCCCTGAGTAAATGATGGGGTCTCGAGGTACACGTGACCTGAAAACCGGATCTCGGTGGCCTTGTTG
>CAYNZV010000033.1:0-1201 GCA_964401715.1 uncultured Gemmatimonadaceae bacterium | reverse complement strand
GTCGTTTGACGGTCAGGTGGGAACTTCTGCGATATGGTTACGATGGTCTCAATGAGGCCTAACTATCCCGATTGGCTGTATCTCATCACGGGAACTTGTCCTCATGCTGTCATACTCTTAGGCCGCAGCTTTAAGGCACATGCCCCAAGCGCACGATTCCTTGATGCAATTAACGATAGCGGCGTTACTTTGTCTTTTCACCCTCGCGCTCTGCGTGACTCGCATCCGTGCTGAGTGAGATTGTCATAGCCGAAAAGGAAAGAACAAATGGAAGGAATCGATCCCAAATTGCTCAAAGATAAAGTCGCTTGGGTAACTGCTTCGGCCCGGGGCCTCGGCCGTGCCATCGCTGAACGCCTCGCTAGGAACGGCGCTTTAATCGTCGTGCACAGCCGTTCGGACACAACGCCCGCGGAATTCGGTGAAGCCACGTCGACCCGCCACGTCGCCGAAGAAATTTCTGCACTGGGCAATCCGGTGACTACGGTTTTTGCCGATCTGGCGGATCCAGAACAGGTCAAAGCAGCCGTCAACCAGATCGAAAACGATGTAGGCCCGATCGATTTGCTGGTCAACAATGCAGGCGGCGATATCGCTGCCCAGGGAGGAAAACCTGAGCCCAACGATGCGTTCGGCATTTCTCCTGAAGACGTTCGATCGATCGTAGATCGCAATCTGATTACGACGGTGAACTGTTGCAGAGAGGTCGTACCTGCGATGATCCGTCGAGGGATTGGGAGAATCGTGAACATCGGTTCGGTTGCGGGATTCATCGGGCGATCGGAAGGGGTCTTATACGCAGCGGCAAAAGCGGCCCAAGCCAATTACACCCGCGGCCTAGCTTCGCAGCTCCGCGAGCACAACATCACGGTCAATATGGTGGCTCCCGGCGGGTCGCTAAGCGCCCGATTCATAGCGACGCGACAAGGCGAGCCGGAGCTTCTCGAGGCTAGCGGTCGGCCTACTCTTCTCAGGTATGCAACACCGGATGAAATTGCAGCAGCGGTTCAGTTCTTCGTCTCGCCGCTCGCCGGCTTCGTCAGCGGGCAGATCCTGCGCGTCGACGGTGCGAGCCAATTGTGCGCCGCATAGTAACTCTTAAAAAAGCTGACAAACGCCGGTCGACCAAATATACTGGATCCCAAAGCTGGAGTTTCGATCCTCTCGAAGCGCCCTTCTTGCCGGTCGACGAATACGGATG
>CAYNZV010000032.1:12021-42828 GCA_964401715.1 uncultured Gemmatimonadaceae bacterium | reverse complement strand
CCGCCGAGGCGGAACTGGTCGTGGACAAACTGATCGATTACGACCGCGAGCTCGAGGTAGGGCCATGGCGCAGTCGGGTTTTGCTGATCGCCGATGATTTGAACAACTCCGACAAACCGGGCGAGGTCGAATCGTGGTTCCTGTGGGACGCCGAACGCATGGCGACCGGCTTTCTGCCGACCGATATGGATTTGCGCAAGCTCTATTTGGCGCAGTTTCCGTTGGAAGGCCGCTTGAAACCGCGTGCTCGCGACGAATTCATAAAAAGATTTAATGAAGGGGCGTTGATCGTGACCTATCTCGGTCATGGTAACTGGCAGACCTTGGCGCACGAACAGATGTTTGTCACCTCGCGCGATCTTGATGCGATCGCTAACGGATCGCGCTTGCCCTTTATGTTTATGGCCGCGAGTCAGGTGGGCCCCTTTGATGATCCGGTGCGGAGCTCGATGCCGGAAGATCTTCTCAAGCTGCCTTCAGGTGGTGTGATCGGAATGATATCTGCGACCCGCGTTGGATTTCACCATAGCAATATGACTCTTGCCTACATGTTTCACGATCGTATGTACCGATCTGAACGCACTGCTGTTCCAGTTGGCTTGGCCCTTATGGAGGCCAAACAGCTGGTTCAGATTACGGAAGTGGATCGCATCAACGTCCAGCGCTACTCGCTGATCGGTGATCCAGCCATGCGACTTGCAAGTCCGCGCTACGGGGTTTTGCTCGAGGCTCCAGATACCCTGCGGGCTCTTGGAACGGTGCGCATTAATGGCCAGATTGTAGATCAGGAAGGCGTTTTCGACGAGAATTTTGACGGCGAGGTTCTCCTGAACGTATTCGATTCGGCGCTGGCAAGTCAGCTGAACGGATTCACCTACGTGCAACAGGGTGCGCCTCTGTTCAGAAGCAGAATACCGGTTCAAGGCGGTCGCTTCGAAACTGAGTTCAGAGTACCCAAAGACATCACCTATCGCGGTGTCAGTGGCCGCATCAGCGCCTTCGCGTCGGCTACTGCGACACCGAGCGCTTTTGGTCTTTTAGACGGATTGGTTCTGGCCGGCACAGCAGACGATGTAATAGTGGACGAAGAAGGTCCGACGATCGAGATCCAGTTCAATGGACAGGGTGTCTACCAGAGTGGCGATGGCGTGCCCGATGAGGCGTTGCTACAGGTTTTAATCAGTGATCCCAGTGGGATCAATGTGACCGGTGAAACCGGTCACGAAATCGAGTTGGAGATAGACAATCAAGTGTTCCAGGTGACCGAATCATTCATTGTCGAGGGGTTAGGATACGGCCGCGGGAAGATAGAATTCAGGATGCCTTCTTTGGAACCAGGCGAGCACTCGATACGTCTGAAGGCGTGGGATACATACAACAATTCTGGTACGTTGGAGGTAATGGTAAAAGTCACCGAAACCAGGGCCGGGGCGTTGGCCAATGTGCTGTTTGTACCGAATCCGATGGCCGAAGAAGGCCACTTCACCTACATTTTAAAGTCTAGGGCGACCTCGGTCGATATTAAGATCTTCACTTTGACCGGACGCCTTGTGGACGAGGTCTCAGGAACCACAGATGTGGGTTTCAATCAGGTCGTTTGGCGGCCACGTCAAAAGCTAGCGGCGGGTACTTTCCTGTATCAGATTCGCACGGAGCTGGAAGATGGCAACTCGCTGGCGAAATCAGCGGCACTCCAGATCATTAATGAGTGATATTCTCAACTACTTACTTGGGCATGGAACGAAAACGCAAACAGGAGGGACAGCTTGTAGGAATGGGCGAACGATTTTGTTGTGAATGCCGAAAGCTCAAACTCAAGTCTGAGGAGGTATATTGATGAAGAAGCTCTGCACCTTTCTGTTGGCGGGTTTCATAGTCCTTGGCGCCACAGGCGTCCAGGCAACCCCCGAGAGTCGTTCTGCAGTACTGTTCCTCTTGATAGAACCGGGGGCTCGCGGAATCGCCATGGGAGAGTCATATGTGGCGATCGCCGACGATGCCACAGCCAGCTATTTCAATCCAGCAGCATTGTCTGGTCAGGAGGGTAGGAAGCTTAACTTTACACATATGAAATGGTTGCCCGGCTTGGCAGATGACCTTTCCTATGAATTCCTGGGTTATGCCCAACCCGTCGAAGGTTGGGGCAACTTCGGTGTGAACATGGCCCTGTTGAACCTCGGCGAACAACAGCGCACGGACGAACGTGGCAATGCCCAGGGAACCTTCCGGAGTTATGATGTGGCGGTCTCCGGCGCTTACGGGGCGGACATAGCACAAAACATGTCCGCCGGTATCGGAATCAAGTTTATCCGCAGTAATTTGGCGGACGTGGGCGCTGGAATCGAGCGCGGAAAGGGGGTAGGCAACAGTTTCGCGGCCGACTTGGGATACCTGTGGAGAATCAGACCGACCCTTGCCTTCGGGGCAGCTCTGCGAAACTTGGGTCCCAAGATAGCCTACATTGACGCTAGCCAGGCGGATCCACTGCCGCAGCACATCGTCGTCGGTCTGGCCTACGAGGCATTGGACAGCGAGTTCAACGATCTCTTGTTCTCACTGGATATCTACAAACCGCTTATTGCTGACGGAACCTTTATTAGCAATCTGTTCAAAGCATGGGCAGACGAGTCACTTTCCGACGAGTTTAGGGAGATCGACATTCACCTGGGGGCTGAGTACACCTACGGGCAAGAGGACGCGTTTTTCGCCATGCGGGGCGGGCGTTCCATGGACGATGACGGCGACCTGAACTTGTGGACGGCGGGCATCGGACTTCGCTACAACATCTTTCAGCTCGATGTCGCCTATATGATCGGCGATGGTACGCCAGTGGACGATAACACTCGGTTTTCGCTGAATCTGGTATTCTGAGAGCCCATTGATCGTTGCGGTAGCTGCAAGGGTGGCTGGCGCAGTTGCCTCCTCATTACAGCTGTTACCTCTTCTGTTGTTGTTCGCACTGAGAATTCTGCTACTATGCCTATGCGTATCGGTGGGTAATACTCACGCCGATGAATGGCGTATTCTGGCTCTTAGGGTCGACTTTCCGCTGGAGGAGCCAGACGAGTTGACGACCACCGGCCGTGGTAAATTCGACTTACGGGGCTTTCGTGAAGCACGTCCCGACTATTCCTTCCCATACGACACACCCCCCCACGATGCGGAGTATTTTGGCCACCATCTAGACGCTCTAAGTAGATATTACCAGACCGTTTCTGAAGGACAGGTGAAGATTGAGCATGCGATCTTTCCGGTTGAACGCGAGGCTGCGTACACCATGCCTGGAACCGCGTTGAGTTACGGAAACGGCCGATCAGAGGCGGAGATTGGTACCAAATGGATCGAACTCATTGAAACTGCCCTCGACAGTGCCGCAGCCGATCCGGCTGGGCCATGTTTTGCCGAGTATAACAGCTTTCTTGTCATTCACGCCGGCGTCGGGCACGAAACAGGTGAGCTCAATGATATTCGTTCAGTTTATCTCAACACCTCAGACCTGTTTGAATTCCGAGGTGGGCCGATCCAAGTCGGCGACGGAACCTGCGGTCGAGAAATAGCAGATGCTTGGATTCTGCCGGAGAGCTTGAGCGCAAGCGGACGGGCAGGCATGAATGGTTTGATCGCCAAATTTTTTGGCAATCAACTGGGATTGATCGGTCTTTCGAATTTCGCCGACGGTTTGCCGGCACTTGGTGCGTGGAGTCTGATGGACGTGGGTGCGAACGTGCGCGGTTTCGTGCTGCAAGACAGTCTTTTATTTACGCTCGGTTTTATCCCACCCCACCCGATGGCATGGAGCAAAACCCGACTAGGTTGGATTGAACCGGTCGTGGTTGAACGGGACACGACACTTCGACTGGTGGCGACCGACCGCCACGCCGATCTGCCCAAGGCCATTCGCATTCCGATCACCGATACTGAGTATTTTCTTATGGAGAACCGGGTGCAACGAGCCAATCGCAATGTGCCCATTGGCGTAACCAGTCCGTTGGAGGCTGACGAAACCGTTTGGATCGATGCCGCTACGATTGAATTCTCTAGGAACGACGAGGCAGGGGTTTGGCGAGGTGTGGACGAGTATGATGCTTTCGTTCCTGGCTCAGGTGTCTTGATCTGGCATGTGGACGACCGAATCATCGCAGACAAAATCGAGAGCGGAGCTATCAACAATGATCCAGTGCGGCAGGGCATAACACTAGAGGAAGCGGATGGTTTCCGGGATGTGGGCAATCCGATCTTCTCGCGCCTCGATCAGATCGAGGGTTCGCCCGACGATCCGTTTTCTGCGGATGGAACGCCCATATTTTCCACCGAAACGACGCCGAACTCGCTTACCAACACCGGCATGGTGAGCGGGTTGCGGGTTGAAGTGTTGAGTCCCCCCGGAGACACGGTGGAGGTAGCCATAAGATTCGAGCGTCAACGACCGGGCTGGCCTTTGCCTGCGATAAATGGACGCGAGCTACAGAGTGTCGATCTCACTGGGGATGGCGAACTGGAGTTGATGTGGACGGACGACATAGGCATCCACACGTCGAGTGTCGCAAGTACTCAGGAGAGTTGGTCAATCCCCGATGCTCTGTTCCTGGCCGCCGGAGACGTCGATGCAGATGGGACTTGGGAGGTGTTCGCGCAGATCGGATCGGTGGTGTCGGCGTGGCGATTCGGTGAGTCCAATCCTCTGTGGTCGTGGAATGCAGGAGAAACGGTTGCGTTTGCAGGATTTCTTGATGCCTCTCTGGATCGGACCGCCATCGCGCTAACGACAAGCGGACTGACCTTTCTCGATGCAGCGACCGGTGCAGAATTGGGTCGATACGTGATAACCGCAGATGCACTGGCCACTGCTGACCTAGACGGCGACGGTGATCGGGATCTGGTGATAGCCGAAAATGGCGAAATCCTGCGTCTCGAGAACTCGGGATTTCGATCGATCGGTCAGGTAGGGAATGCCGACGAGGCATGGCTCATTTCCGGCGACCTGAATGGGGATGGCAAGGCAGAGCTTGTACACGCTGCGAGCGACGGTAAAGTTTCTACCGTGTCTGCCTTGCGATATAGTTTAGAAGCTTCTTTCTCCTCAGTTGTCGGCGCCCCCGCTCTGGGAGATGTTGATGGCGACGGATTGTTGGAGATTGTCGTGTCGTCCCCGAAGCAGCTGCACGTATTCGACGTAAACGGTCTGCCTCATGCCGATTTTCCTAACGACCCTGCAGAGTTCCTCGAACTGGGGCCCATATTGACCGGCCCCGTGCTCGGTGATCTGGACGGAGATGAACGTCAAGAGATATTTCTAGGGACGGCAAAAGGGGTTTTCGGTATTGATTCCGATGGGCCGCGGTTGTCCGGTTTGCCATTGCTAAGTTCGTCAGCGGTGAGCAGCACGCCCGTAGTGATCGACCTGAGCGGCGACGGTATTCTCGATTTGGCTGCTAGTGCCTCGAGCGGAGTCTACGTGTGGGATCCCCGCTCGGTCTCTGACCGCTACAAGGGGACCGTAGCACATTGGCCCCAGGACGGCTTTGATGCGCGAAAGATATCCGCTGCACCTACACTGGCTTCCGGGGCGGTGGTGGTCACCGACGAGCTTTTGCCGGTCGAACTGGTTTACTGCTATCCGAATCCTGCCGACTCTGGTGACGACGTCCATCTGCGCTTTTTCCTCGCTCGTCCCGCACGTTTAACTATGGAAGTATTCGACGCCATCGGCAACAAGGTAGATCGCATCGAACGAGACTCCGGTCTTCTGACGCCTTCGGAAAATCAGCTCAGCTGGTCTCTGCGCAAATACGCAAGTGGTCTCTACATCTGTCGGTTGAGGGCCAAAGAAAGTAGTGGCAACGAGGAGGAGGTCTTCGTGCGGCTGGCGGTTTCCAATTGATCGGCAAACCGGCAATGCTTTGGAATCCACGCGTGGATCGTTCTTTCAGAAGAATCCTACCTTATATGTTTCGATTATTACCCATGCTCGTGCTCGCCCTGGGGTTAATGGGCGCTCGCGCCGAGGCGCAGAATCATCCAGAACTCCGGTGGCAAGTGCTCGAGACCGAGCATTTCCGCGTGATGTACCATCAGGGGCTGGAAATTGCCGCTACTAAAGCGGCCGATGTGGCCGAGCAGGCGTATGGTCCGATTACTCAGCTGTATGGTTACGAACCGGGATCCAAAGTGCGAATTGTCCTGAAGGACTACGACGATTTCGCCAACGGCGCGGCATATTTCTTTCAAGACACCATCGAGATCTGGACAACGGCGCTAGAGCATGATTACGAGCTCAGGGGAACCTCAGACTGGCTGCGAAATGTCATAACTCACGAGTTCACTCACATCATTTCTTTAGGGGCGGCCCGTAAAGGTCCGCAACGAGTACCGGCGCTTTACCTGCAGTATTTCGGCTATCAGCGGGAAAAGGATCGTCCGGATGTTCTTACTGGGTTTCCCGACCGTCTCGTCTCCTATCCCATCATGACCATCAACGTGCCGCACTGGTTTTCGGAGGGCATCGCCCAATACCAAGCCGACGGAGTGCGCTATGACCGCTGGGATTCCCATCGGGACATGATTCTCCGAACCGCTGTGCTCGCAGATCGACTGTTGTCTATGGACGACATGGGGGTCTTCGGAAAACGAGGATTCGGCAACGAATTTGTTTACGACCATGGATTTGCATTGGTGCGATACATAGCCGAGATCTACGGCGAGGACAAGCTTCCCGAGCTTGCACGGGCTGCGGGTCAATGGCCCGGCTTGGATTTTGGGGGTTCCATAGAGCAGGTTCTCGGCGTGCCAGCGCAAGAGTTGCATCGCAACTGGCGCGATTCCATGCACGAAAGCTACAAAACACAGATAGAGGCGCTGGGCGTGCTGCGGGAAGGTGAACCGCTCGCGATTACGGGGTTCTCGAACATGTGGCCGCAGTATTCTCCAGACGGTACGAAGCTAGCGTTTCTGTCGAGTCTTAAGAGACATTACGGATTCCATTCATTGGTGATCCGGGATCTGGAGAGCGAGGAGGACGAGGTGGTGGTGCCGCGGGTTTCCAGTTCGTCCATTTCTTGGGCGCCAAACGGAACTAAGTTGCTGTTTGTGCGCAAGGACCGGGCGGACCGATATGGGTCTCGCCAGGCCGATGTCTACGAAGTGAATCTGGACGACCTAAATGTGGGTCTTGCGACTGAACTGCTGGCGACGGTGCCTGGGATCCTGACCGGATATAGCGTGGAGCGGTTGCGCCGCATAACCACGGGTTTGCGCGGTTTTTATCCTCGCTATTCGCCAGACGGAAACTGGATCGCCTTTGTTCACAATGAAGGCACTAACAACAACCTGGGTCTGCTCAGTACCGACGGGGCTGAGATACGGTACCTGACTGAATTCGAGGATGGAACCCAGCTCTACACGCCGCGCTGGTCACCGGATGGTAGATCGCTGGTATTCTCCATAGGACGGGAAGGGCGACGCGATATCGGCCGCTTGGACGTCAAAGGTTTGGAGCTGCAATTGCTGGCTTCGATCGAGCCGATTGTCGATCAGCTTCCCAAGATCGAGTTGATTGTGACAACCGAAGGAACCGACCGTGATCCGGTGTTTACCCGCGATGGCGAAGGAATTCTGTTCGCCAGCGACTTCACCGGCATCTTCAATATCTACCGCATGGACTTGAGTTCCGGTGCAGTGGACCAAGTCACAAACGTCATGGGTGGCGCCTTGGCACCGACGGAAGCACCCAACGGGAAAATCGCATTTGTATCCTACGGACCGGATGGCTACGAGATTCGCCAAATCGACCCCGATTCGTCGCTTGCTGCAAAGAATTTTCCCGTGGTACGTGAGGTGGTGATCGATCCGATAAAAGTTTCCGAACGCCAATTACCCGCTTCGGATCCCTACCGCATCGATTTTCTCAAATCAGCAATATTGCCGCGATTGATAATCGACGAGGGGCACATAAAGCCCGGATTGTATATCGGAACTAGTGACGTTCTTAGGCGCCAGAACATTTTTGCAGGTCTGGCAGCTGCACCCGCCAACGGTGATCGAGATATCTTTATGATCTATGAGCTGAAGAAGTGGCGACCCACTTTTTTTGCCGAGTTTTTTCATCAACGGCGCCACTCGACACGCGGAGACAGTTCGGAAGCGCGAGACGCGATCATCAAAGCCGTCAACTTCAACCTGAACCAGTTGAGCGTCGGTCTCCGAGGTAACCTGGGAAGAGCTAACGAGGTGAGCTTCGGCCTTACCTACGACCGCTACGACGCGAGTATCGAATTCGACTTCTTCGTACCCAAACGCGACGGTACCTTGGGATTCGAATTGCAGAAACAAAAGCCGTTCGGTTACACCTATCTCAACGGTTTCGATCTGGGATTCACCTACCGACACAATGGCATCTCCCGCCGACAAGACCGCGATATAAACCCGAAGGGACGCCGGATCTTTTTTCGATACAATCGCGTGTTCAACTACTTTCTAGAGGATTTCGACCGCAACGAAACCTTCATAGTTGAAGAATACAAGAAGTTATTCTACAACCAGTTCCAGCTCGATTGGAACGAATTCGTTCCACTGCCCCGGAACACGACCTTCGGATTGCGTTTCTACGGCGGGTGGATCGACAACAAACAGGTGGACGATCCGGAACTGATCGATGATTTCTTCGATTACCGTTTGGGGGGATTGCCTTTCATGAAGGGCTACACCTTTTACAGCTTGGAAGGGCGCAAAGCGGCGATGACCACCGCTTCTCTACGTTTCCCCTTGATTCCAGACATACGACGCAGATTTGCACACGTCTATTTCGAGCGAATCTACGGCACGATTTACACTGGGATCGGCAAAGCGTGGGACAAGAACTTCGACGATCCTGATCCCATATATGAACGCAAAGCTCCGTTGCGAGATGTGGGTTGCCAACTGCGTGTCGACATGCTTTCGTATTACGGCCTGCCGACCAGAGTTCAGTTCGACGCGGCATACGGGATCGACGAGATCAGCGACAAACAACCTTGGAAGTTTTATCTTACGGTACTGTTCGGTTACCTGTAATTCTCACTGGAGGCATACGAACAATGTGTTGGACGGCTCTCGTAGCGGTTTTTCTGTGGGTTCCGGTTTTGAATGCTGAAACGTTGTCGAGCATTTTTGGCGATGAACCCGTGCCTTTGCAGATGTGGGCAATCAGGGATGGGCTGGTCACCAGCCCAGATCGAACCGAATCGATGGCGGCACCGTCAGAAGAGCGAGAGAAGAAATCCTCGGGACGTGCCTTGTTGTTTTCCGCAATTCTTCCGGGTGCCGGTCAGTATTATGCAGGTCGCACAAAGCGCGCTTTTACCTTTCTCGGGCTGGAGGCGCTTACCGTCGGCCTATACCTGTACTGGAACGGTGAAGGCAATAGCATCGAAGACGAGTTTCGCAAGATGGCCGATGAAAACTGGGATCCGCGGGAATACCTAGATTGGAGAGATGATCCGGTTTCCAGGAACTCCTCTATTACTCACGCCTTGCCCTGCAGTACGGCCATTCGTTCGTCTGAGACGTCGGAGGGATGGTCGTTGAGGGGATGCAAAGAAAAACAGCAATACTACGAACTACTGGGAAAATACGATCAGTTCGTGGCTGGATGGAGCGATTTGCGAGATCAGAACGGCAATCCGATCAACAGGGTATCCAAGATCGATTCAGTTGAAAATTTCACCTCCGAGTTGCGTCTTGATTACGAGATCCGCAGGGACGACAGCAACAAACTTCTAAAGCGTGCAAGCAATGTGGCCGGAGTGATCATGTTGAATCACGTTTTCAGCGCCATCGACGCCGCGCGCATTGCTCGTCGCCAAGGGTCTGGGAACCAGGTGGAAAACTTGGATCGGCGAACTCGATTTCTGGCAACTATCTACCAGGGCGCGCGCAGCCGCATGCCGATGGTCGTTGTCTACAAACCATTTTATTGAGCCTGCGTCTTCCTCCGAATCCAGATTGAGCTTTTCGCAGTTACCGAGGACTTCCGTGCCCCGTTTTCGACTGACCGTCAGTAAGTGGCTGGTTTCGATTGTCACTTGCATGTTGGTATTACCCGTACATGTGCACTCTGCATCGGCGCAGCAGGCATTCTTCTACTCATTGGTTGTCCCCGGCTGGGGACAGTACTTGGCGGGAAACAAGAAGAGCGCCGGCCGCTTCTTGTTCACCGAGTTTGGCCTTTGGGGCGGTGTTTTTGCGTACAAAAAGATCGAGGATGTGCGCGTCGACAACTACCGCTCCTACGCGGCTGAACATGCTCAAGCGCGGACGTCGAACAAAAACAATCGTTTCTTCGACGATCTCGGATTCTACACAAGCCGTCTGCAGCACAACCAGTTTGCCCGGTACGATGACGGACCCGACGCCGAGATATATCCGGAAACAGTAGAGTTTTTCTGGGAATGGGACTCGGAGCTTTCGAGAAAACGGTACAAAAACCTGCTGAATTCCAGCGAGGGTGCTGAGCGGCAGGTGCTGCTTTTTCAGGGTTTGGTTGTCGTCAACCATCTGGTCTCCGCGATTCACGCTGCGCGAATTGCTCGATCTGAACGCCCCGACGAGCCCGGTTTGAAACTTCAGCTATCGGCCATGCCTCAGAGCTTCACCCTCGTACTTGCCAAATCGTTACGATGAAAGCCACTAGCCGTGGTGCGGCACTTCTGGCTGTGCTGGCCGCTGTGGTCGCTTCGGAATCAGGGGCCGTAGAACGATTGTGCGGGGCGCAGTATCTACGTACACAAGTAGAAGCCTTTCCTCTTCGTAGCTTCAAGACTGCTCGAGCTTGGCAAGGCGACGAACGGATCCAAGTTGGCTCGAAACGTGAATTCCACGTTCGAGGCCGCTTCAATCTCCTCTCCGCTACCTGTCAATTTGTGGGTAACGACAGCTATGTCTTTGTGGAGGACGCACAGTGGGATGCGAACGGCGGTCCGGTGTTACAGGTAGACGTGGACTTCATCGGGGAGTTGCTAGAATCGGCGACTCCAGCGGATGCCACCCGCGGCCTGTTGCAGCTGGAAACAGAAACATTCGGTCCGACCCCGGACGTGGACAACGACCCGCGAATTTTTGTTCTGGTCCTTGAACTAGACGACAGCCTACTAGGATTCTTCGACCCAGGTATCGCCATCGATCCCAACCCGCAGCTGCGGCGTGACCTGATTTTCGTCAACTCCTCTTTCGTCACCAATCGGTACGTCACCGGTGGCACGCTCGCCCACGAGCTACAACACCTCATTCATTGGGGCCTTGATGATGATGAGGAGGTCTGGTTGGACGAAGGACTCGCGGGCTATGCGGAACTGATTTCGGGGTATCCGGAGATCGATATCAACGTGGTACCGGCGTTTCTCAAAGTTCCTGGTATCGATCTAACCACTTGGCACGGTCGTGCTTATAACTACGGCTCGGCCTACCTGTATGTTGCGTTTCTGGCAGAACGGTTCGGGATTGAACTGATGGCTGACTTGGTCAGCGAGCCGCGCAACGGCATCGACGGTATGGATGCTACCCTAGTGGCTTATGGGGCTAACTTCCTCTCCACGTGGGCGGATTGGACCGCAGGGAACTATGCAGGAGCTGACCCATTGTATGGTTACGGAGCGATCAACGAACGGCGCGCGACGTCTCTGGTGACCCCGCGACTGCCGTTCGAGCGCGTGGGTGGCATAGTCGAAAACCAATGGGGTGCAGCCTATATCGTTTTTCGTGACCAAGGCAGTACTGAGATCGAGTTTTTCGGCGATGCGGCGGGTCGTTATGTCGTACAGTTGTACGAAATTCGCCAGGGAGGAGGAAGTTTGCAGAGTGTTCAACTCGACGCCGACAACCGTGGATTTGCCCGGGTGGCCAACGCCGACAGCTTCGTTGTGATCGTTGGCAGGACATCGGCGCGGGGCAGCGACTTCGAGATCTCTGCGCGTCGATTCGATCCGATAACGGCGGTGTCTGCTAGCGGGCAAATGGAGGGTGCAGCGTTGACGCTGAACCCTCCATTTCCGAATCCGTTCAACAGCGAAGCTGTGTTGTCTTTCTATCTGCCTTACCCAGGTTTTACAGGCAACCTTCGCCTTTTCGGATCCTTGGGCAACCCGGTGCGCTATTTCGTCTTGGAAGGACTGCCGGCGGGAAGCCATGCAATCGTTTGGGATGGCAAAGATGACCGAGGTGTACCGGTAGCGAGCGGTCGCTATACGGCAAAATTGCAGTTCGCTCACGAAGCAAGATTCAAACCGCTAACACTATTGCGTTAGTTCCATCGCAGAAGATCCATTTTGCGCACAGAGCCGTTACTCAAATCATAGAGATATTCGGCCATGGAACGCCCGCTCTGCGGATGAACCAATTCGGGCGAGATTTCGAGGAGCGGTTGCAGAACGAAACGACGTTCGTTCATGTGAGGGTGAGGTACTCTCAACCTCGGCGTGTTGATAACGCAATTGCCAAAAAGAAGGAGATCGAGATCTAGGTTTCTTGGTCCCCAATGGATCGTGCGCTGCCTCCCATGCAGATCTTCGATCTCCATCATGAGTTGGAGAAAGCTAGTGGCGCTTCGGGTTGTGCGCACACGTAAGACGGCGTTCAGGAAGTCCCCTTGGTCCAGATAACCAATGGGTGCGGATTCGTAAACCGAGGAACTGTGAACGACGGCTATTCGCGAATCGCTTGCCAAGGCGCGTGCTCCGTCTGCGAGGAAACCGAGGCGATCACCTACGTTTGAACCGAGTCCGACGTAACATACTTCATTCATATGAACGCTGGATCTCCACCTCGATTCCATCGAAATCCGCATCGATGGGGGGATGTGGCTTGCGGATTCTGACTGTCACCTCTATCGGCGCAAAGTTGCTGCCGATGGCGCCGGCGACACGCTCCGCCATTGCCTCGACGAGGTCGCACGATTCGCCCGTGACTACCTCGCGTACGGTTTTGTACAGCTGGGTATAATCGATGAGCAGTCCTGGATCGTCGGCAGCCGCGCCAGCGGCAAAGTCGCCCCGGACCTCCAGATCGACCTCGAAACGTTGGCCCAGGGTTTTCTCTTCGGGATAAAGGCCGTGATATCCGAAGAAGCGCATGTTGTTAAGTGTCAGTTGGTCCAAGGGCTTGCGGCGTCCTCCTCGATCGGTGCCGAATATATCCGGGGTCGTCGCGGAGGTCAAACCCGCCTAACCATAACTCGTTTTGTCTCAGATATATTGTTGCCTTCGGACGTATTAAATGTGATATTCATCTACCGTGCGCGGAAGCCTTGTTAGAGGGATCCCGAGGAGGTTACAGATGTCAGAAGTTACCGGAGCAGGACAACAGGCTGCCGCCCAACGCCAAGCCAACCGATTGGACGAGCAGAGGGAAGCTCAAGTCGAGCGCTGGGCTGAGCAACGCGAGCAGCGGGAGGCGCAGCGTATGGAGCAGAAAGAGGCCGTCCGTGCTGAGCGCGCCTCCGAGGCTGAACATCAACGACAGAATCAAGCTGCTCGCAACGAGCAGCAAAATCAACAGGATCGTGGACTGGAGAAAGAAGAAGAACGAGGTCGGGGTCGCATGATCAACGAGATGGCCTAAAAGATACCGAACCGATGACAACCGAAGCGCCGCATCAAGTTGCGGCGCTTTTTTTATGGTCGGTTTATCGCTTTGAAGCCGATATCGCGCCGACAGTACATTCCATCGAAGCTTATCCGATCCACTTGTTGATAGGCTTTTGCAATTGCAGTCGCAATGGTATCATCAAGAGCGGTTACGCCCAAAACGCGACCGCCGTTGGTCAGCAGGCGGTCATTTTCGCGTTTTGTGCCGGCGTGAAAAACCATTGCAACAGCATCGTGCTCGACAGCCTCGATGCCACTGATTTCGATTCCGGTGGGATAATTTCCCGGATAGCCGCCTGAAGCAAGAACTACACACACTGCCGCTTCGTCGGAATTTACCGCTTTGATATCGGCGATTCGTCCTTTGCAGGCCGCGTCCAGAAGATCTACAATGTCGGATTGTAGCAACGGCAATATCACCTGTGCTTCGGGATCCCCAAAGCGGCAATTGAACTCTACGACTTTTGTGCCTCTTGGCGTGAACATCAAGCCGCAAAAAAGGACACCGCAAAACGGTGTTCCCAGGAGGGCAAGTTCGTTCAGTACAGGTTGTATGATACAATCTTCGACGTAGCTCAACGCTTCCTCGTCTACGATTGGTGCCGGTGCGTAAGTGCCCATTCCACCGGTGTTAGGGCCCTGACCGCCCTCGTGGATAGCCTTGTGATCTTGGGCGGGCACGAGAGTTACAAAATTTCTTCCGTCAGCAATGGCGAAAACCGACGCCTCTTCTCCCTGCATGTATTCCTCGATTACGACTTCACTTCCAGCAGCGCCAAACCGACCCTCATCCATCATACTTACTATCGCTTTTTCAGCTTCCTCCAAAGATCTGGCGATTATTGCTCCTTTGCCGCTAGCGAGCCCACTTGCCTTGACAACAACCGGAATTTCATGGTCGCGAACGTAAGCGAGGGCTGCGGAGGTGTCGTCGAAGGTCTGGTGGGAGGAGGTGGGAACGCCAATCCGAACCATCAACTCCTTGGAAAACGACTTGCTACTTTCGATACGTGCTGCCGCCGACGAGGGGCCGAAGATCTTGAGTCCTTTTTCCTGAAAAGAATCGACGATGCCGGCAGTGAGTGCATCCTCGGGTCCGACCACCGTGAGGTCGATCTCCTCTGTCACCGCGAAGTCTCGAAGCCGTTCAATTTCCGCCTTGAGCTTGTCGATTTCGTTTACCGTGGCGTCGACACCTATGTCGAGACACTCCGCGAGTGTCTCGATTCCCGGACTTCCAGGTGCGGCGAAAAGCTTGGTGACTCTTGGGCTTTTGGAGATTTTCCAAACGAGCGCGTGCTCTCGCCCTCCTTTTCCCACTACCAAAACCTTCATTTAGAGCTACCTTTCACGCGCGTCCCCCGCAGGCCAAGACGGTTTGGCCCGTTACAAAACTGGAATCTTCGGATAAAAGAAACTTGACCACACCAGCGATCTCTGCAGGTTCCGCCATCCTGCCGAGGGGTGTCGCCTCGATCAACTCGTCGACATCGGGATTGGCCGAAGCGGCCATTTCTGTCCTAGTTAGTCCAGGTGCAACGCAGTTTACGCGAACGTGGGGAGCCAGTGCTTGCGAACAGTGCCGCGTGAAAGCGATTACAGCAGCTTTGGCAGTTGCATAGTGAATCATTTCCTTCTTGAACACGAACGAAGCCAGAGAAGAGACGTTGACGATGCGACCGAATCCGCGGTTAATCATTGCGTCTTTGACAGCCCAAGTCGTCAGGAAAGGTCCGTCGATGTTGACGGCAAAATTCCGCTTCCAAACATCGAAGTCCAGCTCGTCATGGGAAACACTGGATGAAATCCCCGCATTGTTGACCAGAAAATCGATTTCGCCGAGTCTCTTCCGGACTCGGTCTATCATGCAAGCCACGTCTCGGGGTGCTGCCACATCTGCCCGTACAATCATTCCATCACTGGAGTCGGAACGAACCGCATCCAAAACCGTCCGCGCAGCTATTTCGTTCTTATGGTAGTTGATTGCAACTTTGGCTCCGCTCTGGGCCAACAATTCGCACACGGCTTTGCCAATGCCGCGGGACCCACCCGTCACGAGGGCGACGCGGTTGGCGAAGGGTAGAGCGTGGTCGTTAATCGTCATCGATAGCCAAACTCCTTGAGGTCTTGGGCCCTGCGACGCCATTGGGGACGGACGCGGACCCACAAGTCGAGATAGACGGGATGTTCTAGGAAATCTTCTAATCGCAACCTTGCCTGGCGTCCGATCTCGCGTAGTTTGCTGCCTTTTTTGCCAACAACTATTCCGCGCTGGCTTTCCCGTTCCACGTATAGAATTGATCGAATGTAAGTCTTGGATTTTCGCTCCGCGAACTCTTCGATAGAAACATTCACCGCGTAAGGAAGTTCATCGTCGAGCTCGTTGAACGCGGCTTCTCGAATTATCTCGGCGGCAAAAAAACGCTCAGGTTGTTCAGCTACCATATCTTCGGGATAGAGCTTGGGTCCCTTCGGCAAGGCGTTGATCAGGTTGTCGACCAAGATCCCCAGATTGTCTCCATTCAACGCCGAAACGCGTAGCAGCTGCTCGAAACCGAACTCGCCGCACATCTTCCCGGCGACGCGGTCACATTCGGCAGCATCGACGAGGTCGGTTTTGTTGAGCACCGGCAGAACAGGTGCCTGAGCATTTTGGAGAAACTCCTCCACAAGTTCAACGCGATCCAACGGGCGGGTCGCGTCTAACAATAGCAAGATCACATCTGCCTCCTTGGTGGCTACAACTATTTGATGTCTCATGTGATTGTGGAGGGCGTAATGTGCTTCCAGTATTCCTGGCGTATCAAGCAGGATTACTTGGCTGTGAGGAAGAGTCAGTACGCCGAGAAGGCGTCCACGGGTAGTCTGTGGTTTGGCTGTGACAATCGAGAGCCGCTGGCCAATCAAAGAATTGAACAGGGTGGATTTGCCAGCGTTTGGTCTCCCAGCCAACGCCACGTAACCGCAACGAAAAGAGGACGGCGTTGCGGCGAGTGCCAATTCAGTAGCGAAATCCGAGGGAGACCTGGTAGGTCGATTCGAGTTCATCATGGTCAAGGTAGGCAAGATCAAACTCGATGCGTTCATGGGGCACCAAGCCCAAACCAAAAGCCTGCCGTCCTTCTTCTCTTCCAATCCTTAGAGCTATCTTCCCATGGGCATACTCCACGCCAAGATTTAGGGGATTCGCTCCAGATTCATCGGCTGCCTGACCACCCATGCGCGAGCCAAACGAAGTAGTTGCCCGGCCGGATCCTATCGCCTTGGCATAGGACAATCCGGCGACGACAGAGGGCCTTATTGTGTCAGTGGTGTCGGTGCTCCAAAAGATCAGCGTGGTAGTGACATCGCGGCAATTGAGTCCAAAACGCAAGCCTTCTTTCAACTTATAGCGCAAAGCCAGATCCAATCCCAACCCGTACGCATTGAAGCCACTGATTGTTCTGTATACCAGTTTGGCACTCACACCTACCGATAAACGAGGACTAAGGCGGTGCCCGCCGGACATATAGAAAGCGTAATCCGAGCTGGTTTCCACCGAACTAACCTGAGGTCGATTGTTCGGTCCGGGGGAGCGATTGGGATTCGGCAACTGCGTGAACTTGAGGTTGCCGACCCCAACGCGCATGATGCTAACGGCAAGACCATCGATCCGCTTTGCCGGGATAGCCAGCGCCAGAAAGCTGTGCTCCACCAAGCCGCCAAAACGCTTGGAATGCATGGTGTGAGCTTGGCGCTCTCGGATGTTAGTGAGTGCCGCAGCGTTCCAATAACCGGCCGTCGCGTCGTCCACGATTGCGGTATAGGCGCCACCAAGAGCGACGGCACGAGCACCTGCACCCAAGGCCAAGAACTCACCAGCATAGCTCGAGTTGCTAGAAGCTGGCCGAGCAAAACAGACAATCAGGCAAACGAAAGGAAGGAAGACGCTTAAGGCGGCTCGAATCACTGAATCATGGTAACGGTACACCCGGCGAGTGTCAAGGAATGCGGGTTCAGTTGATCAACAGGATCTGCAGGTCCATGACGTTCGTGTTGGTAGGACCTGTGATGACAAGTTCGTCCAGTGCACTGAAGAACTGGTAGGAATCGTTGCGATCCAGAAAGGATTGCGCTTCCAAGCCTCGGGTTTTCGCACGCTCTAGAGTTTGTCCATCGACGATCGCACCGGCGGCATCAGTGGGACCATCCGTGCCGTCGGTGCCACCACTGAGCAGTGTAATTCCCGGCCAGCCGTTGAGCGCGATGGCGGCCGCCAGTGCGAGCTCTTGATTGCGCCCACCTTTGCCTTTGCCGCGAATGGTAACTGTCGTTTCTCCACCGCTGATGACGCATGCTGGTGGGCAGATGGGCTGGCTTGCGGCACTAATCTCTTGTGCGACGCTGGCAAGAACTGTGGCCGCCTCGCGCGCTTCACCCTGTAATCTAGTCGATAGCACCATAGTTCGGTACCCCAGTTGGTATGCGGTTTCGCGTGCTGCTTGAATAGCTAGGCTGTTGTTACCTATTACTTGGGTTGTGGTACGAGTGAAACATTCGTCTTTCGGGCTAGGGGTTTCAGGAATTTCACCACGTAATCCGATTTCTAGATGGTGCCGCACCGACGGGGGCAGATTGTCGTGGATGCCATAGCGTCTAGTGATTTCCACGCAGTCGGCGAATGAGGTCGGGTCTGGATAGGTTGGCCCCGAAGCGACTGTGTCCAATGGATCACCAATAACATCTGAAAGAACGAGAGCATATACTGTCCCGGGGAAGGCGAGGCGGGACATCCTCCCGCCCTTTATGGTGGATAGGTGCTTTCGCACGGCGTTGAGTTCGTCTATGGTGGCACCGCAGTCGAGAAGCGCCTGGGTGGTTTCCTGCTTTTGGCCAATGGTTATGCCCGCCGCCGGAGCCGGCATCAGCGCTGATCCGCCGCCGGAGAAAAGAGCTAACACCAAAGCGGTTTCATCCAGTTTCTCCAAGCAGCTCCGCATCTGCTCGGTGCCGCGCACACCATTGGCGTCGGGAATAGGGTGGCCGCATTCGACGGTTTCGATGTGGCTCAACGGCAAGGAATGGCCATATTTGGTGTTGATCGTTCCCCGCGTAATGCGATCCCCCAATATCTCTTCTATGGTGACTGCCATGGCTGGCGTTGCTTTGCCTGCCCCCACGACGACGATCTGCGAGAGACGCCCCAGATCAAAACGGACATTGCCA
Source organism: uncultured Gemmatimonadaceae bacterium (assembly GCA_964401715.1). GTDB lineage: Bacteria > Latescibacterota > UBA2968 > UBA8231 > UBA8231 > CAYNZV01. The sequence goes on along the minus strand of CAYNZV010000032.1, from coordinate 24,010 downwards.
ATTCGGATTCGCGAATCCTCGGAATTGACCACTCTGGAAACACATTTTCTCGGATCAGCGGCAGCAAGCGCAGATTCGAATATCGCGTGTGCATCGTGGTGACTTTTGAGCGGTGCGTCGATAGCCATCATTTCTGATCTCGAATTCACGTTCTGCACAGTCAAGCCGATGGCAGCTAAGATGCAGCCCTCGTCTCAACCCAAACGTAGCAGTTGAAGCTAAATCAGGGAAGGATTTCTATGATCGCAGTGGCCGGCAACGACGGTCTATACGCGGCGCATCAAGCTGACGACTATACCGGTGACTCGAAAGTCGTCTTCGGGAGTAACCACGATGGGTTGGAAGGCTTCGTTGGCTGGAAGGAGCTTTATCAAGTCGGGCTCGGGGCTGTAGATTTTTACGGTCGCTTCGTCATTTATTAAGGCAACCACGATGTCCCCGCGCTGTGCTTCTTCTTGGTGGCGTGCAAGTACGATGTCACCATCTAGGATGCCCCGGTTTTTCATGCTTTCACCATGTACATGCAGAGCGAATACCTCACCGGAAGATGGCAGAAAGGTGTTATCGACCTGGATGTTTTCCTCCACGTTTTCTGTAGCCAAGATTGGTTCACCTGCCGCGATCCGACCGAGAAGTGGCACGGAGGTTACTTCAGTTGACATCACTTCGTGCCCCACGTGATCTACCAGCTCAATGCCGCGAGAAAGTCGTGGATGCCGTCGGATGTGTCCCTTTTTTTCAAGCGCCGCCAGCGTCGTGCGGACACCATTGGTGGAACTGATGGCGAATTCGTCCATGATTTCCCTGATGGTTGGCGGAGCACCCCGCTGGCCGACGGTGTCGACGATGAAGTCGAAAATCGCTTGCTGACGTTCGGTAAGTTGTTTGCGCATGAGCACTTGCACCCTGACTTTCTCAAAGCTGATCGAAGCGCCGACCGGAGCTCGGTGAACAACTGCACTACTGCGCTAATATATACTGCACATTCGTTCAATTGTCAAGCGTACGCTGTGGGCGTGAGCCTTAATTGCCAGCTTTTAAAAAACACCTCAGCTTCCAGTCTTAACAAAAGTAAAGGGCACAAATCGGTTTGGTAGACAAAGTTCACCAACGTCGCTAATGATCCGGTAATGGCTTAAAATTTACCTCTATGAGTTTTTCAGGATTCATGTTTTCCCCGTCGCCCGCTCTTGCCGGTTTTAAGGTACACCGCTCGGCACAAACGGACGGGAAATATCAGTACATTGCTCCCGATGAGGAAATTAGAACGCGCATCAGACCCGACAAGACCAGCTTCATCGATTCGGTCGACACTGCTGGTCATATCAGCGAGCGGTCCGGAGTCGCGGGTGTCATCGTTCTGGTCGAAAAATCCTGCCGAAAGACCCTCAACATCTCTTGCCTGGCCGGTGCATATGAAAGCGAAGTGGACTGCGTCGGCCGCTGGAGTCGTGAAGTTTTGAACCGACGGGGTGAGCTAATAAACCTTACTATGTTTGTTGTATATCGCTCAGAAGGCGGAAGCCGAGAATTGGATCCTATTGGCGCCGTTGAAGCTGACTATAACTAAGTGGGAGCTACCAGTTTGGAGTTGTCCGGAAAGGGGAATACCGTCAATAGGGTTCGCGCCTACTACTACATGCTATGAGCGGGGGGGATAACCGGGTGAGCGGCCGCACTACACCGTTGGCGGTTACCGTTTGGAATTGGGTTGGAACAGCGACAACGGGGGGTGCCTAAGGCTCTTCCTCCGTATGCCATTTCAGGACGGCGTTCACGATCTCGTCTAGCTCAGTGTTATTCCGTCGGTCCTCCTCGGAAGAAACTTCCTGCTGCCCGGCAAACTGCGTCTGCAGTTGCCTCATGTTTGCTTCGATTTTGTCGACGGCAGCACTCAATTGCGACAGTTTCGTGGGCGAAAGCAACAAACCTTTGTTTTCGTCAAGTTCCTTCCGCAGTAGGGCATAGATCTCCAGCATCCTAGCTGTTTGAATCTTTATCTGGTCCAACTTGGGTGACGACGATGACATGAGGACTCCCTTGATAGGATCTACGATCCAGCTTTACTTTCGTTCCAAGTCAGCAATACTCATTCCAGCGTTCAAAAGTGCTAAATCTACAAGACAGATACGTGCCATCCCTTCCAATGTCCGAACCCTGCGCCGATAGCATCAGACTGCACCAGGCGGTGGAGAAAATTCTTTCACAACATTCGATTCGAAAAACGGGAGTAGTAGTGGCTGTGTCCGGTGGCGCCGATTCTGTTGTCTTGCTGGACATCCTGTGTACGCTCAGGGACCGCTTCTCATTGGAACTGGTTGCAGCTCACCTCGATCATGGTTGGCGCTCAGACTCTGCCAGCGACGCCGATTTTGTCGAGGGGTTATGTGAAGAGTTGGGTGTTCGCTGCGTCCGTGATCGACTGCAGCCAAACCATCGCATCGCCAATGTTGGCGCTTCACTGGAAAACGCCGCTCGGGAAGCCAGGTTCGAATTCTTGGATAAGGTCGTTGACTCGGAGGGTGCTAAATACGTTGCGCTCGGGCATCATGCCGATGATCAGGCGGAAACCGTTCTCATGCGATTGCTGAGGGGGAGCGGATTGGCTGGATTGTCGGGGATGCAACCGCTGCGTGAGGGGTGCTATCTACGACCTTTGTTGTTTTGCAGGCGGGCCGAAATCGAATTTTACGCTGGGCAGCGTGGCCTGCGTTTCTGCAGCGATTCCACTAATGCGGATGTTCGCCATTTGAGAAACCGCATCCGCCACCGTCTTTTGCCGCAGCTTCGCCGCAGTTTCAATCCCAGTATCGTCGAAATTTTGGGGCGCACAGCCAGTGTTTTGCGGGAGGAGGATGCTTTTGTCGCTGAATGTGTCGAAGCCGCAAGCAAAGAGGTTGTGACGAAACCAACACCGGCACTGGCTGTAATCGACAGAAACAGATTTCAGGCTTTGCACTTGGCGATTCGCCGGCGAATTCTACGAAGGTTGCTAGGTGACTTCATGGGCCAAGCATGGTGTACCTTCATGCGTATCGAAGAGCTAATCGTAGCTGCCACCAGAGCCCCTGAAGGCCAACGAGCTTTGACTCACGAGCTGAGGTATCAGGTTACAGGCCAGCAGTTGATCATGCGAAATGGGAAATCGCATTTCGAGGTTGACGTCGAGGTGCCGGGAACCGCAAGTATAACCGAGTTGGGTTTGGAGCTGACGAGTGTACCGGCTGCCGTCGCCGATTTCAACGCGATCAAGCGGAGTCTCGGAGGTGATCGGGAGGCATTCGATGCGGATCTCCTTGGATCGAGACTCCAGCTTAGATCGATTCGCTCCGGCGACGTTTTCCAGCCGTTGGGAATGAAAGGGCATAAGCGGGTCAGCCAGTTTCTCATCGACTTGGGGGTGCCGCGAATCCTGCGCGAAGACATCTTCCTGCTTGCAAAGGGACCGGAGGTCGTATGGGTAGCGGGACTGCGACCATCGCATCCTTTCAGCGTGCAGTCTACCACCCGTCGAATGATCGTTGCCTCATTGAAAAGGCGGGGTTCGCCGTCTGAGCACTATGGAACGAGAAGAACCCCATCAGCCTGAAGGACAAGGCACGCCGCTGGATGCATCCCGACCCTCGCCGAAGGAAAGTCGCCGGTGGAGGCGTCCGTCCAAGACACAAGCTTTTTGGGTTCTCTTCATCTTGATCTTGATTTTCGCCGCGAAATTTTTTGGCAGTATGCCCAGCGATGCCGAGGTGATCTCTTACAAACGGTATCGGGAATACTTAGGCAACGGCGAAATCGATAGTGGTACGGTTGTCGGCGAAAGCGAATTCCACGGAACATTGGTAGATGGTTCCCGTTTCATCGTCTACCTAGGTCCCATCGATGCGGCCACCAAGCGTGAATGGGAATCGGTCGGGTTGGATTTTCGCTTCAAAGAAAAGCCGTTTCAATGGTACGGTGTGCTGTTGAGCTTTCTTCCTTGGTTGCTCTTCATAGGCTTCTGGATCTTCATGCTTCGTCAGATGCAAGGAGGCGCACGGGGACTCTTTTCCTTTGGTAAGAGTCGCGCCAAACTGCTCATGGAGGAAAAAGGGAAAACAACCTTTGCAGATGTAGCGGGGGTGGACGAAGCAAAGCAGGAGCTTGAAGAGATTATCGAGTTTCTCAAAGACCCGAAGAAGTTCCAACGGTTAGGAGGCAGAATCCCCAAGGGCGTTCTGTTGGTTGGCCCCCCGGGGACCGGCAAGACTCATCTCGCGCGCGCCGTGGCTGGTGAAGCGGGGGTACCATTCTTCAGTATCAGCGGATCAGATTTTGTGGAGATGTTTGTGGGCGTAGGTGCGTCGAGAGTGCGCGACTTGTTCGAACAGGGGAAAACCAACGCTCCCTGCATCATCTTCATGGATGAGATCGACGCCGTGGGTCGGCACCGCGGAGCGGGAATCGGAGGCGGTCACGACGAACGCGAGCAAACTCTCAACCAACTTCTTGTCGAAATGGATGGTTTCGAGCCCAACGACGGCGTCATTTTGCTCGCTTCCACCAATCGACCGGATGTCCTCGATCCCGCTTTGTTGCGTCCGGGACGATTCGATCGGCGCATAGTAGTAGATCTTCCGGATCTGCGCGGACGCCAGGGCATTCTCGATGTCCATTCTAGGGAAATGCCGTTGGGGGAAAATGTTGATCTGGAGCGCGTAGCCAAAAGTACCCCAGGCTTGTCGGGAGCGGACCTGGCGAATCTGGTCAACGAAGCGGCCTTGTTGGCTTCGAGTCGCGATAAGGACGCCGTGGCCATGGCAGATTTCGAGGAAGCCAAGGACAAGGTGATGATGGGGGCGGAACGCAAAAGCATGTTAATGAGTGAAGAGGACAAAAAGCTGGCTGCCTATCACGAAGCCGGCCATGCCATGGTGGCAAAGCTGCTTTCCGGAGCCCCTCCTATTTACAAAGCGACAATCATTCCCCGCGGGCAGACTATGGGCATGGTTTCGTTCCTTTCCGACGAACGTCGCTCCATAACGGAGACGTGCCTGAAAGCGCATTTGTCTACCGCGCTGGGAGGTTGTTGCGCCGAGAAGATAATTTTCAACGAGCGTTCGACTGGAGCGCAAGGAGATTACAAACAGGTTACCTCGCTTGCTCGTTCGATGGTCTGCGAGTGGGGAATGAACAAGAAGATCGGTCCCCTATCACTGGGTGGCGCCGACGAAGAGGTATTTCTGGGCAAGGAGTTCTCGCGCACGCGCAACTTTTCCGAGCAGACCGCGTTAGCTATCGACGACGAGATCCGTATGCTCGTAATCCGAGCCGAGGAAACTGCTACGGAACTGTTAAATTCAAACCTTGATAGCTTGCACGCACTGGCATCGGCTCTTCTGAAGCACGAAGTGCTGGACGACTCAGACATCGACTGCATCTTGGAAGGCAAGCCAATCGAGGGTGCGCGGGCGAGGTCGCTGGAGAAGCAGTGCGATGAGGTGAAGGCAGGCAGGCCGGACGGGAAAAACGGCCATGGGGCTGAGAAAGCGGCCAGAGATCAGAATTCTATGGAAAACAAACCACAGGAACCCGGAGGAGGAGAACCCAGTGAATGAGCTGGCAATTGGATGGGAGAGTCATCGACTTTCGGGATCATTGTCAGGTTATGGGTATTTTGAATATGACACCGGATTCGTTCTACGATGGCGGACGCTATTCCTCCGCGGATATGGCCGCCGATCGGGCCTTGGAGATGGAGGACGAGGGCGCCGACATCATCGATATCGGTGGTGAGTCGACGCGTCCACCTGCACTGTACGGTTCAGTTGTCACGGTAGAAAGCGACGAGGAATGTGGCAGAGTTATTCCCGTAATCGAGGCGGTGAGACGGCGCTCTATCATCCCTATTTCCATCGACACCACCAAGGAAAAGGTTGCCCGCCAAGCCCTAGACGCCGGTGCGGATGTCATCAATGACATTAGCGCCATGGAAGCAGATCCAGGCATGGTGCACCTGGCCAGTGGCAGAAACGTCCCGGTCATTCTCATGCACGACGGGGAACGATCGTCTCTGAGCAGCGATCCTGCGCGCGATGTAAGGGTCTATCTGCAAAGCAGAGTCCAGGTTGCGCTGCAGGGCGGGGTTAAGTCGGAAAACATCGCAGTGGATCCGGGTTTAGGATTTTGCAAGGGACCGGCGCAAAACCTGATTCTTCTCAAACGGCTGCAGGATCTCGTCGGCTTAGGATGCCCGATATTGATCGGCGCCTCCCGCAAATCGTTCATCTGGAAGACCCTCGAAAGCACCGCAGAAGAAGCCTTGGAGGGCAGTCTGGCTGTTGCTTCGATAGCCATTCTCCGAGGCGCCAAGATTCTCCGCGTACACGACGTCAAAGAGACCGTACTCCTGGCCCGAATGATTGAGGCTATTGATGCAGCCGACTGAACGGCCGAGTCAACCGTGATTGAAGATAAACTAACTTTGTTTCATCTCTTCGGGTTCCTACCGGTGTCCATAACCTCGATTCTCGACATTCTTATCGTGGCGTTTATCATTTACCGTGTGCTGGGGTTGATCCGCGGCACCAGGGCAGCACAGATGCTCGTCGGGCTCTTCTTGGTGGTTACCGTAGCCATGGCAGCTCCCCTGCTGGAGATGGATGCCTTAGTGTGGCTTTTGGAACAGGTCCGCTCCATTCTACTGATCCTTTTGGTGATTCTCTTTCAACCGGAACTGCGTCGTTTGTTGGGAGTACTCGGTCAGAGTCCGGTGTTTCGCTGGCTCTACAAGTCAGAATCCTCGCATGTAGTCGACGAGGTAGCCGCCGCGGCGGAACAGCTGGCTAGCCGCGGTTTTGGAGCTTTGTTGGTCATGGTCAGGGAGGTGCAACTGGGGTCGATAGTTGATTCCGGTGTCCCGTTGAATGCCCAGGTGTCGGCCGATCTTCTAACCACCATATTCACGCCTAGATCGCCGTTGCACGATCAAGCGGTAGTGATCCAGGGGGAGCAGTTGGTGGCAGCACGTTGCACCCTGCCGCTGACCGAAGACGTGGACGATGAACGATTGGGGACGAGGCACCGCGCTGCGCTCGGTTTGTCCCAGGAATCCGATGCGGTCACAGTCATTGTGTCCGAGGAGAGCCGGGTAATCTCGCTAGCGATCGGTGGGGTCCTAGTGCGTGGCCTCGCGGGAGCCGAATTGCGGCAAAGACTTACGGAGCTCATGGCTCCCAAAGGAGAGGCTCCGGTCGTCAACGCAAATGCAGATGAGGACTAGGCCCATCGCAGCCACGATCACGAGGAAACACTGTTGACAAGTGATTGTATCAGCGGTATATTCACATTTTTATCATAAATTATGAATAATTATTACTCATTTAGTCTTCATGGGAAACAAACAGGTCCGTCATAGCAACATTCGCGATGTCCTTCGACAAGAGATTATCGGGACTCACGACAGATTGGCAGAAACTCTTGAAAATAAAGGGTTTATAGTGAGCCAGTCGACCCTATCGAAAGATTTGCGAGAATTGGGCGTAGTGCGCATGCCGACTCCGGATGGCGGTTTCAGGTACGCCATTCCGCAGGCAGGTGTTACCGTTCGCGACCAGAGTATCCTCGAACGGGAGCTGCGGGACTACCTCGTAAGGATTCAACGGGCTCAAAACATGGTAGTTGCACATACGCTTTCGGGACATGCGCAAAGTGTATGTGAAGCGGTGGATCGCATATGCTGGTCAGAGGTGATTGGTACGATTGCCGGTGATAATACTATTTTTCTGATCGCGGCGGATTCACATTCCGCGGAGGTTGTCGTGGAACGCCTCAACAAGATCAGAGGAACTGGGTCGCTCCAATGACAGTACCATTCCTTCAGAAACAGATCGTAAAGGCGAATACCTTAATCGAGGCACTGCCGTACATTCAGTCATTTCGCGGCAAGATCGTCGTCGTAAAATACGGCGGCAGCACCATGAACGGTTCAAATGATGCCGATACAGTGCTACAGGATGTCGTTTTCATGGAGATTGTGGGGATGAAGCCCGTGGTAGTGCACGGAGGGGGACTGGCCATAACGCGCAGGTTGGAAGCGCTTGGCATGGAGAGCACTCGAGTCAACGGGCTTCGAGTGACGGACGAGTGTGCAATGAAAGTGGTGGAAGATGTGTTATTCGGCGAGATAAACGCCGCGATCGTCGATACCATCGGAGAGCTAGGCGGGGAAAGCGCGGGTGTTTCTGCGAAAGAATCGGGGGTGATGCAGGTGAGCAAACAGCTGGCGGAAACTCCAGAAGGACCGGTCGACATCGGGTTCGTGGGAGACGTCGATCATATCGATCCCGCACCACTGATCGACCTCGTCGATTCGGGTGCCATTCCGGTGGTTGCGCCGATAGGACGTGATGCCGAAGGTCAGAGTTACAACGTGAATGCCGACATCGCCGCTGCCGAGATCGCGGTTGCCCTGCACGCAGAAAAGCTAGTCTTTTTGACCGACGTCAAGGGTATCTTGCGTGACGCGGCGAACGAACACAGTTTGCTGTCTACCGTGCACGTACGAGAGGTCGATGAACTGATTGCCAGCGAGGTTATCGCCGGAGGCATGATTCCGAAGGTTAACGCGGGCGTCAAGTCGGTGAAGGGTGGGGTGCACAAAACGCATATTATCGATGGGCGGATTCCACATGCAATGCTTTTGGAGTTTTTTACGGATGAAGGCATAGGCACTCAGATTGTCCACTAGCCGAGAGGTATTGAGATGAGGACCGAGGAAATAGTCGCACTCGAAAACAAATACGTATTGCAGACATATGGTCGACCTGAATTTGTCTTGGAGCGCGGAAACGGTGTATACCTATTCGACACCGACGGCAACAGGTATCTCGACTTCGTTAGCGGTTTGGCGGTCAATGCTCTTGGTTACGGTGACTACGAGGTTCTCAAGGCGGTAGAAAACCAAATGTCCAAATTGATGCACGTCTCGAACCTGTATCACACCATTCCCTCAAATGAGCTGGCACAGAAGCTGGTAGAGAGCTCTTTTGCTGATCGCGCTTTCTTCTGCAATAGCGGCACGGAAGCGTGGGAAGCATCGCTAAAGTTTGCCCGCAAATGGGGCCACGTAAACTTCAAGCAGGGGAAGAGCCGCTTTATCGCCATGCAAAACTCGTTTCACGGTCGCACCTACGGATCTATTTCGACAACGGGACAACCCAAATACCATGAGGGTTTTCAACCGCTACTGCCAGGTGTCGATTTTGCCGAATTCAACGATCTGGGATCGGTGGAAAGACTCGTGAGCGATGATACCTGTGCCATCTTGGTAGAACCGCTGCAAGCTGAGGGCGGGATACACGTAGCCACGGACGAGTTCTTGGCCGGCTTGCGAATGCTTTGCGACGACAAGGAAATGCTGCTCATCTTCGATGAGATCCAAGCTGGGCTCGGGCGCACGGGTTCACTTTGGGCGTATCAGCAGTACGGGGTGGAGCCAGATATCATGACTCTGGCAAAAGCTCTTGGTGGCGGGTTGCCCATAGGAGTCAGCCTGTTGCGCCAGAAGGTTGCAGAAGCTGTCAAACCAGGTGATCATGCCGCCACATTTGGCGCCAATCCAGTGGTGTGCAGTGCGGCTCTGGCGGTTTTTGCAAAGATCGAAGGGGATGGATTTGTGGAGGGCGTGAAGGAAAAGGGAGACCACCTAATTGGCAGGTTGACCAAGCTCAAAGAGCGTTGGCCCGATCACATAAAGGAAATCCGTGGCCGCGGTTTGATTGCTGGAGCGGTGACCGAACGGCCGGCCGCTGATTATCTTGCTGCTTTTCGCCAACGAGAGATCCTGGTTGCCACAGCAGGACCAGACGTAGTTCGTTTCTTGCCTCCTCTGGTGGTTGAGAAAGACCGTATCGATGAAGTTGTCGATGTCTTCGATGAGATCCTGCAACAGGGCTTAGACTAGTCGTTTTTCACACCACTAACGACGCTACGCCAAGTTTTGACAGCGTCGGTCATCCAGTTGACATGGAAAACAAACGACCTTGGGGGGGACGCTTTTCAGCAACACCGGACCGTATGATGCAGGAATTCAGCGCTTCTGTTCACTTCGACCAGCGGCTCTTGGAGGTGGACATTGAGGCCAGCATGGCGTATGCGCGTGCCTTGCACAAAGCGGGAATTTTGGACGCGGGAGAGCTGCAGAAAATGCTTGATGGCCTTGCGAAGGCCGGCGTAGATCTTAGAGATTCACCTGACGATCTGCGTCCGGAAATCGAGGATATTCACATGGCCGTGGAAGCGCGATTGATCGAACTCATCGGGCCATTAGGCGGCAAGCTTCACACTGGCCGTAGTCGCAATGACCAGGTTTGTACCGACGAGCGCCTGTATCTACGTGGCGCCATCGGTCAACTGCAAGAGCAGCTTCGGGGATTGCAGAGGGTACTCGCGGAGTCGGCGGAGGATCATCTCGACTTGCTGCTCCCAGGATACACCCATCTCCAACAAGCCCAGCCAATTTTGTTTTCTCACTATGCCCTAGCTCTATTCTGGATGTTGGAGCGCGATCGAGGTCGGCTGGCCGATGCCAAGAAACGGTCCGAGGTGCTGCCGCTAGGTTCTGGCGCCTTGGCGGGTTGCGCCTTTCCGATAGATCGACGAGCACTGGCAGACGACCTGGGTTTCGACGAAGTCGCCGCCAACAGCCTGGACGCGGTAAGCGATCGTGATTTCCTGCTCGAATTTCTCTCGTCGTTGTCGATCATGATGATGCATCTGAGCCGGTACTGCGAAGACCTAATAATATGGTCTTCGGCAGAGTTCGGCTTCGTTCAGCTTGCTGACACCTACTCTACTGGTTCCAGCATGATGCCGCAAAAGAAAAACCCAGATTCGCTGGAGCTGGTACGGGGTAAGACCGGGCGGGTGTATGGGAATCTTCTGGCGTTGTTGACCACCATGAAGGGAATCCCTTTGACTTACGCCCGGGATATGCAGGAAGACAAAGAGCCACTGTTTGACTCCTTGGATACTACCATGGCCAGCGTGAACATCTTCGCCGGTGTCTGGAAGACGATGGAACTGAGACCGCACCGGATGCGGGAAAGCATGGACGGTAACATGCTGGCAACCGACCTTGCAGATTATCTGGTCGGCAAAGGGGCGCCGTTCCGAGAAGCTCATCGCATCGTTGGCCAGGTGGTGCGGCATTGCGAGTCTAAGCAGATCGATATGACCGCACTCAAACTCGCCGATTTGCGCCAAGTCACTCCGTTGTTCCAGGATGACGCCATAGAAATCCTAGAGCTGACAAACAGTCCAGAACGCCGAAACCTGCCGGGTGGCACGGCTAGAGGAGCTGTGCTCGAGCAGCTCAGTCGGGCGAAGGCACTTCTCGCCTGAGCATCATTGTGGCCCCCGTAGAAATCGCGATCAAAGAGATTCAGTTCTTCGTACGCAACCTGCGAACGCGAATGCCATTTCGGTTCGGCACCGCTACAGTACTTGCAGCCCCGATTCTTCACGTTGCGATGGAAGTGGAGCTGGCCTCCGGTTCCCGGGCGACCGGCTATGCGGCGGACGTTTTGCCGCCGAAGTGGTTCGACAAAGATCCGGACAGAAGCTACGCAGAAAACTTGGCAGACCTCATGTGGGGAGCTAGGAGGGGGGCTGTCATCTATGGGGAGATTGCAGCCACGCCAGGGGTAGTCTTCGAGATCTGGCGATGCGGTTACCATGCCATGCTGCAGTGGGCTGATGAGCATGGTTTGAACCACCTGACAGCTGGTCAAGGCAGTAGTCTCATGGAAAGAGCGTTGATCGACGGTCTTGGGAATGCCATTGGCATGAGCTACTACCGAATGCTCGCGGATAATGTTCTGGGCATCGAGCTGGGTGCGTTGCATGCTCAGTTGCAAAACGTGGAACCGGTACAGGTGATTGCTCCCAAACCACTGGCCGACGTGTTTGTTCGCCATTGTGTGGGTCTGGCTGATCCAATCTTAGTCTCCGACAT